>JACQWT010000316.1:0-3294 GCA_016209145.1 Deltaproteobacteria bacterium | reverse complement strand
CACGCGCCGCAGCGAGCACGAGATTGCCCGGCGCGCGGGCATCGGGCTCGGCACCAACGTCGTCTCGGTCGAGCTCCGGAACGCGCAGGCGGCCATCCAGACGGACCCCTGGATCGAGCGCGCCACCGTGTCACGCGAGCTACCCGGCACGATCCGTATCGCGGTGGTCGAGCGCGAGGCGCGGATCCTGTCGAGCATCGGCGGCGAGCTGTTCCTGGTCGACCGGCGCGGCGAGCCATTCAAGCGCTTCGAGAGCGGCGATCCCTTCGATCTGCCGGTGGCCACCGGTATCGAGCCGGAGCTCGTGGCCCGAGACCGGGCGGGGGCAACGGAGAGGCTGCGGCTGGCGATCGAGGCGCTGGAGGCCCTGGAAAGCGGTGGCCTGGCGGTGCGCTTCCCGGTCCAGGAGCTGCACCTCGGCGCCGACGCGAGCGTCACCGCGACCGTGGGCACCGCGGCCGTCACCCTCCAGCTCGGCCGTCCACCCTACCGCGACAAGGCGGCGCGGGCGGAAAGGGTGCTCGCCGAGGTGGCCCGGCGCCAGGCTCAGCCGGCCGTGGTCTTCCTGGACAACGATGCCCACCCGGAGCGGGTGGTGGTGAGGATGCAATGAATGGGGTGAGCGCCACGGCCCGCAAAAGTTGGCCGGTATCCCCACCGCGTGCCAGGGTCCGCCGGGCTACGCGCCGAGCAGCGAGCGCGCCAACGACGCAGCCATGCCCTCCCTGAAGAGCCAGATTGAGACGAGCGAGATCGTCGTCGGCCTCGACATCGGGACCACCAAGGTTTCGGCCGTGGTCGGCGAGGTGGACGCCGACGGGATCAGCATCCTGGGGGTCGGCAACGTGCCTTGTCGCGGCCTGCGCAAGGGCGTCGTCTCGAACATCGATTGGACGACGCGCTCGATCGCCGAGGCGGTCGAGTCGGCGCAGACCATCGCCGGCGTCGAGATCCGCACCGTATACGCCGGTGTCTCCGGAAGCCACATCCGCTGCCAGCAGTCGGACGGCGTGGCCGCCATCTCGGGCCGCGAGGTCACGCCGCAGGACGTCGAGCGCGTGCTCGAGGGGGCGCGCGCCATTCCCATCGATGCCGATCGGCAGATCCTGCACGTCCTGCCTCACGAGTTCATCGTCGACAACCAGGACGGCATCCGCGACCCGGTCGGCATGAGCGGGGTGCGCCTGGGGGTGCGTGTCAACCTCGTCACGGCGGCCTGCTCGCCGGTGCAGAACGTCGTGCGCTGCGCCGAGCGCTGCGGGCTGACCGTGGCCGACGTCGTGCTCGAGCCGCTCGCCAGCGCCGGCGCGTGCCTGAGTGAGGACGAGAAGGAGATCGGGGTCGCCGTGATCGACATCGGCGGCGGTACGACCGACGTGCTGCTCTTCGTCGACGGCGGCATCGGCCACGTCAGCGTCATCCCGGTGGGCGGCAACAACGTCACGGCGGACATCGCCGCCGGGCTGCGCACGCCCATGGGGGAGGCGGAGCGCCTGAAGCGCAACTGGGGCTGCGCGCTCGGCCGGATGGTGGCCGAGGACGACGAGATCGGGGGCCCGGGGGTCGGGGGCCACCCGGCGCGCACCGTGCCGCGGCGGCTCCTGGGCGACATCATCGAGCCGCGCGTCGGGGAGATCTTCGCGGTCATTCGCGCCCGCCTCGAGGAGACCGGCCTGCTGGAGCAGCTCTCGGCCGGGGCCGTGCTCACGGGCGGCGGGGTGCTGATGGAGGGCATGAGCGAGTTCGCCGAGGAGATCCTCGGGATGCCGGTGCGCCTCGGCCTGCCGGTGGGCGTGCGCGGCATCACGCAGCTCGTCGCCGGCCCGCAATTCGCGACCGGGGTCGGCCTGGTGCAGTACGGCGCCACCGCCCTGGCCGGTGCGCGGGTGAGGGAGGCCAGCGCCGCTCCCGCCACCGTCGAGGCCGAGCCGGTGGCCGAGCCGGCGGCGGAGGGCAAGCGGCGCCCGGGCGCGCGCCTGATTGGCTGGCTTCGCGCCGCGTTCTGACGTGGACTGAGGGTTGGCAGTACGGGAGACAATCATGGACTTTTCGATCGCGTTCGCGGAAGAGCAGTGCACCTACGAGCCGCGCATCAAGGTGGTCGGCGTCGGCGGATCGGGAGGCAATGCCGTCACCACGATGATGAGCACGGGTCTGGAAGGCGTCGAGTTCGTGGCGATCAACACGGACGCGCAGGCTCTGGGCAGGTGCCCCGCCCCGGTCAAGCTGCAGATCGGCTCCACCGTGACGCGCGGGCTCGGGGCCGGCGCCGACCCCGAGCGCGGTCGCAAGGCCGCCCTGGAGGACGCGACGCGCGTGCAGGAGCTGCTCTCGGGCGCGGACATGGTGTTCGTCACCGCCGGCATGGGCGGCGGCACGGGCACCGGAGCGGCGCCGGTGGTCGCCCAGCTCGCCCGCGAGGAGGGCTGCCTGTGCGTGGGCGTGGTAACGAAGCCGTTCCAGTTCGAGGGCAAGCACCGTTCCCGGCTCGCGGTCGAGGGGCTGGTCCTGCTGAGCGAACAGGTCGACAGCCTCGTGACCATCCCCAACGACAAGCTGGTGGCGCTCGAGGACCAGGATCTGTCGCTGCTCGACGCCTTCCGCCGAGCCAACGAGGTCCTCTACCAGGCCGTCAAGGGGATCAGCGATCTCATCACTCACCCGGGCATCGTGAACGTCGACTTCGCCGACGTGCGCACCGTCATGTCCCACCGCGGCCGCGCGCTCATGGGCACCGGCTATGCCAAGGGAGAGGGCAGGGCGCGGCTCGCGCTGGAGCTGGCGATCAGCTCGCCGTTGTTGGACGACATCGCGGTGGACGGCGCCATGGGCGTGTTGATGAACTTCGTGGGCGGCCCGGACATGCGGGTGCGCGAGGTCCACGAGGCGGCGACCGTGATCAGGGAGCAGGCCGACGAGGATGCCAACATCATCTGGGGCGCGAGCGTGGACGAGAGCATGGGTGACGCGATCAAGGTGACCGTCATTGCCACCGGCTTCGACGCCGCGCCGCGCGGGCAGGCGATCGAGCCAGCGGCCGTCGCGGCCGAGCGCCCGGTGCTGCGCGCGCAGCGGGCCGCCCTCGGGCCTCCGCCGGCGGCGGCCGCGGGTCGCAGCGGCGGCGAGCCGAGCCCGGTGCCGGCCTCCTCGGTGCGGCGCGCGCCCCCGCCGCTGCGGCGCCCGAGGCGCCGCCAGCGGGTACTTCGTCCGATTGCTTGGCGCCACAGCCCACGACCAATCCGGCGGCCACTACCAAGGTCATCAAGCGCGTCATCCCGCTACCCCCTTTTCTCG
>JACQWT010000315.1 GCA_016209145.1 Deltaproteobacteria bacterium | reverse complement strand
AGCGGAAGGCCGGCGAGCCGACGGGCCGGCGGCCGATGAGCGGAAGGCCGACCAGCCAACGGCCAAGGTTGCGACTTGTGGCGCCTCGGCCCGCCACAAGTCCGACCCTGCTGAGAAGGTTGCGACTTGTGGCGCCCGGCACCCGCCACAATCCTGACGTGCGCCCGCTTGGGGTGGCAAACGGTCACGGCCGTGTCGCGGGATCGGGACTCAGCGCACGTACAGATCCAGGTACGCGGGCCCGTTGTTGTCGCCCGTGGTGCAGTTCGACATGCCCTCCAGCGTCGCCACCTGGAAGCTGTCCTTGGTGCTGCCCAGGACGACGTAGAAGTCCTTGTCGAAGTACTGCGTCGGATACGTGTCGACCGGCACGCCGCAAGTCGAGGCGCTCCACTTCTCCGGCGCGCCCCAGTTCTTGTTGGGCCGCTTGAAGCCCAACGGGTTCGAGTCGGGCAGCGAGGCCGGGTAGGTGGGCCCGGCGGTGGCGCTGCCCGACTTGTAGATGAAGAGGATCTGCGCGTAGGCGAAGCCCTGCTGGTTTACCACCGTCTGGTCGCTGAAGCTCTGGCCGTGCACCTGGTGGTCGACCCGCAGCCGGGTCCAGCCGCCGCCGTCGAACTTCATGTCGCAGTAGATCTGAACCGGCGCGTTGCCGCCCGGCCCGTCGGGATCGACGTTGTAGTTGCCGCTCTTGTCCTTGAGGCTCGGATCGATCTTGAGCAGCGACATGCAACTGTCCGGGTAGACGCACTGCCCCGTCACGCACCCGGCATCCTTGGGACAGGCCTTGCCGCAGGCGCCGCAGTTGGCCGCGTCCTTGGCCGTGTCCACGCACTTGCCGCCGCAGTTGGTCTGGCCCGGGCCGCACACCACCGCGCACTTGCCGGCGATGCATGCCTCAGCCTGGGCGCACGGCTGGCCGCAGCCGCCGCAATGCGCGGGGTCGCTCTGCGTGCTGACGCAGGAGGAGCCGCACTTGGTCGTGCCGCCGACGCACACCAGGCCGCACTTGCCGGCCGAGCAGACTTCGCCCGGGGTGCAAGCGTTGCCGCAGCCGCCGCAGTTCGCCGGATCGCTGGCCGTGCTCACGCACGCGGAGCCGCACTTCGTCGTGCCGCCCACGCACTCCAGGCCGCACTTGCCCGCGGAGCAGACTTCGCCCTGGACGCAAGCGTTGCCGCAGCCGCCGCAGCTCGCCGGATCCTTGGCCGTGTCCACGCACTTGCCGCCGCACTTGGTCGTGCCGCCGGAGCACACGAGCGCGCACTGCCCGGCCGAGCACACCAGATCCGGCGCGCACGGCTGGCCGCAGCCGCCGCAGTTCGCGGGGTCGTTCTGCGTGTTGACGCAGGCGCCGGCGCACTTGGTCGCGCCGCCCACGCACTCCAGGCCGCACTTGCCGGCCGAGCACACCTCGCCGGGCTGGCATGCCGCGCCGCAGCCGCCGCAGTTGGCCGGATCGAGACCGAGAACGACACACTTGTCGCCGCACTTGGTCGCGCCGCCCACGCACTCCCAGCCGCACTTCTCGGCCGAGCACACCTGGTCCTTGGGGCACGCCTTGCCGCAGCCGCCGCAGTTCTTGAGGTCGTACTCCGTATCGACGCACTCGCCTCCGCACTTGGTCGTGCCGCCCACGCAAGCGAGCCCGCACTGGCCGGCCGAGCACACCTCCCCCGGCTGGCAAACCACGCCGCAGCCGCCGCAGTTGGCCGGATCGATGTTGGTGCTCGCGCAGGATGATCCGCACTTGGTCGTCCCTCCGGTACACTTGAGCGCGCACGCGCCCTCCAGGCACGCCTCCCCCACGCCGCAGACGTTGCCGCAGCCGCCACAGTTGGCCGGATCGAGCTTGGTGTCCACGCACAGGCCCAGGCACTTGGTCGTCCCTCCGGTGCACTCCAGACCGCACTGGCCGTCCGAGCACACCTCGCCCGGCGCGCAGGCGACCTCGCAGGTCCCGCAGTTGCTCGGGCTCAGGCTCGTGTCCACGCACAGGCCCTCGCAGTTGGTGGTGCCGCCCAGGCACTTGATGCCGCACTCGCCCTGCGAGCAGAGGGCGCCGACGCCGCAGGCGTTGTCGCAACCGCCGCAGTTGTCGGGATCGAAGGCCGCATCGACGCACTTCTCGCCGCACTTGGTCGTGCCCCCCAGGCAGGCGACGGCGCACTGGCCCGCCGAGCACACCTGGTCCTCGGGGCAAGCCTGGCCGCAGCCGCCGCAATGCTGCGGATCGAGCTTGGCGTCCACGCACTCGGCGCCGCACTGGGTCAAGCCCGCGGGGCAGGCGGCGGGCGCTCCGCCCCCGCCGCTCGTCGTAGGCGGGGCGGCGCCGGTCTCGCCCCCGCCGCACGCGCCGGAGGGGCCGAGCGCCACCAGCGCGAGAGCGGCGATGACGCCGGCGGTGTTTCGGTACGTCGTGTTCTCCATCGGCAGCTCCTCGTAGTGCTCCCAAGATACGCCGAATGGGCCGCGCCCGTCACCAGCTCGCCCGCTCGGCGAGCTCCTGGGCCCGGCGCATTTGCTCCGGCCACGCCGGATCCGGCTCCGCGACGAGGGCCGCCACCTCCAGCACGTCGGCGTCCCGCTCGATGGCCAGGCGCGCCTCGGGCGACCCGGTCAGCAGATCGAAGGCCGGGATGTCCGCGACGAGCTCGTACGGCTCGGTGCGGAAACGGAAGCGCTCTCTCTTCTGCCGCCGCGCCAGCGCCACCAGCGCCGCGTACGTGGCCACGGGCCGGAAGGCGGCCGGGTCGGTGACGTGGATCTGCACGCCGCCGCAGAGCAGGCCCGCGTGCTTGTGGAAGGTGGGTACGAAACCGACGGGCCGCGGCACGAAGCCGGTGAGCCCCGTCCCGGCGAGGTCGCGCGCGAGCCCCTCGCCGTCGAGCCACGGCGCACCCACGACCTCGAAGGGCCGCGTCTGCCCGCGGCCCTCGGAGAGGTTGGTCCCTTCGACGAGGCAGCCGCCCGGGTAGACCAGCGCCGTGTCGGGCGTAGGCATGTTGGGCGACGGCGGCACGAAGGGGCGATCCCAGCAGCCGGCAAGCCAGCTCCGATCCCAGCCCACCACGGGCAGCACGCTCAGCGCGCCGGCGGGGCCGAGCGACAGCCCGTCACGCTCGGCGCAGAATGCCAACATCTCGCCGACGGTCAAGCCGTGGCGGATGGGCACGGGATCGAGACCGACGAACGACGTGTAGCCCGATCGCTGCGAGCGCCCCTCCACCCAGCAGGCGAGGCCGCCGATGGGGTTGGGCCGATCGAGCACGACGACGTGCACGCCGGCCGCCGCCGCGGCCCGCAGGGCGAGCAGCGCGGTCCAGACGAAGGTGTAGTAGCGCGCGCCCACGTCGCAGAGATCGACGAGCAGCACGTCGATGGCCCCGAGGTGCTCGCGCGCCGGCACGAGCTGCGCGGCCGACTCGCCGTAGAGGCTGACCAACGGCGCAGAAGATCGACTGTGGCGGCCGTGGCCCACGGCCACCATGTCCTGAGCCGCAGCGTTCATGCCATGCTCGGGCGCGAACCACAGAGCCGGCACGACGCGCGCCGCCTCGAGCACGGCCCCCGCGTGCCGCAGGCGGCGATCCACGCTGGCCGCGTGCGCGAGCACGCCCACGCGCGCCGAGCGCAGCCGGGCCAGCAGCGCCCGCGCCCCCGCCACCCGCTGCGGGCCGGGTGTGCCCTCGGGCCCGTCCAGCAGCCCCGCCGCGACCGACAGCAGATCCAGCCCGACATGCACGCGCACAGGCTTGCCCGCGTCGGGCCGCCGCGGCAAGCGTGCTCCGTCAGCGCGCACGCTACACCCCTCGGCGGTGTGCGTGCTACGCTCCCAGAGGTCGCCTGCCGGGGGCCGAGGCTTGCCCCCGCGGCGGCCCGGCGAGATCCGTCGGCCCCCTGCCCTTCTGTCGCTGCCATGCCACTGCAAACGGGCGAGATTATCGACGGCAAGTACCGCGTCGTTCGCGAGATCGGCAGCGGCGCGATGGGCTCGGTCTACGAGGGCGAGAACGTTCGCATCAAGCGGCGCGTGGCCATCAAGGTGCTCCACCGCGGAGTCGCCGACGAGGTCGCCGTCAAGCGCTTCGAGCGGGAAGCGCAGGCCGCCGGCCGTATTGGTTCCGAGCACATCGTCGAAGTGCTCGATCTCGGCCAGCTTCCCGACACGTCCTACTACATGGTCATGGAGTTCCTGGAGGGGGTGACGCTGACCCAGCGCATCAAGTCGATGGGCCGGCTCGTCCCGCGCGAGATCGTGCCCATCGCCCAGCAGCTCCTGACCGGGCTGGAGGCGGCGCACCAGGCGCAGATCATCCACCGGGACCTCAAGCCGGACAACGTCTTCCTGCTCTCGGAGCGGGCGGGCCAGAAGGACTTCGTCAAGATCCTCGACTTCGGCATCTCCAAGTTCAACCCGCTCACGGTCGAAGAAGCGATGGGCATGACCAAGGCCGGCACGGTGCTCGGCACGCCCTTCTACATGTCGCCCGAGCAGGCGCAGGCCGCCCGCGACATCGACCACCGCAGCGACCTCTACTCGGTGGGCGTCATCCTCTACCAGTGCATCACCGGCCAGGTTCCCTTTCACGCCGGGACGTTCAACGAGCTGATCTTCAAGATCGTGCTGGAAACGCCGCCGCCGCCCGAGACCTTCGTGCCCGATCTCGATCCGGGCTTCGGCCAGATCATCCGCAAGGCCATAACCCGAGAGCGCGAGGAGCGCTACCAGGGGGCCTCGGAGCTGCGCGACGCTCTCTCGGTCTGGCTCCACACCGGCGCGCCGGCCGCGCCGCCGGCCCATGTGGCGCCCCCCACGCCGCTGCCGCCGCCTCCGGCGTCGCGTCGCTCCATGCCGACGCCCCCGCCGCCCACGGTGCCGCTGCCGGCAGCGCCAGCCGCGGCGGCGGCCCCGGCCGGTGCGCCGCCAGCTCCGGCGGGGGCGGCGCCGGCACCGCCGCTGGCGGGGGCGGCCACCGGCGCGGAGCCGGTCGAGCTGTCTGCCGCGGATGTGGTTCCGGAAGGCGAGGACGACCTCGACGCGGCCCTGCGTGGCGCGCGCCCGGGCCGCCGTCGGGTCGCGCTGGTCGGCCTGGCCGCCGCGGCCTTGGGCGTCGCCATCACCCTCGGCGTCGTCGGGCTCAGCCGCAAGCCGGCCGGGCCGAACGCATCCGGGCGCCGGGCGCCGAGCGGCGCGGCGACGGCCGCGCCCGAGGAGCCCGCGCCCATCATCCCGAGCCGGCCGGCGCAGGCCACCGCAGGATCGGGTGGCGGGCGCGCGGCGCCGGAGCCGGCGGACACCGGCGCGCCCGAGCAGAAGCCCGCCCCTACGGCGGCGGCCGCCACGGCGGCGGCCGCGCCCACGGCGAGCGGCAAACCGAGCGCGCCGGCGGCGCCGGCCCAGGCCAAGGCGAGCGCTGCGCCCGTCGCGAAGGCCACGGCGGCAGCCCCGCCGGCGACCGCGCGGCCGGCAGTTGCCGCTCCCCCGCCCCCGCCGCCGGCCGCGAAGGCCGACAAGGGCGGTCCCCCCGGCAAGGGCAAGCAGAAGGAGGGGCGGCGCATCATGACCGAGCTTTGATGGTGGCCAAGCGCGGGCGAACAGCATAGGATCAGGCAGGACCGATGGCACTTCAGCCAGGCGAGGTCATCGAGGGCAAGTACCGCATCGTCAAGCTGCTCGGCGAGGGCGGCATGGGCGAGGTGTACGAAGGCGAGAACGTGCGCATCAAGCGCCGCGTCGCCATCAAGGTCCTGCACTCGGCCGTCGCCGAGAAGAAAGAGGTGGTCGAGCGCTTCGAGCGCGAGGCGCAAGCCGCCGGCCGCATCGGCTCGGAGCACATCGTCGAGGTGCTCGATCTGGGCAACCTGCCGAGCGGCGAGCGCTACATGGTGATGGAGTTCCTCGACGGCGAGGATCTCACCTCGCGCATCAAGCGCCACAAGCGCCTCAAGCCCGAGGAGGTCGTCCCCCTGTTCACCCAGCTCCTCGACGGGCTGGACGCGGCGCACGAGGCAGAGATCATCCACCGCGATCTCAAGCCGGACAACATCTTCGTCCTGAAGTCGAAGGGCGGCCGCAAGGACTTCGTCAAGATCCTCGACTTCGGCGTGTCCAAGTTCTCCGCCCTTGACAGCGAGATGAGCATGACCCGGACGGGCGCGGTGATGGGCACGCCGTACTACATGTCCCCGGAGCAGGCCAAGGGCGGCAAGATCGATCGACGCAGCGATTTGTACGCCATCGGCGTCGTGCTCTACCAGGCGATCACCGGGCGCGTGCCCTTCAACGCCGGCTCCTTCAACGAGCTGCTTTTCAAGATCGCGCTCGAGGCGCCGGAGCCGGCCGAGAGCCTCGTACCGGACCTGCCCAAGAGCTTCGCCAAGATCATCGCCGGCGCCATGGCGCGCGAGCCGGAGGAACGCTACCAGTCGGCACAGGAGTTCAAGAAGGCGCTCGACGGGTGGCAGGCAGACGCGGCCGAGGAGGTCGAGACCATCCCGGTCGCAGCTCTGATCGCGACCGCGGGGGCGCCCAGACGCCCCCCGCCGCCGCCTCCGCCGCGTCGCTCCAGCCTGCCCGACGTGCCGGCCGCGGCCGGGGTGGCGGCCGAGGGCCTGTTCCCGCTCGCGCCGAGCAGCCCTCCGGTCACGACGCCCGTGCCCGGAACCCCCGTGCCGGGAACCCCCGTGCCGTCGCTCGGCGTGTCCTCGCCCGGACTGGGCATCTCGAGCCCGCACTTGATGGTCGGGGGCACGCCGATCCCCGGCTCGCTGGCCGCGTCCCAGGCCGGGCTGAGCGTCACGCCCCATCCGCCCAGGCGCTCCGGCGCGTTCGTCGCGCTCGCCGTGGTGGGGGTCGCCGTCCTTGCCGCCGGTGGCACGGGAGCCTACATGCTCACTAGGCCGAAAGCCGCTGCCTCGCACGGGCCCGCGGCGACCGAGACGGCGGCTGCCGCGGCTCCGAGCGCCGCGGCCAGCGCGGCTCCGACGGCGTCGACTGGCGCCCTGGCGAGCGCGGCTCCGAGCGCCGCGCCGAGCGCGGCTCCGAGCGCGGCGGCCAGCGCCGCGCCGGTGGCGGCCGCGGCGCCGTGGAAGCCGGTGCCGCCGGGCCCCGCCTCGCCCAAGGCTCCGGCGGCCAAGCCCGATCTGCCCTCACCCAAGCCCAAGCCGCCGACCGGCAAGACAGGCCGGAACATCGCCACGGAGCTGTGAGCGCGCCGCGGGATCCGGAGCTGGGCGAGCTCCTCGACGCGCTCGAGGCAGGCGATTTCCGCCTGCTGGGCCGCCGGGCCGCCGCGCTTGCCCGCGAGTCGGAGAGCGCGGCCGTGCGTCGCGCGGCGCGCGATCTCGCCCGGCGCATCGGCCCGGGCCGCGCGGAGATGTACCTGCTCGTGCTCGGCGTCGCGCTGCTCGTGGTGCTGGCGGTGCGCCATCTGGCGGGATGGCTCTGAGCGGGTGTCTAACCGAAATGGGGGTGCGGGCGGAGAAGCGAACCGCCAAGGCGCCAAACACGCCAAGAAACCGATTGTTCTCCTTGGCGACCTTGGCGTCTTGGCGGTTCATCCGGCGGCGCTCCCCGGTTCTGGTGGGTACCCGCTCTGAGCCCCGCGCTGGACGCCGGCATGCAGTCGCGCCACAGTGTCCACGTGTTGGACAAGGTGGCACAGCCCTCGCGGGAGCCGGCGGGACCAGGCGCGCCCACGGTGCTCGTCGTGGACGACGAGCCGGCAAACGTCACGTCGCTCGAGAAGATCTTCGAGCGGGAGGGCATGCGCGTGCTCACGGCGAGCGGAGCCAAGGCCGCGCTCGAGCTGTGCCGCAGCCATCGCGTCGAGGTCGTGCTGACCGATCTGATGATGCCCGGCACAGGTGGCCTGGAGCTCTTGCGGGCGCTGAAGGAGCTGTCGCCCGACACCGAGATCGTGGTGATGACCGCCTACGGGACGGTGGAGACGGCGGTGCAGGCGATGCGCGAGGGCGCGTACGACTTCGTCGAGAAGCCCCTGAAGCGCATGACCATCGTCAGGACGGTGCGCAAGGCCGCGGAGCGGCAGCATCTGTTGGCCGAGAACCGCTCGCTGCGCCAGGAGATCCGCAAGCTTACCCGGCGCGAGATCGTCGGATCGAGCCCGAGCTTGCGCCGGGTCCTGGATGTGGCGGCCCAGGCCGCCCCGTCCAACGCCACGGTGCTCATCCTGGGCGAGAGCGGCACGGGCAAGGAGCTCATCGCGCGCTTCATCCACGAGCAGAGCACGCGCGCCTCGGGCCGATTCGTGGCCGTGGGCTGCTCGGCCATCCCGGAGAGCATCCTCGAGGCGGAGCTCTTCGGCCACGAGCGCGGCGCGTTCACCGGCGCGCTGCAGCGCCGCGAGGGGCGCTTCGCCAAGGCCGCGGGCGGCACGCTCTTCCTCGATGAGATTGGCGAGCTTTCGGCGGCCGTGCAGGTGAAGCTCCTGCGGGTGCTGCAGGAGGGCGAGTACGAGCCGATCGGGGGCGACACGCAGGGGGCCGATGTGCGCGTGGTGGCCGCGACCAACAAGGATCTGGGCGCCGAGGTAGCGGCCGGGCGCTTCCGCGAGGATCTGTACTACCGGCTCAACGTCATCGCGGTGACGGCACCGCCGCTGCGCGAGCGACAGGAGGACATCCCGCTGTTGGTGGACCACTTCCTCGGCATCTACTGCATGAAGAACGGCCGGCCGCGTCTGAGCGCGCCTCGGGAGCTGCTCCAGGTGCTTGCCGACTATGGCTGGCCCGGCAACGTGCGCGAGCTGGAGAACGTCATCGAGCGCGCCGTCGTGCTGTGCCGGAGCGACCGGCTCGGGCTCGAGGATCTGCCCGAGCCGCTACGGCGCGCGGCGGCCGAGCCCACCGCGCTCTCTTTCAGCGTGGGCACGCCGCTCGGGGAGATCGAGCACCGCATGATCCGCGAGACGCTGCGCCACGCCCGGGGCGACAAGGCCCTGGCCGCCCAGATGCTGGGGATCTCCACGCGCACGATCTATCGCAAGCTCGGCGAGATCGGCGAGGTGGAGGAGAGCGAGTAGCGCGCTTGCCAAAATGTCGCAAGATCTCGCTCCCCGAGAGCGCCTTGGTCAAATTGGCGGCAGGGGCCCCCGAGGGGCCCCGAATCACCTGTTGTTTCCGGGCGCGGAGTTTGGCACGCATCTGGCTTGTTTAGAGAGTCGGAGCAATGGGTCTCGACGCGAAGCTCAAGCGCTTCTTCCCGCTGATCGTCTGCGCGCTGGCAGCGCTCGCGGCCTACCTGCAAGCCTCGGGCATCGGCGAGCTCGTGGGAACGAGCGTGAGCGACAGCGCGCCCGTCGCGTCTCCGACTGCGGCGCACGCCGCCGAGCCGGGCAAGGGACGCGCCAGGCGCAGCGCGGATCCGATCCTGGCACGTAACCCCTTCGACTCCGTGACCGGGCCGCTGACCGAGAAGCCGGAGGAAGCGCCCAAGATCGCGCCCGAGGCCGCGCCCGCGGGCAATCCGCTCGACGATCCGAGCTGCGAGCTGGGCGGCCGGGTGCTGCTCATCTCCGCCTCCGACGACCCGGAGTGGTCGTTCGCGGCCTTCGAAGGCGAGGGCGGCAAGCCCATCCTGCGCCGGCGGGGCGACGAGGTGCGGGGCCACGTCGTGCAGTACCTCGCCTGGGACCGGGTCTGGATGACCAAGGACGCGAGCCGCTGCCAGCTCAAGGTCGGGGAGGTAGCGAAGCCGGGCGCCGCCGCGGCCCGGCCCGTGTCGAGCCCGATCGACGACCCGGGACGCCGGCGCTTCGGCCGGCAGATCCCACCCGAGCTCGCGGCCAAGATCCACAAGGTCAGCGACACGGAGTTCAACGTCGAGCGCTCGGTGGTAGACGAGATCCTCGAGAACCAGGCGCAGCTCATGCGCACCGCCCGGATCGTGCCGGAGAAAGAGGGGGACAAGGTGGTGGGGATCCGCCTCTTCGGCATCCGCGACGAGACCTTGCTCGGTACGTTGGGCTTCCAGAACGGCGATCGGCTGCAATCCATCAACGGCTTCGAGATCACCGATCCGCAGAAGGCGCTCGAAGCCTACGGCCGGCTGCGCACGGCCGACCATCTTACGGTGTCGGTCGTGCGCAAAGGCAAGCCGATGAACATCGACTTCAACATCCAGTAGGAGGCGCGCCCGAGCCCCAGGGTAGACATAGTGGTACTTTCCGATCGCTACGGCGGGACGAAGCCCCGCCCCGGCTTGCTCAAGCGCACGATCGCGTACGTGGTCGGCTTCGCGCTGGGCGCGCTCCTCATCGCCGTCGGGCTCAGCCTGGCGGCGGTCGCCATCGCGCAGGCCCTGTTGCCGGGGCCGCCTACGGCCGCATCGGCGCCCCTCCGACCGGGCCTGGGCGCGGGCGAGCGCCCCGGCGAGCCGTCCGACGAGCCCACCACCGCCGCTCCGCCCGCGCGAGGCTCCAAAGCCGCCGCGCGCCGTGCTAACGACGCGTCCGAGCCATCGGGCGAGGAGCTGCCGTGACCAAGCTACGACCTGCGAATCCGTTCACGGCATTTGCGCGCCAGCAACGACGGCTCGCCGAGTCGGCCGCGATCGCGGCTTACGTCCGCGGGCCGGCTCCTCGCGTACAGGAGTACGCTCCGGGCCGGCCCTTTGGGCGCGCTCGCGCTCGCGGCCGCCTGACGAGCCGGGTGGGAGGAGGCGTGAACGCATACCGACCTGCGAGATGCGCCGCGTGGGCGCGCGCCAGCGCGCTGGGCGCCGCGCTGGCGGTGTGCGGATGGGTCGGAGCGCCGGCGGCCCAGCCAACGGCGGGCCCGGATCGGCCGCTGCGCACGCCCAGCCCCGCCGGCAGCCCGGGCGCGGCGGGCGCCACGGCGCCGGGCAAGCCCGCGGGCGGGACGCCCGCGGCGCCAGGCGCGCCCGGCACGGGCGGCGCGGGCGGGT
>JACQWT010000314.1 GCA_016209145.1 Deltaproteobacteria bacterium | reverse complement strand
GTGGGCCTGGACGGGATGCTTCGCAACATCGCCGGACGGGGTTTCACGGGCGCCTCGGGGGACGGCGGGCCGGCCGTGGACGCAACGCTGGACCGCCCACGCTCGATTGCCGTGGGCCCGGACGGCAGCGTGTACTTCTCGCTCTTCGTCGGAAACCGGGCCGAATGATTCCGTGCGGCTGGCTGCGATCGGCGGCGCGGACAGGCGCAGGCAAGCCTGATGGCCCTTGCCGCCAAGAGTGCCGTCGCAGCTTGACCGGACGGCAGCCCGAGAACAACGACGGAGGCCGAAGGCCGGAGTCATCCTCTTCGTGGGACCACATGGCAAGGCCGGCGCCCGGCGCGGCGCTTGGCGGGCGGGACGCGCCGTCGATCCCGCGATGCAAGGCATCAACACAGTGGCTGTCGCGCATTGCGAACGCCAGTGATGAGCGCGCCCCGGTCGCCGGCGAAGATCACGGATGCGGGGGCTACCTGGGCCGTGCGGGCGCGAGCCAGAGGAACGTAAGGCAGCCCACCACGTAGAGCCCCGCCGCCGTGGCGAGCAGGGCGGCGAACCCGAAGAGCACGGCGACAGGGAGTGCGAGGGCGGACCCGACCACCGAGGCAAAGCCGTTCGCGGCGATGGCCCACGGGACCAGGCCCGCGGCGGCGCCGCCATCGTCGTCCTGGCCGAGCGCCCGCAGGCCGGTGGGCAGCAGGACTCCCATGGGCGCGCCGAGGGCCGCCACGAGCGCGGCGACCGCGAGCAAGCGTAGGCCGAAGGGCACTGGCATCAACGCGCGCAACAGAGCGTCCAGTCCGAGGGCGTAGGCGCCGCCCAGCACGGCGATGGCCACGGCTGCCCAGAGCACCGTGGCGCGCCCTGCGAGCCGCCAGCGATCTGTGGCCAGGCTGCCCACCGAGCTCGAGAGCAGGAGCGCGGCGAGCACCACCGCAACGGAGTTGGCGGGGTGCTCGACGGCAATCGTCGCCTTCTGCATCAGGGCGATCTCGATCAGGGCGTAGCAGAGCCCGAGGGCGGAGAAGTACACCGCGGCGGCGAAGCGCCGCCGGGCCGGTCCGGATCTGCGCCGGAGCGCGGCCGGCAGCACGATGGCGCCGAGCGCCACCGCCACGACCACGGCCATGAATGCCACGTAGCGGTCGAGCTGCGTCGCGACCGCCCCCGGCCGGGCGCGGCCCCGGAAGTAGCTCACCCACTCGGCGGCGAAGTAGTAGGGCCGGTCGTCGGTGGGCAGCACGCGCTCGGGACCGCGGCGAGCGCCGAGCGCGTGCCGCAGGGCGGCGTAGCCGGGATCGGCGCCGGGCCGGTGGGGAGCGTAGAGGTAGCCGAGCGGGGCGCCCAGGCGCACGTCGAACACGTCGGTTGCCAACAGGGTCATGCCACGGTTGGCCGCCGCGCTTGCGGCGACCGTGCGATCGAGCGCGCCGAGCTCGGCGGCGGTCCAGGGCGAGCGCTTGACCAGCGTCACCCGTAGCAGGGCCTGGCTCAGGACGACGACGTGGCGCTCGGGCTGGAGGATCCCGAGGCGCCGCAGCGCGCTCGCCGCGAGCGCCGCGAGCCGGTACGGCTCGTGGGCGAAGCGCAGGAGCGACACGATCCCGTCAGGCCGCAGGGCGCGCAGGTAGTCGGCGAATGCCTCCTCCGTGTACAGATACTCCTCCGCGAGCACGAACGATCCGGACGAAGGCGGAGTCAGTGTGTCGGCGCCGGAGATCTGGATCACGTCGTAGCGCCGGGAGGGGCGGCTCACGAGGCTGCGGCCGTCGGCCAACACGACCTCGACCTCGGGCCGTTCCAGGGGGCGACCGAGGAAGTCCGCGAAGCGCTCGGTTGCGGCCTTGACCGTCGACTCGTTGATCTCGACTGCCGTCACATGCCGCGCGCCGTGGTAGAGCGCGGCCTGGACGTCGGGAGCTCCGCCGGTGCCGATGACGAGCACGTCGCCGCGCGGGCGCAGCCCGAAGGCCACCCCGTAGGCCGTGCTCCCGAAGACGCGGGCGCCGCGCTCCGCATCGTCGCCCACGGCGAGCAGCAGGCTCGCGGCCCCGCCGTCCTGAGTCAGGATCTTGAAGCGCACGGGGGCCGGCACGCGCGCGACCTGTCCCGGCCAGGAGTGGACCTCGATCCGGGCCACCGGATCCCAGGCCGCGTGCTCGCGCACGGGCTCGCCTGCCCCGGCGCGGCGGTAGGCGGCGGCCATGAGCGCGAGCTGGTCGGTGGGATCGGGCGAGAAGCGCAGCATCCGGTCCGCCCGGGACGTGCCGGCCCCGAGCACGAGCGCGAAACCGAGTGCGGCGGCCCGCAGGCGGGGCGCCGCGCGGCCCGCGAGCAGCGCGGCGGCGAGCGCCGCCAGGGCCATCAAGGCGAAGACCATCCGCTCCGCGCCGAGCGGCCGGAGCAGGAAGCTCACGGCGAAGCAGCCCAGGCCGCTGCCGAGCAGGTTCAGGAAGTAGAAGCGGCCGGCGGCCGCGGCGCGGTGCGCCAGCACCAGGGCCACCACGAGCCCGCCGCAGGCATAGGGCAGTGTGCAGGCGAGCACGACGGCCAGGGCGGCGGCGGCGAAGGGCCAGCCCCGGCTCGGACCAAGGCCGATCTGCGGCGAGAAGCGCGCAAACGCGAACATCGCCACAAGCCCCGTCAGCGACAGCACAAGGCAGGCCGCCGCGAGCGCCGGCCGCAGCGGCAGACGCCGCAGCCCGGCCGAGAGGGCGACGGCCGTGGCCCCGACGCCAAAGCCGAGCATGGTGATGCCGATCGCGCTGTAGACCAGCACCGGGCTCATGGCGTAGGCGAAGATGCGGAGCTGTGTCACCTCGTAGGCCAGGATGACGGAGCTCGCCGCGGCCAGGCCGAGGCCGACGGCGCGGTCGTCGCGGGCGGGCGGCTCTCGCACGAGGGCAGGCTAGGCCGGCAAGGGGCGGCGTCAAGCATCGCTCTTGACGGGGCAGCGCGTAGGCCATATTGTAGCCGTATTGGTGCACAGCCGGAGGCCACATGCGCTTCATCACCGTCCGCGAGCTCAGGAACACGCCGGCCGAGGTCTGGAGCGCCCTCGCGGCGGAGGATCTCGTGCTCACTTCCAACGGACGGCCGCGCGCTCTCATGGTGCGCATCGAGGACGACGACCTCGAACGGGCCTTGCACACCCTGCGCCGGGCTCGGGCGCAGGCCGCGCTTTCCCGCATCCGCGAGCACGCGGTCATCACCGGGGCTGCGCGTCTCGGGCCGGCCGAGATCGAAGCCGAGATCAAGGCCGCCCGCCGCGCCCGAAGAACGCGATGATGGTCGTCATCGACACGAACGTCCTGGTGTCCGGGCTTCTCACGCCAGACGGTCCCCCAGGACGGATTCTCGACGGGCTCGCCGGCGACGTGCTGCGGCTCGTGTACGACGATCGCATCGTGCTGGAGTACCGCGCGCTCGTGAGCCGGCCGCGCCACAAGTTCCGCAGGGCGGATCTTGCCGAGCTGCTCGCCTATGTCATCGGCAACGGCGAGCGGATCGTCGCGCCGCCCCTGGATGTCCTTCTGCCCGATCCCGACGACCTTGCGCTGCTCGAGGTCGCGGTGGCCGGGCAGGTCGACGCCCTTGTCACCGGCAACCTGAAGCACTTCCCGCCGAACCGTCGCCGCGGCGCGCGGGTGATGTCTCCGGCCGACTTCCTCCTGCTGTGGCGATCGGCATGAGCGGGGCGCTTCAGCGTGCCTTCGGCAGCAGCCCCAGCGCCTCCAAGCCGTCGGCCACCTCGCTCTGCCCCAGGGACGCGAGCTTGGAGCGCGTGACGCAGCCGAGCTGCGGGTCCCAGCCCATGCGCTCGTAGAGCTGGGTCTTGGCGAGCTCGAACGCGGCGCGGTCCAGGCGCGGCCCGCCGTCGGTCGACTCGAAGTACCAGGCGGCGAGGTTGTCGTGGCCGCGGTAGTCGCCGCCGTGGTCCGCGCCGCGGCCGCCGCCGCGGTAGCCGGCGCCGCCGCGCAGGTCGGCGGTGTTCCAGCAGCGCATGGTGATGGCGCGGTATAGATCCACGATGGCCTCGGCCCGGAGATCGAGCTCGGCGGGGCTCAGCTTCTCGCCCGTGACCGCCGTGTACAGCTCCTGCTCCACGTTCAGATCGCCGGCCCACTCGCGCGTCGGATCCGGGCAACAGTAGTTGGGGTAGACCCAGTCGCACAGCGTCAGCGAGTCCTTGAGCATGGAGCGCACGGCGAGCATGCGCCCGAGCTCGATGCGCGCCGGCGTGGGCGGGCCCGGCTGGAACCTCCGGGACGGATCGTCGATCGCGTCCGGATCGCCGAAGTGGATCTCGGCCACGCGCCGCTTCTGCTCCCAGGTCAGCCCGCTCCAGCTCACCAGGCCGTTGTGCTCGTGGCGGTTGGGGTCGCGGTTCCAGATCGCCCAGTGCAGGCCGGCGGGCAGACCGTATGCCTCCGGCCCGTAGTGGGCCTGCTGGCCGTGGGCGCAGTAGCCCACGCCGAAGCCCTCGTAGCCCTCGAACTGGCCGTGGGCGCCGCTCCACAGATCCTCGATCATGCCGAAGCGCGCCGCCGCCCGGGCCGTGCCTTGCAGCAGCCACGCGCCGAGGCTGTCATCGCCCGGCTGGGCCGCGCGCTGCAGCTCGAAGAAGGCCATGATGAAGCCCAGGCCGCCGTCGCCGCCCTCGTCGATGCTCTCCCAGGGCAGGGCGAGCAAGTCCTGCCGCAGGTGCGCATCGAGCTGTTCGAAGTAGCGGCCCTCGTCGCCGTAGCGGAGCTGCACGAGCAGCGGGAGCTGCATGCGCACGTCGTAGCAGTTGATGCCGAGCAGGTCGGCGAGCTGCTTGCCGGCGTGCACGGTCCAACGCGTGGCCCGGGAGACCACCATGCCCTGGCGCTGCCGCGTGTACCAGGCGGTCTGCATCTGCACGCAGTTCGTCTCGGCGTGCTCCGGGATCCCCTTGGGCAGGTCGCGGCCCCGCACCGTGCTGAAGCAGTTCATGACGCAGCCGACGCAGCCCGAGTTCTTGACGTGCCAGGGCCGCAGCACGCCGCCCATGTAGAAGTCGCTGCCGCAGTGCCGCAGGCCCTGGCGGGAGAGGTCGTCGGGCGGTATGGGGCCGATGGGCACGACCTCGGGCCCGCCCGTCCACTCCAGACCCTCGCGGGCGCGCCAGCGGCTGCGACCGTCCTTGTCGGCGCTCACCACGGATTGCATGAGCGCGAGCAGCTTGCGGATCTCGCGGAGCCTGGGGCGAAAGGCGGCAAGGGGCGTGGCCGCGCGCACCCGGCCGGTGCCGCGCACGGCGATCCCCTTCAGAAGCTTCGAGCCGGCCACGGCGCCGAAGCCGTTGCCGNNNCGGCGCCGAAGCGGCACTGGCCCAGGGCGTGGCCCGTGCCGTGGACGATGGAAGCGGTGCGCGCGAGCTTCTCGCCGGCCGGCCCGATGACCAGGCTTTTGACGCGGCGCTCCCCCAGCTCGGCCTGGATGCGCTGCTGCGCGGCGAAGGTGTCCAGACCCCACAGGGCCCGCGCGTCGCGCAGCTCGGCCCGGCCGTTCTCGATCGCCAGGAGCACCGGATGCTTGCTGCGGCCCGTGACGGCGACCCCGTCGTAGCCCGCCCACTTGAGCTCGGCCGGCCACTGGCCGCCGACCGAGCTCTGCCCCACGTGCTCGACCGGGTAGCACTGCGGTGCGAGCGAGACCGCCACGGCGCGGCCGGCGCAAGGCGCGTAGGAGCCCGTGAGCGGCCCCACGCCGATGAACAGCACGTTCTCCGGATCGAGCGCGCCGGCGCCGGCGGGCACCCGCTCCCAGACGAGGTCGAGGCCGACCCCGATGGCCCCGATGCGGCGAGGCACGAGGCGCCGGGAGTCCTCGTCGCGCAGCTCGCCGCGCGTCAGATCGACCCACAGGATCTTGCCCGCCCAGCCGCCCAGCTCAGCCATCGGCCTCTCCCTGCCAGTCGCCGCGCGCGTTCTCCCACGGAAACGGCCTTTCCACGCGCTCGCGCCACGAGCGGTAGTAGCGCAGCGCGCTCGCGGGGCACTCCTCGACGCAGGGCGGGTAGTCGTGGCGCGCAAGGCAGAGATCGCACTTTCGCGCGCGGCGGCCGGACGGGCCCGCGCGCTCGAGCAGCGGGTGGGAGTAGGGGCAGGCTACGGCGCAGGAGCCGCAGCCGACGCACCGGACCGGGTCGATGAAGCGCACCCGGCTGTCCCCGTAGCGGTGATCGCCCCGCGGGGCGATCCGGGCCGCTCCCGCCGGGCAGCCGGCCACGCACGCCGGCGACTCCAGGCCGGCCGGCCCCTCGATCTGCGGGCACATGCGGCAGGTCGCCGCCATCCAACTGCCTTGCTCGAACTGGAGCCGCTGGTACTCCGGATCGGGCCCGACCAGTGCCCCGCCTGTGCCCGGATCGCCTGCGTTCAAGGCCGAGCAGGTCAAGGCACATCTCCCGCAGGCGCCGCAAAGCGCTGGATCCGAGAGGATCACGGCGCCCTCTGGCTCCTCGGCGCACCCGGGCAGGGCGCCGCCCGCCACGAGCAGCAGCAGCCCGCTCGCGCCGCCCTGGACGAAGGAGCGGCGGGGGGTCACTCCGGGCACCTGCCCACCGTGCTTGCCAGGTCGCCGCAGCTCTCGCCCTTCCATGGCTACCAGTCGAGCGTCACCCGGCCGCCGGCCAGGCCCGGGCCGAGCACCGGTGCCACGCCGAGCACGCGGACCACGCGGTACTTCTGCGCGATGACCTCGCCCGACTTCACGCCCACCTTGCTGCTCTCGTCCGCCACGTCCCGGCTGTCCTTCCCGCGCTTCGCTCGCGTGCCATCAAAGCACGCCCGCGGACGACTGCCTAGCCCCGCCGCCGCGCAAAGCCGGCGCCGTGCGCCGTCGGGCTCGAGGCACTCACGCCCGGCTCAGGTAGTTCTCGGGCACGAACACGTTGCGCGCCCGGAAGGGCGGCGGCGATTCGAGCATCAAGCGCACGCGCAGGGCGTAGCCGCGTGCCGGGAAGGCGAAGAAGGGCTCCGGGCTGTGTACCGACGCAACCCACGCTGGCGCCGGCATGCCGACCTCGCGGCACAGGGCGCTGACCAGCGCGGCGACCAGGCCCTCGAGCGGTCCCGACGCCGCGATCGGATGGGCCACGAGACGAGCGCGCAGCTCCGGGGCGGCCCGCCGGAACTCGTCCACGAAGGCGTTGACCGCCTGCTGCCAGGCGTCTCCCGCGGCCCTGGCAGCCGCGAGACACTCACGGGCGTCCATCGAGCATCTCCTCGAGCAGCAGGCGCGTCCGCACCGGCAGGCGATCCGCCGGGTAGTAGGTGAGCACCACCTGCAGCACCTGCGCCGACGAGGTGAGTCCCAGGCGGCCGACGAGGAAACGAATGTCACCGGCATCCTCGGTGGTGCGAGCCGCCGCACATTTCATCGCCAGCAGCGTCCGGTCGTCCGCCACCAGCACCTGGAGATGGGGAAGAGCGTGCCACCGTTCGAACCCCGCCGCCTCGGGCACGAACGCCTTCGCCGCGTCGTTGAGCCAGTCCGCGGGCAGCGACATCTGCTCGGCGACCTCGGCCGCCGCCGCGCGCACCGCGGCCGGCTCGGTGAACCAGGCATCCACGTCCTTGGTCGAGCCGCGAACGTCGTGCACCAGGCACATCACCGCACCGCCCACGAGGTAGATCTGGGCGCACACCCCCCTGCGACCCAGGCCCGCATCGAGACGTTCCAACGCTTCCACGATGTGCTGGCGGGTGAGCCGCTCCATGCATCGATACTCGCGCGCCGCGCGGTGGATGTCGAGCCCGGCGCGGGGCCCCTGCGCCCGTGGGAGCCGTCCCGCCTCACTACGGCGGCGTGTAGATGCCGCCGGTGTTGACCACCTTGCCGCTCACGTCGACGCCGCCCCAGACCAGCATCCGGCTGCCGGTCCACAGCGGAACGGCGTAGGCGCGTCCAGTTGGTGCGTTCGTCGTGGTCGTGGGCGTCCAGGTCTTCGACACCGGGTCGTACAGCCCGCCCGTGTTCGTGAAGTTGGCCGTGCGACCTCTCAACGCGACCAGTCCTCGACGGCCACGCCCTCGATCGGCTCGAAGTCCTTGTAGTTGCAGGTGGCCACCACCAGACCGTGGACCTTGGCGGTGGCGGCGATGAGCAGATCGAAGGCCGGCCTAGGCAGGCCCCGGGCAGTCATCTGCGCGGCGAGCCTCGCGTAGGTCTCGGCCACGAGCGGATCCACGTTCAGGATCGGCAGCCGGCCCGCCAGGATCCTCTCGTATGCCCGCCGGAGCTTCGGCGAACGCGCGAGCTCGATTCCCTGGAGCAGCTCCGCGTGGCAGATGACGGAGATGCAGAGCCGGCGGTCTCCGAGGCTCTGCCAGCGCCGGCAGACCGCCTCCAGCGGCCGGCGGCGCAGCGGCTGCGAGTACGCGGACGTGTCGAGCAGATGGGTGGCGCCCACGGCCTTCAGCCCAAGGCCCTGCGCCTGCGGTCCACCTTCCTGGGGGGAAGGTCGAGCTCCTCGGACGGCCAGCCCTCGACCTCCAGGAATGCCTCTCTGGCCGACCAGACCGACGTGGCCTCGCGGCGTTCGGCCGCGGGCTCGAGGCGCACCAGGGGCTTGCCGCGGCGGGTGATCACGATCGGCTGCTCGTCCCTCGCGACGCGCTCGCACAGCTCGCTCAGCTTCGCCTTGGCTTCGAACAGGCCGACGGATCTCACAAACCGTAACATACTAGACAACTAGTCCGTTGTCGAGGCCCGACGCCTGGGACCACAGGGCCTCGGACGAAGTCCTCGGCCGTCGTCAGCTTTCGGCCGTCAGATCGGCGCCAGCGTGACGAGGTACGAAGCGGGCATGCCGGGACCATCGTCCGGATCGAACGGCTGGCTGCGACTGTCGGCGCCCATGTTGGCCACGACCAGCAGCAGGCCGGCCAGATCGGCGAGATCGGCTACGGTGCGCGCTTCCTCCGTGGAGCCGTAGACGCCGGGCAGGAGGATGCGACCGACCTCTCGCCCGCGCCGGTCGACCTTGACGATCGCGGCGTGCAGCACGAACGACTCCTCCCATTCGATGAGCAAGCGGAGCTGCGCGTCCGCGGGGGCGCCGTCGAGATCGAGCCACAGGTAGCTGGCGCCCGTCGCGTACACGGGCTGCGCCGGCGCCAGCCGGCGGGGCAGGGTGGAGAACGGCACCGACCACTCGAAGCGCACTCGGCCGAAAGAACCGTAGCGCTCGGTGGGCGGGAGGTGCGCGCCGTCGGCGCGATCGCCCACGAAGGCGCGGGCCACCGCGAACTCGAGCAGAATGTCGTCCAACGTGCGCTCGCGGTCGCGGGCGGCGACGCGCAGGGAATCGAACACGTCGGGCTCGTCACGCAGCGCCGCGGCCTCGGGCGGCGTGCGCTGGCCGCTCGCGGCGACGAGCGCCGTCATCAGCGCGCCCGGCGCGCCCCGCCCGTAGGCGTAGTCGAGGTATGCCGGGAAGAGCAGGGTGCCGGCGAAGCCGGCCTCCTGGGCCGCGAGACCCAGCTCCGGCGCCCGCTGGGCGCGGTCGATGGCCTCGGCCTCCACCGGCGTGCACGGCGCGACGAGCGAGGCGAGGTAGCTCGCGTGCATGGCGCGCACGGCCGGGTGCAGCGCGGCGTCGAGCCCGGCAAGGATGGCCTCGGCCACGAGGCGCGCCACGTCGAGCTCGAAGCCGCAGATTCCGCCAGCGGCGCGCGGCACCGGGGCCACGCCGAACGCGCTTGCCCGGTCGTCGCGCTCCAGCACCGGATCGGCGTGCGTCAGCGCGGCCGTCGCCGCCGGATCGAGGTAGACATCGTACGCCGGGCTGCCGCCGAGGCCGGCGTCCGGGAGGGGAGGGGGCAGATCCAGCAGGCGGTAGGCGCGCAAGGCCGCCTCGGCCGCGAGAAGCGCCCGCCGCAGCGCCCCGGGCGTCATGCTGGCGCTGGGCGCCGCGCCAGGCCGCGTCCCTCGGCCGCGGTGCCGCGGGTGAGGCCGCCCCGGGTCCTTGGGCCGCACCTCGGCCAGCGCGTGCACGCACACCGCCTCGTCAAGCGAGCACCAGGGCGGCGCGGGCGCCAAGGGCCGAGGCAGGCTTCCGGCGCGCAGCCGTACGGGAGCCTCGGCGGTCGGCTGGGCCGGGCTTGGTGCGGCGGCGCAGAGCAAGCCGGGCACGAGCAGGCACGGGCCCAGCAAGCGAGGCACCGAAGCGTGCCCCATGGCTACTTCTCGCGCAGGTAGATCTCGATGTCCTGCGCGCCGTTCTGCGGGTCGGAGGCGGTGTTCACGCAGAGGCTGCCGCACTTGGTCGTGCCGCCCAGGCAGTCCACCCCGCACTCGCCGGCCGAGCACACCTGGCCCGTGCCGCATGCCTGGTCGCAGCCGCCGCAGTGGTCGCGGTCGAGGCTGGTATCGACGCAGCTCGTGCCACACTTGGTGGTGCCGCCGAGGCAATCGAACTGGCACACGCCGCCAGAGCAGACGTATCCCTTGTCGCACGCCTTGCCGCAGCTCCCGCAGTTGCCGGGATCGAGCTGGGTCGCCGTGCACTCGGCGCCGCACAGCTCGATGCCCGCCGGGCATGCCGCCGCCGCGCCGCCGGAGCCGCCGGCCGCGGCCGTTGGGCCCACGCCGTCGACCGCGCCGTTGGAGCACCCGACGGATGCCGCGAGGGCACAGCCGAGCACCGCCGTGGCCTTTGCCGCACCTGTCTGCATCGCCCGGTAGATTGCCGTCATCAAGCCCTCCTCGTCGCGGTGCGCACGCCGCGCCGTGAGCATAGCAGGTTGGCCCCCTGGGGCGGCGAGTCGCGGCTTGCGCGCCGTCCCCGTTTCGCCTTTGATCGCCCGCGCCATGACACCACGGGAGCGGCGCGATCGATGGCAGCGCTGGGCCGGCCGGGCGAGCGCCGGGTGGCACGCGACTGCCCTGTGCCTGCTGGCGCTCGGCGTGGCCGCGGCAAGCGCGTCCGCCTGGCACCTGCAGCCCGTGGCGGCCGGCGTGCTCTTCGGGGTGCCGTTCTTCTGCCTCGTGCTGCTCCTGCTCCGAAGGCTGCGCCTTGGCTGGCGGACGATCCTCATCATCCTCGGCGGCCTGTGCATCTATCTCGTCTACTTCGGCTACACGCAGTACCCCGAGCGCAACCACGACGGGCCGAGCCAGCTCGAGTACATCCGCTTCGTGGCCCAGAAGCTGGCGCTGCCGCCGGCCGCGCAGTGCTTCGTCTGCCACCATCCGCCCCTGTACTACGCGCTCGGCGCGCTCGCCTACCGCTTCTTTCTCGGCAGCCGGCTGGTCGAGCCGACGCGCGGCTTGCAGCTTCTCTCGCTCGGCCTGCACCTCGTGCTCGTCGTCTTCGCGGTCTTGATCTTCCGGCGCCTGACTCGCCGCCGCGCGGTCGTCGATCTCGCCACGGCGATCGTGGTCTTCTGGCCCTACAGCATCATCAACTCGGTGCGCGTGCACAACGACATCCTGGTGGGCACGCTGCTGGTGGCGGGCCTGTGGGCCCTGGTGCGCTGGCAGCAGGATCGGCGGGGGCGCGATCTGTGGCTCGCGTGTGCCTTTGCGGCGCTCGCCGCCCTGACCAAGTCGAACGGCTACGTACTAGCCGCCACCATCGTGATCCTGCTGCTCGCCCGGCTCGCGGCCGGGCCGGACCGCCTGGGGCTCGTCAAGAAGGCGCTGCCGCCTCTGGCAGCCCTCGGCCTGGTGCTCGGGCTCCAGCTCGGGCTGCGCCAAGCGAGCGCCGAGGAGGGCGTCGTCCCGCGCGTGCTCGGGACGGCCTCCAAGGTGAGCGCGCGGGAGTTCGTGGGCAACGAGCCGTACAACTACCTCTACTTCGACCTCGACAGCTTCCTGAAGGAGCCCTTCATCCTCTCGCGGCGCGAGGGGTCGGGCCGCCAGTACTTCTGGAACCACTTGTTGAAGTCGAGCCTCTTCGCCACGCACAACGAGGCCGCCGATCCGGAGACCTCGTACCGGCTCAATGCGCGCATCGCCGGGGTCATGGCCTTCCTCCAGCTTGCGATGCTGGCCTATCTGGGGGCCGGCCTCTTCGCGCTCAAGAAGTCCCGGCTGCGGCGCTACGGCCTGCCGGCGCTGTTCGCGTCGCTCCTGCTCGTCTCCATCCTGGCCTTCCGGATCCTCATCCCGGCTCCGCACCACACGGACTTCCGCTTCGTCTATCCGCTGGTCGTTCCCTTGAGCCTGGCCTACGCGCTTGCGGTCGATCGGTTCCGCCGCCGCAAGCTCGTCCTGCACTACGTGGGCTATGCCCTGGCCCTTCCGTTCCTGCTCCTTTCGGTTGCCTACTTCCTGCCCAAGTACGAGCTGTGGATGCGCTGGCTCAGTCCCCAGGTCGTCGCGCGCCCGCTCGCCTCGCGGGAGCGGCTCGTGCCGGCCCACACGGCGTGGGACGCCAAGGGCAACCTCACTATCGAAGACGAGCAGATCGTGCGGCTCGCCGTCTCGCCCGCCCGCGACGTCACCCGGCTCGACGTCTCGCTCGACGCCAACGACCGCTACCTCGTCTCGCTCTACGGCGCGGGCGGCGCTCGCCGAGTGGAGCTCGGCCCCGGCGCGGGCCCCGGCCTGGCCCGCTACCGGCGGGTGCTCAGCCCCCCCGTCGCGTCCGTCACGGCCGTCACCGTGCGGCCGGTCGCCGGGGACCGGCGCTACGCCCTCGGGCACCTGCGCCTGGAGGATGAGTGAGTTGACCTGTCCGGCGGGAGCCGCTACATCCCGCGCCAGGCCCCGTTCCCGCGCCGCCTGGCGCCGCGCCCCGAGCAGCGTGCTTCCGCCCCTCTGAGCCTCTATCTGCCACCTCGCGGCGGCGCGCCGCCTGCGCGTGGTCGGCCTTGCGCTGGCCGTCCTGGTCTTGACCCTGGCGGCGCGTGCGGCCCGGGCCGACAACATCTCGCTCAACATCGACGTGAGCGCCCGCGATGCCGAGGTCGTTGTCGCGGTCAAGAACACCGGCCGCGATCCGGCCCGGCAAGTGCAGGTGGAGCTGGAGCTGGACGGGCGCGTGCAGCACGCCCCGGCCGTCGCGCGCCTCGCGCCGCGCGAGGCCACGCTGCAGCGTTTCCAGGTCGTCCTGCCCCAGCGTCCCGGCACCTACCCCCTGTACGCCCGCGTCTCCTACCTCAACGAGGGGCAGAAGCTCTCGCTCGTGCACGTGGCCCCCCTCGACCACGAGCGCCCGAGCCGGCTGCGCGTGCCGCTGGAGCTGCCCGAGCTGCGCTTGCGCGGTGCAACCCGGGTCGCGGTGCGGCACGAGGCGGGCTACCGGCTCCGGCTGTTTCTGCCGTCCGAGATTGCCGTCTCGGAGCCGGCACGGACCGACACCGGCACCGAGGCCCGCCTCGAGAACCGGTTGCCGCAGTTCCAGTCGAGCTACACGTACTTCGCTGTCCTGGAGACGCCGCCGGGCGAGAGCGTGCACGCGACGGGCATCTACCGCGCGCGCGTGAGCACGGTGCGCGGCCACCCGCCCTCGCTCGGCTGGCCGCTGCGCCCCGGGCCGTGGTTCTTCGGCGCGGTGGCCGCCGCTGGCTTCGCGATCGCCTTCACGCTCTACCGCCGCGGCACGCGCCGGCCGGAGGAGCAGATCCCGCTCGCGCGGGTGGCCCTGATCCGCTGGAGCTTCAGCGTCTTCACGAGCTCGCTCTTGTTTCTCGGCTACCACCACCTGTACGTGGTGCCGGACTGGTTCTTCGCCAACTTCTCGGCGCACTCGTTCCCCGACGGCCTGCTCGGCCGCCCGAGCTGGCGGGTGCTGCAGACGCTGGCCGAGCGCCTCTACTTCGACGGCAAGGACTACGACTACTTCACGAGCCACGTGGCCGACTGGCTCTACTTGTACATGCTGGTCGGCAACTACCCGGTGCTGCGCTGGGTCATCAAGCCCGACCCCGCCACCTGCAAGTACTGGCACTTGATGCGCACGTTCTTCGCACCGCTGTCGAGCATTCTCGACCGCAAGCTGTGCCTCTTCTGGTCCGGCCGGTCGAAGGTCGCGGCGCTGACCTTCCTCGTGAAGATGTTCTACGTGCCGCTGCTCTGTAGCTGGGCGCTGAACGACATCTACCACGAGGGGAACCTGCTGCGCTCCTTCTCGCTGGACTTCTTCGTCATCCAGCGCTTCGCCGTCGACACGCTCGTGCTGATCGACGTCTCGATCTTCGCCTTCGGCTACATCGTCGAGCTGCCGCAGTTGAAGAACGCCATCCGTTCGGTGGAGCCGACCCTGCTCGGTTGGGTGGTGTGCCTGATGTGCTACCCGCCGTTCAACAGCTTCTCCTACGCCCCCTTCGACTACGGCGTGCTCGACAGCTACGACCCGATCCAGGGCTTCTGGCGCCGCTTCGCCCTGGCGATGATCGCCATCCTCTGGGGGATCTACACCTGGGCCTCGGTCGCCCTGGCCGCGCGCGCCTCGAACCTGACCAACCGCGGCATCGTCTGCACCGGACCCTACGCCTACGTCCGGCACCCGGCCTACATCTCCAAGGTCTCGCTCTGGGTGATCGAGGCCATCGTGCTGGCCAACAAGAACTTCTTCCTGGTGATCGCCTTGGTGGTCGTCTACGGCCTGCGCGCCTGGACCGAGGAGCGCCATCTTTCGGGCGATCCCGACTTCCTCGCGTACCGCAAGCAGGTGCGCTGGTGGTTCATCCCGTACGTGATTTGAGCTCGCCGGCCGCGCGGAGCAGCGGCTCCGGGATTTCCCGCAACTCGAGGCTGGCGTCGACGCACACGACCTGCACCAGCGCCTCGGTCAGGAGCTCCTCGCCGCGCAGGAGCCTCTGCGCCATGGCCATGCGGTAGGGGCTCTGGGGCGAGAGGTGCGTCACGACCTCGCACTCGTCGCCGAGGCGGGCGGCGCGGTGGAAGGTGATCTCCATCTTGTACACGACGAAGTTGCAGCCGGCCGCGTTCCACTCGCCGATCGGCCGGCCGAGCCGGCCGATCAGCTCGGTCCGGCCCCGCTCGAAGAACTTGAGGTAGTTGGCGTGGTAGACCACCCCGAGGCAGTCGGTGTCCTCGTAGTAGATCTTGACGGGCAGTCGGTGCTCCATACTACGTGGCCTCCTCGCGCAGCTCGCGTGCCGTCATCACGCGCAGCAGGGGGAAGAGCGGGGTGTCGCGGTACAGGCCGAGCACGGCCGCGTGCGCCTCGGGGCTCGCCGCCGCAGTCGCGTCCGCGACGATGACCGCCCGCAAGTCGTGGCTGACGGCGTCCAGGGCGGTGGCGAGCACGCACACCGGGGTGGAGATCCCGCACACGATGGCGGTGTCCACCTGCCAGGAGCGCAGCGTCTGGTCCAGATCGGTCTTGAAGAAGGCGCTGAACCGGCGCTTGGGCACGACGAGGTCGTCCGGACGCCGCTCCAGACCGGCGTAGGGCTCGGCCCCGGGCGTGCCCCGGAGCGAGCAGGGCTTGAGCTTGCCGCGGAAGATGAAGTCGCCGGGGAGGAAGCTGTCGCAGGCGAAGACCACGGGCCAGCCTCGCCCGCGCGCCCAGTGCCCCAGCTCGTTGACGCAAGGCACGATGGCGCGGCCGTGGGGGGTGATGGCCGAGCTGCGGCCCTCGCCCAAGGAGTCCTCGAGCATGTCGACCACGACCAGGGCGCCACGCATGTTCGGCGCATAGCACGGCCGTTGCCGGGCGGCCGCTGCCGGGTGGGCCGGTCTTGGTCTTGCGCTCGGGCGCGGGCCGGGCGAGCGTTGTGCCATGCACAAGCGCCCCGGCCCTGCCCCGCGCGAGGCGCCGCAGACGGCGCGCCAGGCGTTGCGACGCGAGCTCGAGCTCGGCCCGCACGATGCGCTCGAGCTCTCGGCCCTGCTCGGGCTCACCGAGCGCGACGTGGTTTCGCATCTCGAGCACCTGGGCCGATCGCTCCAGGCCCACGGGATCCGGTTGCTGGTCGAGCCGGCCCAGTGCCGCGAGTGTGGCTACCGCTTCGAGACGCGCGCTCGCTTGAGCCGTCCGGGGGCCTGCCCGCGCTGCCGCTCCGGCCGCATCGCGCCGCCGCGGTTCTCGCTCGCGAGCTGGTCTACTAGGAGTGTGTCGGGGAAAGCGTCGTCGCGTGGCGCGAAGAAAAACGAACCGCCAAGACGCCAAGGGCGCCAAGATCGAATCCGATTTTGTTTCTTCCTTGGCGTTCTCGGCGCCTTGGCGGTTCATCTTCTTGCTTGGGTTGCGGGCGAAGCCCGCGCTAGGTCACGGCGTAGGGTCAATGTACGGTCGCGGCCGGCAGGCGCACGGTGAAGGCGACGCCCAGGCCATCGTTGGCGGTCTCGATGTAGCCGCCATGCTGCTCCACGATGTGTTGGGAGAGCGACAGACCAGGATCCTCGGCCTCGGCGTCGCCGCCGCGGTGCGGGTCGAAGAGCTGGCGGATCTCCTCGTCCGCCAGGCGGGGGCCGTCGCTTTCGATGCGCAGCCCCCGCATCATGGCCCCCTTCGCCGGCAGGCCGTCCTGGACGCTCACGCGGACCACGCCGCCGTCGCCGCCGAGCGCGCCCATGGCGCTGGTGACGATGCTGAGCGCGGCGCGGGCGAGCTGGTCGAGATCGCCGCGCACCATCACCGGCAGCTCCGGGAGCTGGATCTGCAAGTCGACGCCGCGCTCGTGCGCCTGGGCGCCAACGAGCTCGGCGAGGCGCTGGGCCACATCGCGCAGATCGATCGCGCGCGCTTCGCGTGGCAGGGGCGGAGAGAGGCGCACGAAGTGATCCGCCCGGCGGTCGCCGCCCGGCCGCACGGCCTGGGCGCGCGTGCCGCTCTGCCGGCCCGGCCGCGCCGGCCCCCCGACGCCGGTCGCCTCGGGGCAGGGCGCGCCGCCACAGGAGGCTGGCGCCGGGTCCGCGCGGTCCGCCGGGGCGCGGGCGCCGCGCGGGCCCGCAGGCAAGACGTTTCCCGGCTCCGGCTGCGCGCTGGGCGCACTCCTGAGCCCGGCCCGTCGCCGGCGCTCCCGATCCGCGTACGCGCCGACCACGGCGCCGGCGGCGAAGTAGAGCGCGATCTCGATCCACTGGCCTCCAGGCCGTCCCGCACCGCCAGGCGGAGCGTGGCCCAGCTCGCCCAGTGACACGACGGCGGCTGCCACGAGGCCACCGCGCAGCCCTCCCACCAGGGCGGCGACCAGCAGAGGCAGCAGGCACAGACGCCCGACGATCTCGCCGGTGGACCCGACGCCTGCGGGGCCGAGTTGGCGCAGCGCGCCGAGCACGACGAGCGGCACCCAAGCGAGCAGCAAGGCGTGCCACGAGACGAGCGCGCGCCAAGGGCTCGGGGGCTCGCGCCCGCCCGGGCGGCGGGTACGACCGGAGGACGGCGGCAACGCCGCTCGGGCCGATGTTCGGCGTTTGCCCTTGCCGGAAGTACTGGCTTCGCTGGGCTGCATGCCTCGCCCAACCCTTAGCACAAGCGGGACGCAGATCTCGCGCCCGTGGCGGCGAGATCGTGCCCGGACAGCTTGCGCCGGCCGGGCGGCCCTCGTATCTTCGAAGCTGCCCGCGAGGTGACAGGATGAGAGCTGCAAACCTTGCCGTCTCCGCGCTGCTTGCCGCCGTGGCGCTGGCCGCCTGCGCCGATCGGGATCCGGGACAGGAGCCCGAGCCTCTGGGCCAGTGTGGCTCGTGGATCATCAACGGGGATCTGGACACGACGCACCAGGCCGTGGTGCTCGTGGCCGGGAAGGACAGCGCCTGCACCGGCACGATCATCGACCGCGAGGGCAGCAAGGCATGGGTGCTCACGGCGGCCCACTGCGCCACGCTCGACACCCCCGAGTTCGTCGTGCAGGGAAACGACTACAACTCGTGGAACGCCCTGCAGTACCCGGTCAAGGACTACCAGGCGCACCCCAACTACGACTCCAAGGCGTCGACCTACGACTTCGCCATGCTCACCATCACCGGGGCGAGCGACGCGACGCCCGTCATCCCGGCGCAGCAGAAGCCGGATGGTCTGGCCCCGGGCTCGAAGCTGCGCCACGTCGGCTACGGTCTGACGAGCTTCCCGAACGGCGAGACCACGGAGCGGCACACCATCGTCAACACGCTCGACACGGTCAGCACGCTGACGATCACCTACGAGCAGCCCTACGGCGGCCCCTGCTCCGGCGACAGCGGCGGGCCCGGGCTGACGACAAGCGGCCAGGAGCGCGTGGCCGGCGTCATCTCCTCGGGCGACCAGGAGTGCGCCGAGATGGGCATCAGCGGCCGCGTCTCGACCGTGTACGACAGCTTCATCGTGCCCTACATCAACAATACCCCTATCGGCCCGCAGACCTGCGACGAGTGCATCGAGGCGGCCACGAGCGGCGCGGGGGCGTGCATCAACTATGTCCAGGCATGCCTGAGCGACAGCGACTGCAAGGCCATGCTCGAGTGCTTCGACGGCTGTGGCAGCAGCAGCTCGTGCTTGCAGAAGTGCGTCAAGAGCCACGCCGAGGGCTACAAGATCTACGAGAAGATCTTCGACTGCGCCTGCCAGCAGGCTTGCACCGAGGAGTGCAAGGACGACTACACGTGCATGCAGAGCAGCAGCTCGTCCAGCGGGTCTTCGTCGAGCGGCTCGACGTCTTCGTCGAGCACCTCCTCGACCGGATCGAGCGGCACGGGCGGCGGCGCAGCGAGCAGCTCCGGAGGCACGGGCGGCGGAGCCACCAGCTCCGGCAGCAGCGACGACGGCTGGGTCGCCGGCGATCTGAAAAACCGGAGCCACGAGGGCGATCTGCAGGCGAGCTGCCGCGCGGCCGGGCCTGGGCTCGCCGCCTCGGCCTCGGGCTGGCTCGCTCTCTTCGGCCTCGGCGCCGGCGCCGCGGCGTTCGGCCGGCGGCGCGAGCGCGGCCGCGGCTGAAGTGACCCCCTACGGCAGATCCGTCGTGTCGGGCTGCCCGGGCGCCGGGCGGGGCCGCGCCGGGATCTCCAGCTCGCCCGGCGCGCGGTGGGGCGCGGGCGGCTCGTGCTCGAACTCGAACGCCTCGTCGTCGCTCCCGCTGCCGGCGCGCCGCGGCCGGACCGGGGCCGCGTCGGCGCCCGCGTCGGCCGGCCCGGCGCCTGCCCTGGCCTGGGCCTCCACGGCCGTCCGCAGGGGCGCGAGCAGGACGTGACCCGGGGCGCGGGCCGCGAGGCGCTCGATCTCCTTCTCGGCGTCGGCGCGCTCGCCGAGCTCCAGCCAGGCGAGCACGAGCAGGGGTGAGAGGCGCCCGGCCCAGGCGCGCAGCGAGGCGTCGAGCTGGCCCTCGGGCGCGCTGGCAAGGGCCGCGTCGGTTGCCTGCTGCGCCTTGGCGACGTAGCGCCGCAGCTCCTGGGCCAGCTTGGGCCGCTGCGGATCGGCTCCGGGCAGTAGCAGCAGGTGCAGGCACGAAAGCTCCGCCTGCGCGATCTCGACGCGCGCCAGCGCGGCCCGCACCCGGGGATCGGTCTCGCGCAGCCCGCTTGCCTTGAGGAACTGCACGCGGGCGCCTTCGACGTCGCCGCTCGCCAGCCGGTCGTCGCCGGCCGCCAGGAGCTCGACAAGGCGAGCCTGCTCGACCTCGGCCTGCCCGCCTGGCCAGCCCAAACCGAGCCAGCGCCGCGCGAGCGCCAGCCCGATCAGAGCAAGCAACGCGACGATGGCCAGGATCAGGATCGCCCGCAGCGGGCTTGTTCGCCGCGGCAGGGGTTGCTCGAAGTCGTCGTCCAGGTGTCCAGACATGGCACGCCGCGGTGATAGAACGGACGCGGCGCCGGCACCAGCGGGCGATGCGCCGAGCGCCAGGTTCGTGACACAAGCCGAGGACTCACGGTGGTCCGTTCGTCGCCAACTCGGTCACGTAGAGCGTTGCCGGCTCCGGAGCGCCACCGGCGTAGTTGCCGATCCAGATGTCGTACTGGCCGGAAGCGGGCGCATCGACCTGGACAACGGGATTGAGCCCCACGGTGTCGTCGTTGCAGCGCCAGGTCGCGTCGGGCAGATTCACGCAAAGAGTGGTATCCGAATCCGACGCGACGTAGAAGCGCAGCGGGAATGCCTCCCCGCCCGGGTAGCTCACCCGCACGTCGGGCGCGGCGCCGTTCATCCAACCGCGGCACGGCTCGCCGCTCGCAGCATCGACGAGCCCAAGCATCGAAGCGTCGTCCGGGCCGCCTGTCAGGACGGGCACCGGTTGTGGGTCGGGGACGAAGCCGGTGACGAGCGTGAAGGTACCGAAAATCGGCGTCGCACTGAAGTCTGGCTGAGCCACGACGGCGGGCGCGAGGGCGAGAGCAACTGCCAGAGCCGCGCCCGATGACATGAGCACGAGAGCAAGTCTTCGCATGGCAAGTCCTCCTGTTGCTACTGCCCCTTGGACCGGGCCTTGGCCTTTTGCATCTGTATCTCCTTTGCCTCGCGCCGCCTCTGCTCGAGCCGATCGCGCAGCTTCGGATTGGCTTCCAGCGCCTTGAGGCTCTTGTCCCGCACGGCCTTTTTCGCCGCGACGGCGGCGGCATGCGCCTCAATCCTCTTCTTGCGTTCCTTGGGGTCGGTGATCCCTGCCAGCAGCACCTTCTCGAGCGGCTCGGCCTTGATCTTGCTCTTGTCCGCGAGGTAGCGCGCGAGCCGCTTCTTGGCGGTGGCGTGGCGCTTGACTCGATCCCCCGCGCTCTCACTTGCCGGCGCACCCACCTTCTTCGGCGGTGCCCCCTGGGAAACCGCGCCCACCAACAGGGCCGCCGCAAAGGCC
>JACQWT010000313.1 GCA_016209145.1 Deltaproteobacteria bacterium | reverse complement strand
GACCTAGTAGAGCAGGTGCGCGCCGGGCAGCCCGGAGGCAAGCAGCCCGCGGCGCGTCGCTCCGGCCTGCCCGCGCTGGCGCCTGGGTGCGTTCTCGCCTAGCCTGGAAGGCATGAGGGACCAATTCCATGCCGTCATCAAGCGCGACGGGGCATGGTGGATCGGCTGGATCGAGGAGATCCCGGGGGTGAACTCCCAGGGGAGCACGCGCGAGGAGCTGCTGGAGAACTTGGCGTCGGCGCTGAGCGAAGCCATCGAGCTGGGCCGCGAAGAGGCGCGAGCGGCGGCCGGCCGCGACTTCGAGGTCGTCGCCCTGTCGCCATGAAGCGCGGCGAGATCATCCGCCACCTCGTGGCCCACGGCTGCGTACTGGTGCGCGAGGGGGGAGCTCGGCGACGAGACGCCCTACGCCTCGATCCCCAGCCGCTTGAGCCGGTAGTAGAGGGTGGTGCGGTGAATGCCGAGGGCGCGGGCCACTTCGGCCTTGTTGCCCCCGTGTTGCTCCAGAGCAGCGAGCAGCTCACGCCGCTCGATCGCATCGAGGCGGCCGTCCAGGCTCAGGCCGTCGGGCGCGCCGCGATCCGCGGGCCCCGGGCTCCGCCCCACGGCGCGCGCGGCGGCCGGTGAGCCGCCGGCTGTGGGGCGGTCGCCGAACGACAAGTGCGCGGCGTCGATCACGTCGCCCCGCGCCAGGATGGCCGCCCGCTCCACCGCGTTCTCGAGCTCGCGCACGTTGCCCGGCCAGTCGTAGGCCTCGAGCCGTGCCAGGGCATCCGCCGCGATGGCCGTGGCGGCGCGCGCATTGCGCTGCGCATACTTGCGCAGGAAGTGCTCGGCGAGCGGCCGGATGTCCTCCCGCCGCCCGCGCAGCGGCAGCAGGCGAATCGGACAGATCTGGAGCCGGGACACGAGGTCGGGCACGGCCTCCTCTGCGGCGAGCACGGCCGCGAGATCGGGCGTCACCGCCACGATCAGGCGCACGTCCACGCGGCGCGCCAGGGTTTCGCCCACCCGCTCGACCTGACCTTCGCCGAGCGCGCGCAGCAGCCGCGCCTGCACCGAGAGCGACAGCAGCGCCGGCTCGTGCAGGTACAGCGTGCCGCCGTCGGCAAGCTCGAAGCGCCCGGCGCGGTCGCGCAGGGCCCCTTCGAAGCTCCCGGCGGCCCAGCCGAACAGCTCGCGCTCGAGCGCCTCGCCGGCAAATGCCGCGCAGGTCACGCTGACGAAAGGCCGGCCCTCCCGGGCCGAGCCCACGTGGATGGCCCGCGCCACGACCGGCTTCTCCAGCCCCGGCTCTCCCTCGATCAGCACGGGCGAATCGGTCGGGCCAAGCGCCGCGACGCGATCGAGCACCACCCTGGTGGCCTCGCCGCCCGCGACGATCTCGCCGAAGTCGATGGGATCGCGCTGCTGCTTCTCCAGGTAGCCGGCGTACTGCGCGAGCTGCTCGCGCAGCCGGCGGTTCTCACGCACCGTGGCGAAGGTCTTGATCCCCTGGCGCATGATGGCGGCGAACTCCTTCGAATCCCAGGGCTTCTGCACGTAGCGATCGACCGCCCCGCTGTTGAGCGCATCGATGAGCACGTCCAGATCCGCGTACGCCGTCAGCAGGATGGCGTACGCGTCCGGGCACCGGCGCTTGGCCTCGCGCAGCAGCTCGATCCCGCTCATGCCGGGCATCCGCTGGTCGGCGACGACTAGCGCGGGATCGAGCCGGGACAACATCCCCAGCGCCTCCTCGTCGTCGACGACGGGCACGTCGAGCTCGGTGGGGTCCGGCGCCGTTCGCTCCACGGTGCCGGCCAGTATCGACGAAACCCGGGCTCTTGGCCAGCCCCGGCTGCCCCCAGGGTGCCTACCAGAACCGGGGAGCGCCGCCGGATGAACCGCCAAGACGCCAAGGTCGCCAAGGAGAATAATCGGTTTCTTGTCGTGCTTGGCCCCTTGGCGGTTCATCTGCTTGCTTGGGTTGTGGGCGAAGCCCGCGCTACGAACTGAGAGCGGCGCACGCTCCGTTCTCGGTTCTCTGTTCCCTGTTCGCAGTTCACCAGTTCCTTTTTGAGAAGCTACTACGGGAGAAGCCAAGAGCCCGTATCCCCGTAGCCCGTAGCCTGTGGCCGGTGACGGACGTCGTCCGTCGCCCTGGTTTCACCCTTGAGCCGCAGGCGCAGCCCGCGCGTGGTATAAGCTCTTGTCTGCCTGCGCCGGCCCGGCGCCCGGATCTCGGCGCGCGCGCGAGCCACGCGCTCACCGGCAGGAGGTGGCCTCATGATCGACGAAGTGATGCAGGAGCTGCAGGAGAACCTCGAGAAATCCGTGGCCGCGCTGCGACGCGAGCTCGGCAAGGTGCGCACGGGCCGGGCCAGCCCGGCCATCCTCGATCGGATCCGGATCGACTACTATGGCGTTCCCACCCCGATCGCGCAGATGGCCACGGTAAGCGTGCCGGACGCCCGGCTGCTGGTCGTCAAGCCCTGGGAGAAGAGCCAGGTCAGCGTCATCGAGCGAGCGATCCGCGAAGAGGATCTCGGGCTCAACCCCCGCGTCGACGGTGACATCCTCCGCGTTCCCATCCCGCCGCTGACCGAGGAGCGCCGCAAGGAGATGGTCAAGCTCGCCAGGCGCGCCGGGGAGGATGCCAAGGTGGCAATCCGCAAGCACCGCCGTGACGCCATCGATCTGCTCACGTCGCTCCGGGACGAGGGCGAAGTGCCCGAGGACGACGCCGACCGGGCCAAGAAGAAGCTGGAGGACCTCGTGGGCGACGGGGTGAAGAAGGTCGACACGGTCGTGGCCGAGAAGGAGAAGGAGGTCATGGAGGTCTGAGGCAGGTGGTGCGATGGTAGCCGTTGCCATAGTCGGCGCGCAGTGGGGAGACGAGGGCAAGGGCAAGGTCGTCGATCTGTACGCCGGGTCGGCCGATGCTGTCGTCCGCTACGCGGGCGGCCCCAACGCCGGCCACACCATCGTCGTGGGGGAGGACCGCGTGGTGCTCAAGCACGTGCCGAGCGGCGCGCTCCGGGCGGGCACGATCTGTGTCCTGGCACAGGGAATGGTGATCGATCCGGACGCGCTCGTGGCCGAGATGGCGGCGCTGTCGGCCCGGGGCGTCGATCTCTCGGGCCGCATCTTCGTTTCGGACCGCGCCCACCTCATCATGCCCTACCACGTCCTGGTCGACGGCTTGCGGGAGGCGGCCGCGGGCGAAGCGCGGATCGGGACTACGGGACGCGGCATCGGCCCCTGCTACGAGGACAAGATCGGCCGGCGCGGGCTGCGCGCCGGGGACCTGCGCGACACGACGCGCGCCACGCAACTCGTCGCGCGGGCGCTCGCGTGCTGGGAGCCGACCATCCGCCGCCTCGGCGGGGAACCGCCGCCGGCGGCACCGGTCGTGCAGAAGCTGGCGGAGCTCGGGCCGCGCTTGATTCCGCTTCTTCGCAGCGACGCCTCCGCGCTCGTCGACGGCATCATCCGCGCCGGCAAGCGCGTGCTGCTCGAGGGGGCCCAGGGGACGCTGCTGGACATCGACCACGGGACGTACCCCTTCGTCACCTCGTCCAACACGACCGCGGGAGGGGCGTGCACGGGCTCGGGCGTCCCCCCGACGAAGATCAGCGGCGTCGTGGGGGTTTCCAAGGCGTACGCCACCCGGGTCGGAGGGGGACCGTTCCCCACGGAGCTCTTCGACGAGGAGGGGCAGATGATCCGTGACCGGGGGCACGAGTACGGCTCGACGACGGGCCGTCCGAGGCGGTGCGGCTGGTTCGACGCTCCCGTGGTCCGGTACGCCAATCGCCTGAACGGCCTTTCCGGGATCGCGCTCACCAAGCTGGACGTCCTCACGGGCCTGCCCCGGCTGAAAGTCTGCGTTGCCTATGAGATCGGTGGCGTGCGGAGGGACGAGGTGCCCCTCTCGCTCCCCGAGTTCGAGGAGGCGAAACCTCTGTACGAGCAGGTCGAGGGGTGGAAGGAGGACATCTCCTCGGCGAAGGAGTTCGGCGAGCTTCCGAAAGCCGCCCAGAAGTACGTCCGCCTCCTCGAAGAGGTGGGCGGCGTGGAGGTTTCCCTGGTCTCCGTGGGGCCCGACCGGAACGAGACGATCGTCCGCAAGAACCCGTTCCGGTCTTGACAGCCGGGGCACAAGGCCGTTACGAT
>JACQWT010000277.1 GCA_016209145.1 Deltaproteobacteria bacterium | reverse complement strand
GGAGCCACTGGCGCCGCGCGAGCTGGCGCGGGCCGCCCGATCGAGGCGCGCCCTCGTCGAGCAGGCGCTGGCGGAGCTCGCCGCGGACTACGCCGGTCGCGGCTTCCAGCTCCACGCGGTCGCGGGCGGATACGTCTTTCGCACCAACCCCGAGCTCGCCGCCGAGGTGCGGCGCTTCGCGGCGCAGCTGCCGGTGCGCATGACGCGTGCCCAGTTGGAAACGCTGGCCATAGTGGCCTACCGGCAGCCGATCACGCGGCCCGAGATCGACGACGTGCGCGGGGTCGACTCCGGGCCGGTGCTGCGCACCTTGCTCGAACGGGAGCTCGTGCGCATCATCGGCAAGAAGGAAGAGCCCGGCCGCCCCCTGCTCTACGGCACCGCCGACAAGTTCCTGGAGCTCTTCGGCCTGGCCGCGCTGACGGATCTGCCTACGCTGCGCGAGTTCACCGAGCTCAGCCCCGAGTCGCGGGAAATCTACGAACGCGAGTTGGGCGTCCTGGCGCCGGAGGGCGCCATCGAGGTGGAGGAGGAGGGGCAGGGCGAGAGCGTCGCTCCTGCACCGGAGCGCGAGCGCTAGCAGCCGACAAGCCGACCTCCGCTGCGCGCAGGCGCCGACGGCCGATGGCCGATGGGTGTGATTGGAACCCCTTGGCGAACCGGGGCGCTGGGCCGCGGGAAGGAGGATATGGAACGGCGAAACGAACAAGGAGCAAAGGACAAGGGACAAGGAACCGTGAACGGCCGACGTTGCTTGTTCCTTGTTCGACTCCCCGCTCCACCGGACATTCCCGGCGTCGGGTAGGTGCGGAGGTCTATCATCGAACCGACAACCATCGCCCTGGCCGCGAGACCCTGACCGGAGGCATCCGCCACCACTGGTTGAGAAGCTACGCGGATGGTGGCTAGCGTGCGCCATCGAGGCCACGATGGCGCCTGGCTCGGAGCAATGTCCCGACGCCGCTGGCCCGGCGGCGTCATTCCATACCTGGACGTCGTCCCCTGGGACAGCTACGCGGCGGCGCTTGGCCCGGGCTCCAAGGCCGCGGTACTAGGCGCCCAGAAAGCCCTGAAGGACCTCCTCGCCGCCACCGCTGCCTTCCTGCATCTGACACCCATCCAGATCCGCCCGTGGGCGCCAGGCGACACGGACTACGTGCGGCTCACCGACCAGCAGAAGCCCACACCGGACGGCAAGGGAGGCCTGGCCTGGCACAGGCAGTCCGCCGACGTGGGGAACCTGAGCGGCGGTCTCGGTAGCGTCAACGCCTGCTGGTGGCCCGGGATCAACGACCCTTGGGCGATTGCCCACGAGCTCACCCACGCGGCTGGCTTCGTTCACGAGGTCAGGCGGCCCGAGGCGCCCGCGTACGTGATCCCGCCCTGCGCCGACCCAAAAGGAGAGTGGACGGTCCTCGTCAACCCTGCCTACCAGAGCTGGGGACCCTACGACTGTCGGGCCTTTCTGCACGGCGGCCCGCTCACGTGGGTCAAGGGCAAGCCCTGCCTGCCCATGCCGCCCTGCGTGTCCATCCCGCCGCCGACCCCCACGTCGGGTCCCCCGGGGAGGTTCGTGCCCGGTCGCTGCGACGTGACGCTGGCGGCTTGGCACGTGTCGGATGCCGACTACGTGGCCTTCTTCGAGCTCTTCGGCCCGCGGATCGCTGCGGTGGCTCTGCCCGACGGCCTGATCCGGCTGCTCGCGCGGGGGCCGGAGGGGCGCCTGTACGCCCACGAGCGCAACGAGACCGGCATGCTCTCGTTCTGGCACCCGACCCCCCAGACCGTCGCCACTCCCCCAGCCGCCGCGCCGTATGCGAACTGGCTCCAGAAGCCGGGCGCCATCGCCGTCGGCATCGGGTTCGACAAGGGGGACGTGCGCTACTGGCTCTACTCCGGCGAGGCCAATCCCAAGCACGTCAAGTCAGCCTCGCTCGGCTCGCCCGGCGCTGCCGCTCCGAAGAATATGCCCGCGCCCCCGGACGAGCCTTCCTGCCTCTTCGTGGACCCCTCGACCAAGATCTTCGGGCCCGTCGGCACGCCGGCTTGCGTGGTCGCGGCAGGCTCGTCCGACGTGCACGTCGCGGTGCGCGGATGGGAGGGCGACGTGTTTCATTGCTGGGAGTCGCCTGCGGGCTGGAAGCCGCCGGGGCGGGACCCCAACTCGATCACGAGCTGGACGCGCCTTGGGGCGGCGAATTGGCAGGGGGGCCCCGCCACATCGTCGCCGGTGCTCGTGTCCTCGGGTCACCCGCAGCGCCAAGTGGACTGCTTCGTGCGAGGCCCGGGCGCGCTGCTGCTTCACAGGTGGTGGCGTCCTGGACCTGACCCCAGCAGCCCTGGCGGGCAGTGGAGGCCGGCGGTGATCATGCCCGGGGGCATCTTGGAGACCTGGGCCCAAGTTGGTGGGCTTGCTCTCGCCGGGGCGCCAGCCGTAGTCGTCCGGCCGGGCGGCCGAGTCGACTGTTTCGCCGTGGGCGCAGAGCCCGGAAGCGACGCGGGGCCGACGCAGCTCTTTCATCGCTGGCTGCCGCCCGGCCCTCACCCCGATGACAAGAGCGGCAGCTACGACGTGTACCCGGGCCTGTGGCAGTCAGGCGCGTGGGAGCTCGTGGCCAAGAATGTGATCGGGCCGCCGGCAGTGGTCAGTCGCGGGCATCGCGTGGACCTGTTCTGGATGGACCGGTCGGCCATGGTGTTCCATCGGTGGCACGACTTGCTGGTCAACTCGGTCAGTCAGAGCGCCGAGTACGCGTGGTTCCCGCTGGGCCCGCCCGAGAACCATGGTGGCAAGGTTACGGGGACGCCGACCGCCGTCTGGTCCACGACCGCCGTGCTCTACTTGTTCGCCCCGTTCCCGGACGGCCGGATGTGGTGGAAGAGATGGTCGAAGGGCAAGTGGTGGCCGGGGCCGCTGTCGTGGCGCGACGACAGGTGGGATTTCGCCTCGGCGGCGAAGAAGCTCGGCTACAACCCGGCGGACTTCGAGATCTGGTAGAGTCCCTGGCTGGCCCTGGCTGGCTACGGAGCGTACTTGAGCACGAAGATGTCGCCGTCACCGGCGCTCTGCACCGGGCCGGCGCCGAGGTCGATGGCTTTCTCCTCGAAGCTCCCGGCAAGCAGCAGACTGCCGGCGGGATCGGTCGCCACGAATGCGAGGTCGTCGGGCGCGCCGCCGGTATCGGGGGCCGAACCGCCCAGGCTCCTGCTCCAGCGGTGGTCGCCGCTCGGATCGAGCCCAAGCAGGACCACGTCCCACTTGCCCACGCTCACGAGCGCGGCTCCGCCGTAGTTGGCAGCTCCTTGGTAGCAACCGCTGAGCAGGAGATCGCCCGCGGCGTTGACCGCGACGGAGTTGAATCCGTCGCTACCGGAGCCGCCAAAACGCCGGCTCCAGAGGTATTTGCCGTCCAAGTCTAGCTTGACGACAAAGGCGCCGTCCTGGCCCGCGCTCTCGATCTTCCCGCCCCCGAGGTCGATGGTGTCCTCGAAGGAGCCCGCCAAGAGGACATTGCCCGCGTCGTCGAGGGCGAGCGCAGTCCCGCCGTCGAACCCGGGACCGCCGAACCGCTCGCTCCACAGGAGCTTGCCGTCCGGGTCGAGCTTGGCTGCGAACACGTCCGACTTGCCAGCGCTCTCGAGCTTCCCGTCGCCGAGGTCGATGCTGTCGCTGAACCAGCCAGTCAACACGACGTTGCCGGCGGCATCTGCCGCGATCGACCCGCTCCTGTCGTTGTCCGGGCCGCCGAAGCGTTTGCTCCACAGGAGTTTGCCGTCTGGATCGAGCTTGAGCGCGAATACGTCCGCCTCGCCCGTGCTCTCGAGCTGGGCGCCGTCCAGGAACGTGATGCCGCCAAAGTCGCACAGCAGCAGCACGGCGCCCGCCGCATCGAAGGCATCGATGTCGAGCTCGCCCGCGCTCTCCAGCTTGCCGCCGCCGAGGTCGATGCTGCCGCTGAATTGGCCTGCGACAAGCACGTCGCCCGCGCTGTCGGCCGCCACCGAGTAGCCCGTGGCCAGGTAGAAGGCGAACCCCGGGCTCGCCGGGCCGCCGCCGGCGTGCCGGCTCCACAGATGGTTTCCGTCCGGATCGAGCTTGAGGACGAAGACGTCCATGTCCCCTTCGGGGTCGACCGGCCCCGCGCCGAAGTCGATGGCGTCGCCGAAGGTGCCAGTGAGAAGCACGTTGCCGGCAGCGTCGGAGGCAACCCCGAAGGCGCCGTCGGGGCCCAATCCCCCGAAGCGCTTGCTCCACAGATGCACGCTGGAGCACTGGCCCTTGCCGTCGCAGAGCTGCCCCAAGGGGCAGCTTCCGCTCTGGTCTGTTCCCGCCAGCCCGGACGCGCACGTGCCGTCGGCGTGGCCGGTCGCGAACTGCGCGCAGGCCTCGCAAGGGCCGGCGCAGGAGCTCTCGCAGCAGACGCCGGTCGAGCAGTGCGCGCTCTGGCACTCGCTTGCGCTCGTGCAGGGTGCACCGTCCGGCTTGGTCTCGACGCAGGCGCCGGCCTCGCAGCGGCCGCTCGCGCAGTCGGCGCGGCTGCTGCACCCCGGGCTGCCGCCCGCCGTGCCGGAGTGCGCGCTCGTCGCGCCAACATCGTCGAGGACCGCGATGCCCTGGCAGCCCAGGCAGAGCACGAGGCCCGCGCGCGCTGCCCGCACCGACCAGGACAGGAGACCGCGAACGCGCCAGAGGGGCGCGTGCCAGTCGAGATCAGTTCTCATCTTGGCGCTGCCTGTCCCGAGATCCTTGAACCTTCGACGAGAATGATAGCACAGCCCTGGACTGCGCGAGCGAGGCCGTCGGCTAGATTGGTCGGTCCTTCTTCCCGTACGGCAACATCTGCCGGGCCGCAGTGGCGGACTCGAGCACGCATGCAAGGATGGAGACCACTGGCTTCTCATCGAGAACGACACCTGGCCCTCGACCGCTGAGGCCAACGACAGGCGGAAGGCGCACGCGCGTGGTGCTGCTCGTGGCCGGACGCGTTGTCCGCACGGCCACGAGCCTGTGGCAGGAGCGCGAGACGATGGTTCGCGTCGTCTGGGACGTGAGCGAGTGGCTGGGCGAGGAGGCGCAGCTACTGCTGGTCGACGACGACGACGGCCCCCGGGGCCACCTGCTGTGCGACCACATCGTGCTCTACGACACGCCGGCCCCGCCCCCGGCCGAGGATCCGGGTGGCTAGAGTTGCGTGTAGGGGGGGCAGCATGGGGCAAACGAGGGGGGCGGGGCCGAGGCGAGGCACAGGGCGCGGCCGCAGGGCCGGACGGCGAGCTCGGCGCGGGCCGGTGGTCGGCCCAGGCGAGCCCGCGTCGGGCGGCCATGCGCTCAGCTCTGCGAACGCAGGTCGAGCTCGAGCTGCTCCGGTGGGGCGCGGCGCCCGCGCGGCGGGGCGCGCGAGCTCGGCGCCGGCGTGCAGGGCGTCGCACACAGCCCCGTGCGAGCCAGCAGCGTCGCAAGGGCCTCGGGCGTGGTCGCCATCGGTCCCGCGGACCGGTTTCGGGTCCCGACGCGCTGCGCGCGTCACCCGTGCACTTCGAGCCAGCGGAGTCGTTCGCCGCAGTTGGGGCCAACCGTGACGTCTTCGGCGAACACGTGCCGAAGCAGCCACGCCCAGGGCTTGCGCGTCGGGCTCGGCTTGCGCACCATCCTTGCCGCGAGCTGCCTGCCGCGAATCGGGGTTGGCCGCGGGCCTTTGCTGTGAGACAATTCCCGGTGAAGTTGGACCATCATCGCCGCGGGGCCGCAAGGAGCACAGCCATGTCAGGAGCGCGCGTGGGGTTGGTGGTTTGCGTTCTGGCCGCGGCGCTCATGCCTACCCGCGCCCGGGCTGGCGGGCCCCAGGTCCCGGCCGGGTGGCCGCCATCCGAGGGCTTCTGGCCGCAAGAGATCATCGTGGCTTTGAACAGCGTGCGGCTCGAGCACGACAGCGTGACTCAGAGCGATGTGGCCGTGCTCGCCGAGCACGTTGGGCCGACCCTTGGCGGTGGCGGGGTTGAGGCGGTGATCGAGCCGCGCGCCCGGCTCGACGGCTCGCTCCGGACAAGCCCTACGGCAAGGGCTTCGAGGCTCACCGCCGCGGCTCGATCGTGCTCGGCGCCCTCTACCGCTTCCAGCGGCGCTACTTCGACGGCGGGATCACGTACCTGGCGCCGTTCAGCTACATGTACCAGTCGCTGAAGTTCATGTCGTCGCTGCAAGACGACGAGCGCGTCTACCTCGACCAGTTGCTCGCGTCTCTGGCGGCTGTCCCCCAGGCTGCCAACCTGGTGCCGGTGGCGCAGGTGGACTTTGCCGAGAAGAACGTCTTTCCGAGTCTTGGCGGGGCCCGGTGTGCCTCTGCGGATCCCGCGGTGTGCAAGCTCATCGCGCTGAAGAGCCTGGCGATGGGCGGGCCGCTCAACGCCCCGCTCGGAAGCACGCCGACCTTCGAGGTCTTCGCGCCGTCCGGGGATCGGTACGAGGGCGTGGTCAAGATCGAGCTATCGGTGAGCGCCTCGTTCAAGAAGCTCAGCCTGCCCGACTACGTGAGCTACGACTACGTGGCCGCGTATCCGCCCGCGGCGAACAATTCGCCGCCTGGCTTCCAGCACTTCAAGCCGGCACCCTCGATGGTGTGGAAACTGCTCGCCGAAAGAGCGGTCAACTACTACTCGTACAAGCCGCGGGTGTACTACCGGGTCACGCAGTGCCAGGTCAAGCACACCGAGTGTGTGCCCACGGCGACCGGGCCCTATGTGATCATTGCCGACACGGCGTGTGCCTTCCGTGGCTGGGGCGGGGGCGCGTCCGGGGCCGCCTGGGCGTGGCTGCTCGTCCTGTCGACAACGCTCCTGCGTGGCCGGCGCAGCCGGAGGTCGCCGTGACAGCGCACGCGGTCGAGTTGAGCGCGGCCCTGCTGCTGTGCGGCTGCGGCGGCCTGGCGGCGGTCGACGGGGGCTACGGCGGGGCGGTGGTGGACGCCGGCGACGCGGGCGATGCCGGCGGCGCTGCGCCGCCGATCCGCTGCCACACCGGCTTCGAGGCGCGCCAGGACGAGCGAGGCGAGTGGGTCTGTCGGGTAGTGGAGATCTACTTCGAGGGCGGGACGTTCACGATGGGGCAGGGCTACTGCTGGCCACCCGAGGAACACGCCGAGGAGTTTGCCGACGGCCGCTGCCAGCTCAGCGACCAGCCCCACGAGCGGACGGTGGGGCCGTTCTACCTGGATGCTGTGGAAGTGGCCGGCTCACAGCTCTTTGAGCTTGGAGCATGGGAGGGAACTCCCTACGGATGCGCCAGCCTCTCGCTCGACTGCGATTGGGGGAACACTGCGTGGCTGCCTGAGCCGGCACCTTCTAGAGACGCCGCCCTGGAAACATGTGAGGCTCTCGGCAAGACCCTTCCCACCGAAGCGCAGTGGGAGCTCGCCGCCTCGGGTGGCGGGCAGCGGACGTACCCCTGGGGCGACCATCCGCCGACGTGTGACGATGCCGAGTACGACGAGGCTAACTGCGGGCCGCCCGACGCCGAGGTGGGCAGCCACCCGCCCTCCCCAGAGGGTGTCTACGACCTGGCTGGCAGCGTGGCCGAGTTCGTCCTGCACGAGCCGGAGCACTACACCGAGAGCTATCCGGACACGCCCTTCTTCGACCCGAAGGAGTGCACCGGCTTCGAGGCGCCGCTCAGCACCTGCCACCCCGAGATGGTTCGCGGCGGCGACTTCAGGAGCGGTGCCGGCGAGCTGCGCGCCGCGCACCGCGCGATGAAGCCCTCCTGGCAGCGCGATCCCGTCGCGGGCGCGCGCTGCGTGCGAGTACCCTGAGTGAGCCAGTGGCGTCCGGACGTGACCATGGGCCGGCCGATGAGCCGGCGCGCGCTCGGCCTGTGCGGCCTGGCGCCGTCGCCGCCCCTCGCGGAGCAGCGGCCCGATGAGTCCCTTCGCCCGGTCCCCGTGGTGGATTGCCGTGGTGCTGCTCTGCGGGTGTGGCGGCCAGGCCGTCCTTTCTGACTCTGAGGACCAAGCGGAGATCCGCTGCCACGCGGGCTACGAGCTGGTCGACGGCCTCTGCCGCATCAAGGAAATCTTCGTCTGTGACTTCTCCGCGTTGAGGCGTGCAGAGCGGCCTAGATGGACGTGCTCGCCGCCCTGAACAAGGACCGTTCGGCAGCGGGCTACCGTGCCTGCCTTCCGCGCGTCCTCTCGCACGGCGCCGGGGCCCGCGGCCGCCTGCGGGCAGACGCGCGACAGGCCGGCGCAGCCGGACCTGAGCGCCTGCGGCCGCAGGTTGTGCCGATGTGCCGACGGCCGACAGGCCGACAACCGACGGCGGCGGCAGTAACCGAGCAACTGGAACCCTGCCCGCGCCGATGATTAGGGCATGAGTCCCACCCGTATGCGCGCTCACCTCCGGGCGCCTGTCGCCGCGGCCTGCCTGGCGGCGGCCGGCGCCGCCCAACTCGGCTGCCGGCCCGATCTCGGCGAGCCCCGGCTCGACTGCGCCGCCCGCGGCGCTGCCGATGCCGGCCCGCCCGAAGTGTGGATCGAGCCGGAAGCGCCGCTCGACCAGGCCCCGGCAGTGCTCCGCGTGCACCTGCGCGTCCCAGGCGCGGCCGGCACGATCGATCCCGAGCGCCTGGCGCTGGTGCGCGGGCCGCTCGGTCCAGCCCAGCTCGGCCAGATCGCGCGCGCCGAGATCTCGGCCGCCCTCTCCGAACGCATCGTGCCGGCCTTGATCTGGCAGGACAAGGCCAGCCCCGGGCACGTCGTGCTGGCTCCCAGCGTGCCGCTGGCGCCCGGCGAGCTCTACTCGGTCGGCTCGGGCGAGCCGCGGTTCGCCGCGACGCTGGAAACGCTGGCCGACGATCCCCTGCCCCTGCTCGGCCGCGTCTGGCCGCCGCTCGAAGCGTCGGCGAGCCCGACCGTGGCAGTCTGGTGCGGCACGGCCCAGCTTCCGGCGCTCGCCTCGCCCGCACAGCTCGCCCCGTCCGGGCCGGTCGGGCTGCTCGCTACCGGCGCGTTTGCCGACGGCTTCCCCCGGGCCTGCCTGCGCTTCGAGCCAGCCGCACTGCCCGCGGAGCCACCGGCCGAAGGGCCTTTCGTACCACCGCCCCTGCTGGTCGATGAGGCGGGGAGCGCCATCGGCCGCCTCGATCCCCGACCTCTGTCCGCAGACGAGCCGGCCGTCGAGACCGCGGCGCTCGGCTGCGCGCCCGACGAGGTGGGCTTCGGACCGGGGTGCGCGCTCGTGCAGGACGACCGGCTCGTCGCGCGCACGCCCGACGCTGCCCTGTTCTGGAGCGTGCGCCTGGCTGGCGCCGCGGCGGGAGGCGGCGAGCTCGATCTCGCGCGCGGCACCGGCCCCGGCGAGCCACTGCTCGTCTTCCCGCTGCCGGCGGACAGCGAGATCGAGCTCGTCGTGCAAAGCCTCGACGCGGCCGGCCGCGCCGGTCGCGGGCAGGTCGCGGCGCACACCCTGCCCCCGATGCCCCATGTCGTGCTGAGCGAGGTGCTCGCCAACCCAAATGGCCCCGAGCCCGCGCAAGAGTGGGTGGAGCTCTACAACGACGGGCTCGCTCATGCCCTCCTGGCCGGCTACGTGCTGGGCGACGCGGGCGGTGAGACGGCTCTGCCCGCGGCAGTCCTGCCGCCCGGGGCCTATGCCTTGCTCGTGGGCGAGAGCTACGACCCTGCCAGCGACCTCGATCCGGCTCCCGCGCCGGGCACGCTGCTCCTGCGCGTGCCCAAGGTCGGCAAGAACGGGCTGAGCAACGACGGCGAGCCGCTCGTGCTGCGCGACGAGGCCGGGCACGCCGTCTCGCGCTTCCCCGCGAAGCCTAAGCCGAAGCCGGGCGTGAGCGTCGTACGGACTAGCCCCAAGGCGCCGGACGAGGTCGATGGCTCCTTCGTGCTCGCGCCCGAGGGGCCGACGCCCGGCGCCCCGAACGCGGCCGAGCAGGCCGACTGACCTACTGCCCCGCGATGGTCATCGCCGACACGCGCAGCGTGGGCGCGGCCGTGGAGGAGCGCACATCGAGATCGTCGCCTACCGCGTCGATGCGCTGCCACAGCTCGTCGGCGTTGATGGAGATCGTCACCTCGCTGACCGGAAAGGCCAGCTCGCCGCCCTCGATCCAGAAGCCCGCCGCGCCGCGCGAGAAGTCGCCGGTGACGGGGTTGAAGCCGTAGCCCAGCATCTCGGTCACGAGCAGGCCGCGCTTGGTGCCGGCCAGGATCTCGCTCGCCGCCGTGGCGCTCGGCTGGAGCACGAAGTTCGTGGTGGCCGGCCCCACGCCGCCGCCCGCGCCCCGCGCCGCGCTCGCCGTGCTCTGGCGGCCGAGCTTGCGGGCGCTGTAGCTGTCGCACAGGTAGGTCTGCAAGATCCCGCGCTCGACGACCACGTTGCGCCGCGAGGCCAGGCCCTCGCCGTCGAAGGGACGCGAGCCCGGGCCGCGCGGCAGGAAGGGATCGTCAACGATGGTCACCAGCTCGCTCGCCACGCGCGTGCCTTCGCGACCGGCGAGGTAGCTCGACTTGCGCCAGATCGCGCTGCCCAGCACGCAGGTCGCCATGAGACCCAGGATCGAGCGGGCCGTGTCCGGCTCGAAGACGACCGGCGCCTCGCAGCTTTCGATCTTGCGCGCGCCGAGCTTGGCCACGGTGCGGCGCGCCGCCTCGCGGCCCACCTCCTCGGCCGGGGCGAGATCGCCAAGGTGGCGCCGCGCGCTCCAGTGGTGCCCGCGCCGCTTGCGGCCGCCCTCGTCGTCGGCCACCGGCACGACCGCGAGCGAAGCGTACGAGCCCGCGTAGCCGCCGCGGAAGCCGCCCGAGAGCACCAGGGCGAAGGCGCTCGCGCTGCGGGCAAAGGTGGCGCCGTCGCTGTTGGTGATCCGCGGGTCGAAGCTCCGGGCCGCGTCCTCGCCGCGCCGCGCCCAGGCCAGGGCCTGCTCGGCGTCGAGCGCCGCCACCGCCGGGTCGTACAGGCCCTCGGCGCGCGGCGCCGGGGCGGCCACGAGCTCGGGATCGGCCGGACCGGCGAACGGATCCTCCTGGCTCACCTCGACCAGTTCGAGCGCGTCGGCGACGAAGCGCTCGATGCCGGCCCGGCTCAAATCCGAGGTCGACGCCAGCGCCACGCGCTTGTTCTTGATCACGCGCAGCCCGATCCCGCGGTGGCCCGCCTCCTCGACGAGCTCCGGCTCGCCCAGCCGGATCTTCGTGCTCAGATCGAAGCCGCACCGGACGATGGCCTCGGCCACGTCCACGCCGCCCGCCAGCGCGCGCGCGACGACCTGCGCGGCGAGATCCGCAAGCTGGGCGACTTCCGCTTCCATGCGCAGTGCCCGAGGCTAGTCCATTCGCTCCGGGGAGGCAGCCGGCAATGCCGGGGGCGGGCTAGGGCCGCACGACCTTGAGCCCGACGGCCTCTGCCAGGGCCGTCTGCCGGCCGTCGTAGGTCACGAAGGCGCGGCACCCGAGAACCAGGGCGCTCGACACGTGCAGCACGTCGAGGGTGCGCGTGCCGAGCTTCGGGGTGTGGGTGCGGCTGAGCTCGGCGGCGTCGTCCCAGGCCCGGCGCCAGGGCAGCGGGGCGAGGTGCAGCCGGCCCTCGGCGAGGTCGGCGGCGAGATCGGCCAGCGCGCCGCTGCCCGCCTCGTCGGTGATGTCGTGCCGGAAGACGGCGAGCGCGATGCTGTTGACCAGCTCGGCACGGCCGTGCAGGGTGATCGGGAGGGCACCGCCCAGGCGGGCGCGCCAGGCGCAGAAGGCCCGCGACAGATCGTCGTGCACGTACAGGCGCCGCAGCGCACGCGGATCGACGTAGGTCCGATCAGCGGTCCTCACGATCTGCCTCGTCGAGCGCGCGTGCCGCCGCGGCCCGGAGCGGCTGCGACTGCCGTGCCGCGAGCCGCGCGTAGTAGTCGACCGGCGCCGCGCGGGTAGCGGACGGCGCGGCGTAGGGCCGGAGCAGGTATGCCGGCCGCCCCCGATCGGTAACGATGACCTCGCCGTCGCTGGCGATCAGGTCCTTGATGCGCGGGAAGCGCGTGCGCAGGTCGCGGATGGTCGCGGTGGCCACGATGTGAATCATACATGTTTCACGCGGTGGTGCAACCCACCCCGCGCGCGCGGGTGTCTCACCGAATTGGGGGTGCGGGCGGAAAAGCGAACCGCCAAGGCGCCAAGCACGCCAAGAAACCGATTATTCTCCTTGGCGACCTTGGCGTCTTGGCGGTTCATCCGGCGGCGCTCCCCGGTTCTGGTAGGCACCCCGCGCGCGCTACTTGGCGACCAGGGTCCCGGCGAAGTCGGCGGCACCGTCAAGGTGTGAACGGCCACGGCGCTTTCTTCGGCAGCTCGACGACCTGGCCGCCCGTCCATCCCTTGAGGACCGGCGTGGCCTTGATGTCTTGGTCCATGACCATGGCATCCCGGTTTGTCTCGTAGGCCGACTGATCGTACGAGCCCATGATGGGGTTGTAGGCGTCGTCGGCCGACTTGAGGATGGTCGGCATGTTCTTCTGGTTCGCCGTTCCTGTGAACGTCTGCTTCAGGACGGCCATGGCGCCATCGGACTGGGTCATCTCGATCTCCTTACTCGACGCCGTGAACGCGGGGGGCACCGGGCAAGCGAGCCGGAAGGCGGGAGAAGGGGAAACGGGCTGAGCCACTGCGGCGGCCTTTCCCCTGCCTGCCAGCCGGGCCGGGCGTGCGCCAAGGGCCGGTGCGCGCGATGGTGCTGGTGCCCGGGGCGGCGGGAGCGTGGCGCTCGGGGGCAGCCGGCTCCTCGCCATGCATCTTCCCTGCCGCCCCCGTAGCATGTAGCCTTAGAGGAGCGCGCGTTGGCGTGAGGGCTCTTCCCAGCAGTTTGCTCACAGCGAGGACCGCATGCCGCAACTCGATCTTTCGGTCGCGTCGGGGGATCCCCTCTCCGTACGCCGGTTTTCCGCCAAGGAGGCCGTTTCCCACCTCTTCGCCATCGAGATCTTGGCCCGCTCGGAGGACCCGAACATCGATCTCGAGGGCATCGTCGGCAAGCCCGCGAGCCTGCGCTTGCGCACTGGCTACAAGCACGCCGCGCTGGGCGGGGCGCGCTACTGGACGGGGATCTGCAGCTTCGTCCAGCAGCTCCAGGCCGTGCCGCCGCAGCCGGGCGAGAAGGCGCTGTCGAGCTACTTCCTGCGCATCGTGCCCCGGCTCTGGCTGCTCGCGCAGCGGCGGGGCTGCCGCATCTTCCAGCACGTCGCCATCCCCGACATCATCGACAAGCTCCTGGACGAGTGGAGCGTGGAGCGTGCCTGGCAGATCGACCGGGGCAAGTATCCGAAGCTGGAGTACAAGGTCCAGTACGGCGAGAGCGACTACGACTTCTTCTCGCGCCTGCTCGAGGAAGCGGGCATCGCGTTCACCTTCCCGGACGATGACGCCCAGGGCTCCGTCCTGACGCTGAGCGACAAGCTCCAGCAGAGCCCGCCGCGCGCCGGACCGCCCATCCACTACGTCGACAACCCGAACCAGGCGGCGGAGATCGAGTTCGTCACGAGCGTGACGCTCTCGCACGAGGTCCGGCCGGGCGCGCACACCATCCGTGACTACGACTTCCGCAATCCCGCTTTCGAGCTCTTCGGCGAGGCGCCCAAGGATCCGGCGCTCGAAGGCTTCTACGAGCAGTACAACTACCTGCCGGGCGGGATGCTGGTCGAGGGCGGCAAGGGCGGCGGCACGCCCACGGCGGACGACAAGGGCGTGGCCCGCTACGACCAGAAGTACGGCGCCGGGCGGGCGGAGCGGGCCCTGCGCGGCGAGCGCCTGGGCCGGCGCGCCGTGTCGTTCGAGACCAACACCGTCGATCTCTGGCCCGGCGCGGTCTTCAGCATCGAGAACCACCCGCACGCGGAGGTCGGCCAGAAGCTGCTCCTGACTGATTTCTCAGTGCAGGGCGAGGTGGCGCAGGACGCCGAGTGGAAGATGGCGGGCCGCGCCGTGTTCGCGGGCGAGGCGTACCGGCCGGCGCCCCGCACGCCCAAGCCTCGGGTGCACGGCGTGCAGAGCGCGATGGTGGTCGGACCCAAGGGCCAGGAGATCCACACCGACGAGTTCGGCCGGGTGCGCGCGCAGTTCCCCTGGGATCGCGAGGGCAAGGCCGACGACAACAGCTCGTGCTGGATCCGCGTGAGCCAAGGCTGGTCCGGCACCGGCTTCGGGATGATCAACCTGCCCCGCATCGGCCAGGAGGTGCTGGTCGGCTTCCTCGACGGCGATCCCGACCAGCCGATCGTCGTCGGCCGCGTCTTCAACGCCGTCGAGCAGGTCCCCTACAAGCTGCCCGACAACCGCACCGTGAGCGGCTGGAAGACCAACTCCTCGCCGGGCGGCGGCGGCTACAACGAGATCAAGCTCGAGGACAAGGCCGGGCTCGAGCTCATCTACGTGCAGGCCCAGCGCAACTACGACGAGCTCGTCAAGAACGACGAGACGGAGCGCACGCTACGGCACCACAAGAAGACCGTGGTGGGCAACCAGGATCTGGTGGTCAAGCAGAACAAGAAGGAGCTCGTCGAGCTCGACAGTCACCTGCACGTCAAGGGCAACCGGCAGCAGCAGATCGACAAGAACACCTGCCTGACGGTAGGGGCCGACCAGCAGGAGAAGGTCGGACGCAACCATGCCCTGGAGGCAGGCGAGGAGATCCACCTGAAGGCCGGCGCGCGCGTCGTGCTCGAGGCGGGCACGCGCCTGACCATCAAGGGCCCGGGCGGCTTCGTGGACATCCACGCGGGGGGCGTGGACATCTCGGGCACGCTCGTGCGGATCAACAGCGGCGGGAGCGCGGGCGCGGGCCTGGGCGCCAAGCCCGAGAAGCCCGCGGACGCCGAGGAAGCCCAGCCCAAGGACAGCTCGCCGCCATAGCCGCAAGGGAAGGTAGCGACCATGCCGCCTGCCGCCCGCATCGCCGACATGCACACTTGCCCGATGGTGAACCCCGGGCCGGTCCCGCACGTGGGCGGTCCGGTCAGCTCGGGCAGCCCCGACGTGATCATCGGCTTCATGCCGGCGGGGCGCGTGGGCGACACGGCCGTGTGCGTGCCGGCCGTGGACTCCATCTCCAAGGGCTCGGCCACGGTGCTCATCAACCAGCGCATGGCCGCGCGGATCGGCGACCCGACGGCGCACGGCGGCGTGATCGTGGTGGGCTGCCCCTCGGTGCTCATCGGCGACTCGGGCCAGGGGTGCACGCTGCGCCTTGCCGCCAAGAGCGGCGCGCCCTTCTGCGAGGAGTGCGAGCGGGCCAAGAAGCAGCAGGAGAAGGAACTGCTTTCCCCGCCGCCGCCCAACCAGCCGCCGCCCGACGCGGCCCTCCTCGGCCCGACTGCCGGCCCGCCGCCCGCCGGCGACGGCGCCCCCCTCGACGGCGCCAAGGCGGCCGGCGATGCGGCATACCAGACCGCGATGCAGGAGATCATGGCCTGCAAGGACATCAGCGGGCATCCCAAGCACAAGGCACTGGAGAAGGCAGACACCGGGGGCAAGCCCGTTCTGGTGATCATGGCGGGGCCGCCGGCGGCAGGAAAGTCGACCTTCCGCAAGAGCGACGCGGCACTGGCGAAGCTCGACGCGGTCGACGCCGATGCCATCAAGCAGGAGATCCACGAGGGCAAGATCTCGCCGCCGCCGATGGGCACCGACGGCAAGCCCCTGGCGGGCCGTTGGAAGCTCAAGCCGGCGAACGCCGCCGAGGAGAAGATCAACACCGAAATCCACGAGGCGTCCTCGGAGATCTCGAAGCAGCGCATCGCGAGCGCCCTCGAATCCGGCCGCTCGATCCTCTACGACACGGTGGGCGGCAGCCCGGAGAAGGTGAAGAAGCTCGTCGCGGAGGCGGCGGCCAAGGGATTCCATGTGCACATGGCGCTCGCCTACACCGACGTCGGCACCAGCCTGGAGGCCAACCGGAAGCGCGAGCGCACCGTGCCCGCGGAAATCGTCACCGAGGGTCACAAGAAGGTGACCACCCACTGGCCGTCCTACAAGGACCTTCCCGGAGTCGCCACCGTCGACAAGAGGGTGCGCCAGCCATCCCCGCCCGCGCCGCCGCAGGGCGCGTAGCTCCCCCCGATCATGCTGTTCGTCAACTTCGGCAACCGCGAACTTCGCAACGAGCCGAGCGCCTATCGCGTCGACGTCAAGCTCGATCTGGGCGCGGACTACGACGCCGAGCGGCTGATCGAGCTCGGCTGCGGCGCGGTCGAGGAGTTGCTCCGCCAGGCGCGGACGCACCAGGTCGAGTTGGGCAGCGTGCCCATCGGTGGCCCCGAGGACCCGGCGCTGGCGGTGACCTTCGCCGCCGTGCTCCAGGGCTTCCTCGGCGCGCCCCAGTCGATCTGCTTCCCGCGCCGGCGCCCGGGAGCTCCGGGCGAGCGCTACTACGATCTGAACGAGCCGGTGTGGCCCGACGAGCGCGCCAGCGAAGGCGTACGGCTGCGCGAGCACTTGCGGGGAACCAAGCCGGACCTGTCACGGCTGCCGCTGCCGCCCAAGAAGCACGACCTCGCGTTTCTGTGCTTCGCCGGAGCCGAGGTAGAGAGCCACGGGCGCCCGGCGCTGCGCGTCGACGTGCCCATTGCCATCCCGCCGCGCTCCGCGCCGGGCTCCCCGGGGGACGAGCCCTACGGCTGGGGTGTGTTCAGCGTCGCCACCCCCTTCGACCACCGCGACGAGGTATTGAGGACCTTCACGGCACGGGAGGTGATCGTGGGGCTGCCGGATCACGCCGGCCTCGCGCTTACGATCGCGGCAACGTGGGAGCACTTCTACTACGACGAGCCGCCGCTGTTCGGCTGGCTCATGGGGCCGCCCGGTCAGCGGCGCTACGATCTGCGCAACGTGATCGACGTCCTGGACGCGCGCCGGCGCGGCGAGAGCTTGCGCCAGCGCCTGGCGGCGGAGCCGGTCCTGTGAGGAACCTGGCGAGCTGCGGCATCCTGCAAGTCTTCTACGGGCCCTCGGCCTTCCGCAAGATCGTGCTCGAGCCCGGCAACGTGCGCTGCGTGGGCCGGGGCCACCGCGCCGACGTCGTGCTGGCGCAGGACAAGGGCCTGGCCGGACGGCACTTCGAGGTAGCCTGGAACGGGCGCGCGGCCCGCGTGCGGGACCTCGGCAGCCCGAGCGGCATCGCGCTGGGCGGCCAGCCCGCCCGGAGCGGCGAGCTGCGGCACCGCGGTTGGATGAGCGCGGGCGGCAGCACCTTCCGCTTCTTCGTGGAGGGCTTCACCCCGGCGCCCGAGCCCGTGGCGGCGAGCCCGCAGCAGGACGGCGTGCTCGCCGAGTTGGCTGCGCCCTGTGAGCGGGGCGAGCTGTACGCCGTGCTCGACGCGGCGCGCGCGGAGCGGATCTTGCAGCTCGCCGAGGAGGCCGTCGACGATCACGCCTCCCTCTACGAGGGGGCGCCGGGCCGGGCCCTGGACGACGTGGCCCCGTACCTCGTGCACTTCCTGCCGGGCTCGGGCTTGCTGGGGCGGCTCGTGCGCGAAGGCTGGGGCCGCGCCTGGGGGATCTACCTCGCCAGCGCGGCGTCACCCAAGCTGGTGCGCCGCCACCTGAGGCGCTTTCTCATCGTCGAGGCGGAGCCGCAGCGGGAGCGGCTCTACTTCCGCTTCTACGATCCGCGCGTGCTCTGCCGCTTCGCGGCCCTCTGCACGGTGCGACAGAAGAGCGAGCTGGTGGCGGGGCTCGACGCCGTCTGGTTCGAGGACGAATCGGGTAAGCTCTGTCGCTTGATCCGGGAGGGTGCCACAGACTCGGGGAGGATGAATGTTTCGCATCCTTGAGGATCAGATGGCGCGGCTCGGCGCGGAGACGCGGCAGAAGTTCGTGGCCATGATGACCGCTTACCTGGGCGAGAGCTTCCCTGCCTGGGTGGGCGCCCTTTCCGCGACCGAGCTCGAAGCCTGGGTCGAGCGGGCCCTGGGCAAGGCGGAGCAGCATGGCGTCACGACCGAGCCGGAGGCGGCCCAGCTCATCCTGCTCTTCGCCGTGCTGGGCCTGGACGCAGACGAAGACACGCCGTGGGTAAGAGATGTGTTGGCGGACCGCGACCTGGCCGCGCTCGGCAAGGTGCGGGCGCTCGCGGCGCGCGCGCGCGAGCACGCGGTCCAGGGGATCGAGCACGCGCTCGTGTACGACTGGGTGGAGGGATGACGATGGGCACCAGCGCAGCGCCAGGACCGAAGCCACAGGGCAGTCCGTCCCCCGGGGGCGGCAAGCCGCCTGCGCCGCCGACGCAGCCGCAGAAGTCGGCGACGCAGCCGACGCAGCAGTGCCCGCTTCTCGCGCACAAGCCCTGCGACGTCGACAAGCTCGTGCTCGAGGTCAAGGGCGTGGCCGAGGAAGGCACGAAGCAGCTCAAGCTCGAGACCACCAAGATCCGGCGCCGCGAGAGCGTGACCGACGTCAAGGACAAGAAGGTCCTGCGCCTCCTGGCGACGTACGACATCATCATCGATGCCATCGCCGATCCGCAGTCACCGGCCAACCCCAAGGCCACGCCCGCGGAGGTGAAGGGCCGCGCCTACTACCACGGCCGGCAGTGCCCGACGCAGTCGCACGCCCTGCTCGCGCTCACGCCGCTGAGCCACGTCTCCGAGCTCAAGCAGGGCGCCATCATCAAGAAGCAGCCGGGGGCGAGCGAGCTGGCGATTCCGCCCACCAAGATCTTCGCCGCCCACAGCTTCATCGACAGCGCGCCCGGCCGCTACGGCCCCTTCCGCTCGGAAGCGTTCGACGCCGTGAGCGACGTCTTCGGCATCATCAAGGCGCTCTGGGACAGCTTCCACGAGAAGGAGCTGGAGCTGCGCGCCGACGGCTGCGGGGTGCGCGCCAAGGGCGACGCCAAGGCGGCGAGCAAGGCGCTCCTCGGCCTGGTGCGCCTCTACCGCAAGTCGAAGTGGACGGTGGGCATCAAGATCCCGCCGCTGGGCGCGTTCTCGGACGAGCGGCAAGGCTCGCTCGACGTACGCGGCGTCAAGTCCGGCTCGCACGAGCAGCAGACGAGCGCGGGCCTGGGCTACTACCAGAACAAGACGTCGAGCCAGCACAGCGGCGAGGGCGCGCTCGGAACGTACCAGCATTCCCAGGAGAAGCAGGTCGGCGGCAAGGTCAGCTCCTACGAGCAGTCGCGCAGCGTCAAGGACGGCTCGGTCACCAGGACCTTCGAGGAGAAGCACAGCGGCGGCGATGGCCGCAAGATGGTCGACAAGGACGGCGCGATCACTTCCGAGGACATCAAGGAGCGGCTGAAAAGGGCGCACGGCTTCGACATCGTCATCAGCCACAACGACACGGAGGTGCAGGCGCTGGAGGCGATCGAGAAGCTCAAGAACCGGATCAACCAGATCGTCAAGGTCATCACCGACGTACGCAACCTCTTCGAGGCGCTCCCGCAGGTAGGCTGGAAGTTCACCTTCGAGGTCTCGGTCTTCGCCGGACAGTTGCTGCTCGAGTGGGAGCCCGAGTACGTCGCCGGGCCGCTCGCCGCCGGCCGGTACTACCCGGTACAGTGGAAACTGCGTGGCAAGATCGATTTGCAGATCGTCGAGGTCAAGCTCGAGCTCTCCTTCGGCGTTGACATCCGCGCCCTGGGCACCGGGCTGGTGCTCAAGATCGAAGGCTCGCTCATCGTCGCCGCGAGCATCGCCAAGGACATCAATCTCGACTTCTTCAAGCCGCGCCAGGTGCTCGAGGTGGGAGGAAGCGCCTCGGCCAAGCTCGCGGTCGTGGGCTACGTGAGCGTTCTGGGCAAGACCATCGCCGACGCGGAGCTGTCCGTGGGCGGAGGGCTGGAGTTCAAGGGCGATTTGACCATGGAGTGGAGCACGCGCACTTTTGACCTCAAGGGCAAGCTCAAGAGCAAGCCCATCCTGCTCACGGGCTACATTCGCCGGCCGATCTGGCCCGACAAGAAGATCGATCCGCCCAAGCAGATCCTCGCCGGCCGGGATCTGTACGCGTTTTCATGAGTTCCGACAGCATCGTGCTGGCGCAGCTCCAGGTGCAGGACTGCACGGCCGAGCTGTACGTCAACGGCATCCCCCTCATCCGGCTCACCCCGGCGCGCGTTCCCATCGAGAACGTCGCGGTCGAGCACCTGCTCGTGCCGAGCACGAACAGCATCGAGGTGGTGGTCGAGCCCGGGCCCAGCCCCTCGCTCGCGCGCACCGGCTACGGCGAGCTCGGCTTCCGCGCCATGGAGGCCGTCGGCCGGCTCGTGCGCTTTCCCGAGGGCGTGCCGGGCCTCGTCGAGCACGGGGAGCTGCTCGGCGAGACGCGGTTCGGCTGGGCTAGCCCCCACCCGGAGCGGCGCGCGTTTCCGGCCGCGGTCTCGACCCAGGTGGAGCTTGGGCCCGCGCACGGGCGCTGGGCCTGGCAGGACGCGCCGCAGCTCACGCTGGACCAAGCTCTGCTGGAAGAGGCGTGCGCCCTGATCGACCGCGTCGAGGCCGCGCTTCGCGCCGGCCTGGTGGAGCCGCTGTGGCAGCTCGCCGAGCTGCAAGTCAAGGACGTGCTGCGCGCCTACCCTGCCCTGAGCGAGAGCGAGCTGCGTGCCGATCTGGCCGAGCTGTTGCACCACCACCAGCAGGCCACCGATCCGGTGATCCCCCACGACCCGAGCAACCACGACTTCCGCCTGGTGGCGGGCGGCAAGCTGCTCGAGCTGTGCGACCGCGACTGGACGACGAGCATCAAGCTGCGCGATCCCAAGGACGGCTCGCCGGTGCCCTACCGGCTCTTTGTCGCCCGCATCGGGCCGGCGCTGCGGATCGTGCGGTGAGCGCCCTGGCCGCACCCATGCGCCCGGCGCTGGCCGACGCGGGCCTCGTGGCCTGGATCGCCGCCGGCTGCGTGAACGCCGCGGTCATCGCCGGCGGGTGGCAGGAGCCTGCGGCCGGCGCCTCGCTGCGCGCGGCACACCACTTCTACGACGCCGCCTACAGCTTCGGGCTCGGCGCGCTCTGGTGGTGCGGCCTCGCCGCCTGGCAGCGCTGGGCCGGCCGCCGCTACCGCTCGCTCGCGCCCGCCGCGCTGGCCGTCCTCTGGGGGGCCCTGGCGCTGGCCCTGCTGCCGGGCGACCTGTCGGGCCTGGCCGAGAAGCTGCCGGACGTGGGAAGGGCACGCTGGCGCCTCGCCGTGCTGGTCGACGGCGCCGTCGTGCTGGCGCTCGTGCTGAGCTTGGTCCCGCGGATGGGGCGGCGCACGCGCTTCGTCTGGGCAGGCGCCGGGCTCGCGCTGCTCGTCGGCAACCATCTCGTGCTCGAGAACGACTACGAGGGGCTGCACGCCTTCGGCGGGCTTGTGGCCGGCGCCCTGCTCACCCGCGGCTTGGCCCCGTTCGCGGCCGAGATCGCGGGCCGCTTGGTCCGCCCGGCACGCATCGGGATGCTGGCGCTCGCGGGCCTTCCCGCCGTGGCCGCGGCGGCGCTGCCGCCGTCGGCGCGGACCTGGACGGCGCTGACCGACACCGCGAGCTCGCCCGCCGTCACGCTGGTCGTTCTCTTCCGATCGCTCGTCGCCGAGGCACGAGGCGCACAGCGGGCGGCGGGCGAGTGGTACCGGAGCCGCGCCGGGCGGCCGGACGTCGCCCCCAGCTCGCCGCCCCTCTTGGGCCATGATCCGGTCGTCCTGCTCCTCACGATCGAAGCGCTGCGGGCGGACGTGCTCGCCACGGACAAGCACGAGGCACGGCTCCCGAACCTGACCGCGCTCGCGCGGATGGGCGTTCACTTCACGCAAGCCCGCACGACCGCGCCGCAGACGCTGGTGTCCATGGCGGGCCTGTTCGCCAGTAGGTACTACTCGCAGCTCTACTGGACGACCAAGAGCGGCTGGTCGACCGACCGGGTCTTCCCCCACGAGGACCGCACGCCGCGCTTCCCCGAGTTGCTCGCGCGCGCCGGCGTGCGCACCGTGCTCGTCGCCAGCCAGGTCGAGCTGCTGGAGGAATACGGCGCGGCCCGCGGCTTCACCGAGGTGAACAACGTGCGCATGAGCGCCGGCCACGTGCCGACCGCCCGGGAGCTCGGCGCACCGATCGTCGCGCGGCTGCTGGCGCACGAAGGCGGCCCGCTGTTCCTCTACACGCACTTCATGGACTCGCACTCCCCCTACAAGGGCGTGGCCAAGCGAGGCAAGCCGTTCGATCGGTACTTGCGGGCCCTGGCGCGCGTGGACGCCCAGATCGGGAAGATCTGGGCCGCGCTGCGCGAGCGCGGGCTGGAGGGGCGGACCGTGCTCATGGTCACGGGCGATCACGGCGAAGCCTTCGGGGAGCACGGCCGGAAGTTCCACGCCACGACTCTGTACGAAGAGCTCGTCCGCGTGCCGCTCGTGGTCGTGTGCCCGGGGCTGGCGCCGCGCAAGGTGGGCGAGCCGGTCAGCCTGGTGGACATCGCTCCCACGGTGCTCGATCTGTTCGGCCGGCCGACGCCCGGCCTGTTCATGGGCCAAAGCCTGGTCCCCTTCCTGCGCGGGCAGGATCCGCGGCTCGCGCGCCCCATCGCGCTCGAGTCCGGCCGCCACCTCCAGGCCCTGGTCCTACGCGACGGGACCAAGCTCATCCGCAACCGCAAGAAGCTCACCGAGGAGATCTACGACCTTTCCCGGGACCCGGCCGAGTCGCGTAACCTCATCGACTCGCTCGGCCCGGAGGGCAAGCGCAAGATGGGCCTGCTCGCGGCCTTCTTCGCGGCCCACGCCTACAAGAGGCCGGGGTACGAGGCGCCGTATCGGCGGTGAGCGGCGGCCGCGCGCCCCATCGCCGTTGACAGCTCGGCGGCCCGAGGTGCGGGAGGAGGTGGGCCACGGAAACGTGCAATGTGAAACAGAGAACAGAGAATGTGGAATGTCATCCCTGGACCAGCAGAAACGATCGGGCCCGGGCAGGCTCCGGAGCAGCGCGACGGCGAACCCCTCCAGGCGCCGGGCGAGGTCATCGCCCTTGCGGTCCGCCGCTTGACCTTGCCGATCGCTGCCGTTCCACATTCCACATTCGCCGCGGCGGGCGCCAGGCCATGGCCACGCCGCCGGCGTTTCTTGGCCCGTGCCTCGACCGCGAGGATCTCGGACGGATAGAGCTGTCAACGGCGATGGGGTGCTGCCTCGTGGTCGGCTTGCTACCATCTTCGCGCCGTCCACGAAGGCAAGGAGTGCGAAGCATGACGGGCGAGGACGCTGCGGAGTGCGAGGCTGTCGGGGCCGACATGGACGGACCGATGCCAGAGCCGGCAGCCGTCCGGGCTCCGCCCGATCCCGAGGACGACGAGATCGAGGACGACCTCTACGGGCCCGACGGCCGGCCTGCCGCCGACGGCCCGCGCGCTCCGGACTGGACCGTCCAGGTCGTTAGGGCCGAGCGTTCCGTCTTCGAGCTATGCCGCCAGTGGAAGGCGGGCCGGCTCGTGCTCGACCCGGAATTCCAGCGGCACTTCATCTGGAAACCGCATCAGCAAGTCCGGCTCGTCGAGTCGGTGCTCGCTCGCATTCCCCTGCCGGCCATCTACCTCTCCGACGAGTCGGAGGTGCAGTCGCTCGTCATCGACGGACAGCAGCGCCTGACGACGCTGTTTCGCTACCTGGACAACGAGTTCCCTTTGCAGGGCCTGCAGCTCCTTCCAGGCTTCGAGGGGATGTCGTTCGCGAACCTGGAAGCCAGGTTGCAGCGTCGCATCGAGGACACGCCGCTCACCGTGTTCTCCATCCAGCCCGGCTCCGATCCGCAGGTGAAGTTCTACCTCTTCGAGCGCCTCAACCAAGGGGGCATCAGCCTCAACGCGCAGGAGATCCGCAACGGGATCTACCGCGGGCCGGGCCTAGACCTCGTTCAGCGGCTCGGACGGGAAGGCGGACCGTTCCGGCGAGTCGCAGGGGCCCACCGCAGGTACGCCAGGATGAAGGCGGATGAGCTCGTGCTCCGGGCGCTGGCGTTCATGGAGCGCGGGCTGTCGGCCTACCCGGGCGACATGGCGCCCTTCCTCAACGGCGCGCTGATCGAGATGAACAAACGGCCCACCGAGTACCTCGCCAACCTGGAGAGCAGGTTCCTCGCCGCGCTGGAGACGGTCGAGGCCGTGTTCGGCCTCACGGCGTTCTGCAGATACGACGCCGGCCACCCCGGTCGCCACCTGAATGCGGCGCTAATGGACGTCGAGATGTGGGGATTCGAGCAGGTTCCACATCCGCACGAGTTCTGGGTAGAGCGCAAGGACGCGGTCCGCGCCGCGCTCGTGGCGCTGCACGGCAACCCCCGGTTTCGCGACGCCATCACCTACGCCACGAGCATGACCTCGCGCGTGCGCCACCGCCTCGTGACCTGGAAGCAGACTCTCGAAGATGTTGCAGCAAATCGCCGGATCGGCGACGACGGCTTCGACTTCTGAAGCAGTGGAAGCAGGCTCTCGAAGATGTTGCAGCAAATCACCCTTGATGGCTTCCGCTCCTTCGCGGACAGGACCACGCTGGACCTCGCCCCGATCACGGTCCTGGCCGGTGTGAAGCGCCCGATCTTCATCCGCGCCTGCCCCCGCTCATCGCTGCCCGCGCTTCCAGATCGCCCAGGATCCCCCGGATCTGGTCGAGCGCTCCCTCCAGGTCGTCGGCGATCTCCCGGGCCAGGAGGTGCGGGGCGGGCAGGCTCGCCGAGTCCTCCAGGCTCTCGTCGCGGAGCCAGAACAGATCCAGGCTGCACTTGTCCCGGGCGGTGATCTCCTCGAAGCTGTAGGGCCGAAAGCGGCCGTCCGGGTTCTTCTCGGACCAGGTGGGCTTGCGCTTCTGACGCTCGCCGGGGCGGTAGCAGGCCACGAGCTCGTCGATGTCGGCCCTGGTCAGGCGCTAAATCTTCAGGGTGAAGTGCCGGTTCGTGCGCAGGTCGTAGACCCACACCTTCTTCGTCCACGCCTCCTTCGCGCCGGGCTTGCGGTCGAAGAAGAGCACGTTGGCCTTGACCCCCCTGGGCGTAGAAGATGCCCGTCGGAAGCCGGAGCAGGGTGCGGACCTCGCACTCGTGCAGGAGCTTGCGGCGGACGGTCTCCCCGGCGCCGCCCTCGAACAGCACGTTGTCGGGCACGACCACGGCGGCCCGGCCGTGGATCCGGAGCAGCGATTTCACGTGCTGGAGGAAGTTGAGCTGCTTGTTGCTCGTGGTCGTCCAGAAGTCGGCGCGGTTGTAGGTGATGCTCTCCCGGTCGGTGTCGCCCTCCTCGTTGACCACGGTGATGCTCGACTTCTTGCCGAAGGGCGGGTTCGTGACCACCACGTGGGCGTGCTCGCTCGGCAGCCCCCGTCGCGGTCAGCGACCCCCGTATCGTGGCCAGGCCCTGGCTTGAAACCCACAGCCACTGGGCAGGTCGGCCACGGGCGGTTCGGCGGGGAGGCGATCGCCAAGCTAGGAGTCTGTCGGAGAAAAAACTAAGTGCGCGGAATTGTTCGGTTCCAGCGTCAGAGTAAAGTGAGCGATTTCGATAACTTGGACCATTTCGAGCACGCTTTCTCCGACACGCTCCTAGCGGCAGCGATCGGGCTTGGATCCCCTTCCCGCATCACGCCGCCGTTTGTCTCCAGCCTCGCCGCGTGGCCCGGAGGCGGACGGGCTCGCGCTCGGGGGGACGACGCTCCCGGAGGATGTCGGGGAACACGGCGCCGACCAGGTCGGGTTCGCCGCGGTCCAGGGCGCGATCGCGGACGATCATGCGCAGGAGGCGGTCGGCCACCGTGCCCATCGCCTTCTTCCGGTTCTCCCAGCGCGAGATCGTCTTCTCATCCAAGCCCATCTCGCGGCCGAGCTCGGCGGCGGTCCAGCCGAGGAGCTTGCGCAGGAAGCGGATCTCACCGGCGAAAAGCGGGCGGCGGGAGGCCACGATGTACCGGGCGATGGCACGATGGAGGGCCTCTGCGTCGGGGATGCTCACGGCCTCCTCGCCACAACTCGCGCAGCGCAGGACGGGAACGTTGGCCAGCAGGACGGGATACGGGAGCCCCGCCGCTTCCTCGTACCGCTCCATGCCACGGCCGGGTTTCATCGTCGCCTTCTGGCAGCGGTAGCACTTCATGGCGTCACCTTCGCGCGCTTCCTTGCGCGGTAGACCGTGTGGATGTGCAGCATCGTGTCGAGCACGATCACGGTGACGGCGACGAGGTCCCCGCCGCTGCTGGCCTCGACCTTGTACCGCCACTCGTCGCTGCGCTTGTAAGCCGGTTCGTTGACCTCGCCGTTCCGAAGGACGCGCTCCAACTCGGCGGCGTCGATGCGGCGCTTGCGCATCTGCTCGCGGCAGTGCCCTCGCTGGTAGATGGCGCCAGGCGTCAGGGCGAGGCGGCGAATCAACCGCTGCGCCTCCGCCCTCGGGAGCGGGTGCTCGATCGGCACGGGTGTACTTTTATCACCCGCGCGCGGCTGGCGCCAGCCCCGCGCCGAAGCCCGCCAGTTGTTGTGGCCACTCTGGCCACCGCCCGCTCGCGGTTGGCCTCGCGACTCGCTTGTTGCTCCCGCTTGGCCGGGCGGAGGGATCACGCGCCGAAACCGAGTACCTGCTCATCCTCAGCCGCGACCTCGGCTGCGCGACCGCCGGGACCTTGCCGCCCATGTTCTCGGAGGTCGGCGTGCTCGCCAAGATGCTCGCGGCTAGGCGGATGTTTGCCTCGAAACCGCGGGCTGCGCCACTCACTCGTGCCTTCCTGCCGCAGTGCTGCCTCGTGGTCGGCGTGCTACCATCCGCCCGGCGTCCCCAGTCGAGTACTTGCCCGACTGGATCTCGACCCCGCGCAGAGTGTGCCCCTCGGGCTTGGCTTCGAGCGCGCCCACGGCGCGACGGTCCACGAACAGGAGGTAGTCCGCGGCTTGCCCGCGCGATGGACAGGCGGCGACGAGCGGCTCGCGGCGTGGCGGCGCCTCCACCGAGGTCGGCACCCGACTGCACGAAAAGCGTGCGTTCGCATGGTGACCTGGGCGAGGTCGGCACCCGACTGCACGAAAAGCGCGCGTTCGCATGGCGACCTCCGCCGCCCTCAACCCCGCAACCGGTAGGCACCCCCGCTGCCTCGCCCGCGGCGCGAAAGCGAGCTACTCGACCACGATCCGGTCGATCACCACGGTGGCCGTGATCGACGGAGGAGGTGGCGGGAAGCACCAGTACACGTGCGGCGCGATCACCAGCCCGGCCTCGATCTGACCATCCTGAACAGGCAGGATCGCGTCGGCCCATTCCGGGACAGGCTCGACCGACGCGAGTGCGCCCTTGATCATGCCATCGTCCGTCAACGGATAGACAAGCCCGAAATCGACTGTGCTCTGCTCGCCCGGTGTGCTCTGCCCGCGATATCGCACGCGCACCGACTTGGCACCGCCGGTCGCGATGCGCAGAGCGATGCCCGCTCCCTTGGGCGCCATCGGGCCGCAGGGGTTCAGTTCCAACGGGCCAAGGACGGCGCAGCCCCCTTGCTCGCAGAGCTCGGCCGCCTCGGAGCTGCCGGGCGCGGCAAAGCTCACCGGACCCCAGTAGCCGATCGATGCGGGGCCGTCGAAGTCGCAGCCGGCGACGGGCTCGCCCACCCCGAGGACGGACAGCTCGGACAGGACGCCGGTCGCAACGTTGCCGGCGCCGTCGCTCAGGCCCTGGGGACCGGCCTGGATGGCGAGCGTATGGCCGCCAACCGCGTCCCAGCTCTCGAACGCGAAGAACTCGCCCATGGTCGCGCCCCCGGCGCCCGCATCGAGCCAGCGGTGGACCACCGGCGGTGCACCGTCCGGCACGAACCGGATGCCGCTCAGGAGCTCGCCCTGGTTGACCGGTTCCGAGGCCGCCAGCCGCGCCAGCTCCCAAGGCAAGAACGGAACTCCATACGCGGGCCCTCCGCTTGCCGGCCACTCCGGCCGCACGTCCGGCGCCTCTTGGTCGGCAGAGAGAAGGGCGGGCCAGGTGAGGTGCGCCACGTAGTCCACGACGTCGTCCTCCTGGCAGGAGTGCCAGAGCACGCCGGCAGCATCGGCAGCCAAACCGCCGTGGCCGTCGAGCATCAGCGTCAGATCCCAGAGAGACTCCGTGGCCTCGCAGAGCATGGCGCCGGGACATTTGCTGTGGGCGATCAGCGTGCCCCCGCCTCCAACGTCGATGCGGACCATCAATCCGTCAACGTCGACGGGCCTGTTCCGACAAGTCTGGTGGCCCCATCGCCGCGTCACATCCGCCACGTACGCTTGGCTCTCCCGGTCCCTTCGGATGGCCAGGCGCACCTCGGTGCCTCCCCAGGCGAAACCGCAAGGGCTGGGCTGGTCGTTCCCGACGGTGACATCGACCACCGTCGGTTCCTCCGCGAAGGCCAGAAGGAACGACCCGGTGGGCAGGCTCGCGTCCAACGGCCGGCCCGAGTCCGCATCCGCCAGCCCTTCGCCGCCTGTGCCCGCGTCTTTCGCCCCAGCACCGCCGGCACCCGCGTCTGCCGCGACAGTGCCGCCATACGGCCCCAGTGGACTGCAGCCCAGGACGCCCAGCAGAAGCAGAGCTGTGTTGCGCACGACGCCGCCGGAGCCTCCCAACTGCGTCGTAGCGCGGGCTGCGCCCGCAACCCAAGCGCGAAGCCGCCAAACGGACACGCCTGCGCGAACGGAGCAGGCCGACGCAACCATCGCCCCGCGGCCGTTGCGCACTGTGCACGCAGGCGCACCTTCGGCGGCAAGAACATCACGCTGGGGCTTGCTCCGGGCCGGGCTGCGGCCTCCGGCCGGCGGGGCCGCGCGGGCGCCATTCCGCTGCTCGGCGAGGAACCAGTGGCGCAACGCCTCGCCGAAGCGTCGAAAGGACGCACAGCGGCAGCGCTCCACGCCCAGCGACGCGGCCCTCCGGCTTGCTGAAGCAAGCCCGGCACGGCCGGAGGCGCGGTTGGCCGCCCCGGGCAACTGCTGCGTCTCCGGGGCCTCAGCCCTACCTCGCCAACCCCCGCAGGCACGCGCACAGGCTGAGCAGCAGCTCCCGCAGCTCATCGTGCTGGGCCTGCCCGAGCGCGCCGAAGAGCAGGGCGGCGTCGAGACATCCGCCGGCCTCGGCGGCCTCACCCCTCCCGCCCACCCGAAGCAGTAGCGGAACTGGCGCCTCGCTCCTCGGGCGTCTTTCGCAGGGGCCTGGGTTCGTCTACGCTCGGCTACGTGCCGCAGTAGCGGCCGGCGCACATCGCAACGGGCGCGCGCCGTGACCGGCGCCGCGGGCTGAGCGAGAGCCATGATCACCGAGCTTCACGTCCAGAACTACGGCTGCCTGGGCCAAGTAGCGGCGACCGGGCTCACGCCGATCCATGCGTTCGTTGGCCCCAACGACAGCGGCAAGAGCACGTTGCTGCGAGCGGTGCGCGTCCTGGCGAGCTTCGCGGCCGGCAACCCCCAGCAAGCGGTGCGCTTCGACATGCAGGTTTCCGGCGCGTCGCCCGAGCGGCCGATCTCGCTTGCTTGCATGGCGGGGACCGGTGCCTACCGGGTCTTCTTTGACGGTGGCCGGCCGAAGGACGGGGCCCTGACACCAGCGACGCTCGCGCCACAGGCCATGGAGGTGCGCGGCCGGGATTGGGACCAGGCTCCGGACAGAACGAACCCGATCCGCGCAGCGCTCCTCGACGAAGTGGGCCCCGCACGCGCCATCCGCCTTGACGCCGACGCCCTGCGCAGCCCGGCTGTCCTGCTTGCGCCCGACCAGCGCGTGGACTTCCAGAACGAGCGGGGCGCTGGGCTCGCGGCAGTGCTCGATGCGATTCGCGATCGCGGGGACAACGCGTTCGAGGCCATCCGGGACGCCGTGCGCCAGCTCTTCCGCGAGGTCGATCTGCTCCAGCTCGTGCGGGTGGGCGGGAACGCGAAGGTCGTGGGCGTGAAGCTCCGGGACGGCACCGAGGTGCCGGCCTCGGCGATGAGTGACGGACTCTTGTTCTACATTGCGCTCACGGCGTTGCCGCACCTGGCGCGCACCAGCGTTCTCCTCGTGGAGGAGCCGGAGAACGGCCTGCATCCGGCGCGCATCGCCGAGGTCATGATGGTGCTGCGCGAGATCTCCAAGCGCACCCAGGTGCTGATCGCCACGCACAGCCCGCTCGTCATCAACGAGCTGGAGGGGCACGAGGTGTCCGTGGTCACGCGGTCGCGGCAGCAAGGCAGCAAGCTCGTCCTGCTCGAGGATACCCCGGGCTACGAGGAGCGCTCCCGCGTCTACAAGAACGGCGAGCTGTGGCTGAGCTACTGCGACGGGACCGAGGAGAGCCCGCTGCTGACGGAGCCGCAGGAGCCTTCCGATCCCGGTCCGCCGGTTGAGTGGGCTGACGAGGGTGCTGGGGAGGCGAACGCGTGATCCGCCTGCTCGTGGCGGGCGAAGGAGCCAACGAGCTCGGCCGCTTCGCGCGCGCCGACCGGTCCGCTGGCGAGGCGGAGCGAACGGTCGGCCCCGGCGTGATCGAGGCGCTCCTTGCGAAGATCCGTCCCGGCGGCTGGGAGATCCGGCGAGCCCTGCTCTGGCGCGACGTGCGCAAGTACCGGCCCGGCTTGCCGGGCGAAGGGGAAGCACGGACCGTCAACGGGCTCATCCTGCTCGCGCGAGAGCTCGGCTGCCATGCCCTCGTGTTTTTGCGCGACCGCGACGGCCAGCGTCGCCGCGAGCGGGCGCTCGCGCAGGCGGTCAAGCGCGCCCTGCAGCTCGTTGACCGCCCGCCGCTCATCGCCGCCGGCGTGCCTGTGGAGAAGATGGAGGCGTGGCTGCTGGCACTGCGCGCTGAGCGCATGACGGAGTCGTGCTCCGACCCGGTTGCGGCGCTCCACGAGCGGCACGGCGTGCCTCCGAAGAGGACGGCGGCGATGGTTGAGCTCGTGCACAACGCGCGGCTCCGCCTGGTCCCGGCGGACGCGCGGTCCCTCCTGCGCTGGCTGCGGCAGGCGGCCGGGGCGCTCTGCGTCCGGGTGCCGCGGGACTGGCCCGTGCCGGCGCGGCCGTAGCGCCCGGGCTGCCGCGCGCCGCCACGGCTCCCGCTTCCCCCCGGCCCCAGCCCTACCTCGCCAACCCCCGCAGGCACGCGCACAGCCCGAGCAGCAGCTCCCGCAGCTCATCGTGCTCGCTCTGCCCGAGCGCGCCGAAGAGCAGGGCAGCGTCGAGACAGCCGCCGGCCTCCGCGGCCTCACCGAGCGCGATGCGGAACTGGCGCTTGGCGTCGGCCCCCTGGCTCGCCGCCGCTGCGCACAGGTTGGTGTGCGCGCCCACGACGGCGCGCTCGAGTTGCGCCCCGGCCTGGCCCGGCAGCCCCCGGAGCTTGCCGCGGTGCCCGGCGACGCGGCCGAGCACCGCCCGCGAAAGCTCATAGGCGCGCAGCTTCTCGTGGGGGAAGTAGCGTTGGGTCGGCGACGGGCCCTCGGACGGCAGGTGACTCTGGGTCGGCAGGTGACTCTGGGTCGGCAGGTGACTCTGGGTCGGCAGGTGACTCTGGG
>JACQWT010000276.1 GCA_016209145.1 Deltaproteobacteria bacterium | reverse complement strand
TGGGCCGATCGGCACGTGGTCAACTTCTGACGAGTAGAAGCGGTCAACTCCTGCCGAGCGTCAGGGGCTGTGCTACCTCGGCGCCAGTGCCTCAACGATCCTCGTCAGTGGGAGCGCGCGAATTCGCTCCCCGAGAGGATACGTCTCGACTCCGGCGTGGATCACATCCAGCCGATCGAGCCGCAGATCCGAGAGGGCGATGCGCATGCTCCGCGTGACCGCAGGCGCGTCGGTACGCTTGATCTCGAAGCCGTAGCGTCGCCGGCCGCGTACAACGAGCAGATCGAGCTCGGCCCCCTCGTGCGTGCGCCAGAAAAACGCCTCGCTGCGGCGGACGCGCAGCCGGCTCAGGATCTGGGCGACGGCGAATCCCTCCCACGAGGCGCCGAGCTTCGGATGCAGCTCGAGCCCGCGGCTGTCCTCAATGCCGAGCAGTGTGTGCAGCAGCCCGCTGTCGGCCACGAAGACCTTCGGAGCCTTGACCTGCCGCTTCGCGAGATTCTCGTGGAACGGACGCAGCACCCTGACGACGAACGTGGAGGCGAGCACGTCCAGGTAGTGGCGCACCGTGGCGTCCGTCACCGCGAGCGAGCGACCGATCTCGGAACTGTTCAAGAGCTGTCCGTGCCAGTGCGCCAGCATGTGCCAGAACCGCTCGAGCATCGCGGCCGGAGTGCGGAAGCCAAGACCCGGCACGTCGCGTTCGAGGAAGGTGGCGAGGAACTCCTGGCGCCAGCGAACGCTCTCGGCCTCGGAGCGAGCGAGGAAACTCCGGGGGAAGCCCCCGCGCAACCAGAGCCGGTCTGCCTTGCCGGCGGTCACCTCGCCAAGGTCGAAGCCCTCGAGCTGCAGGGTCGCGATACGCCCGGCCAGCGTCTCCGACGACTGCCGGAGCAGCTCCGGGGAGGCGCTGCCCAGCACCAGAAAGCGCGCCGGCGCGCGCGGCCGGTCGGCGAGCACACGGAGCGTCGGAAAGAGATCCGGACGTCGCTGCACCTCGTCCAGCACGACGATGCCCCTGAGCTTGCCGAGCGCGAGCGAGGGCTCGTCCAGACGACGGAGATCGGCGGTCTTCTCGAGGTCGAACACGGTGGCACTGCCGGCCTGGCTGACGACCGAGCGGGCCAGGGTGCTCTTGCCGACCTGGCGCGCCCCGACGATGGCGACCACCGGGAACTGGCGGAGCAGGCTCCGCACTTCTCCGACGAGCCGATCTCGATCGATCACGGCGGCCACCCTAACACGTAGTTTCGAAGACAGTGATCGATTTTTCGGGCAAGGCGGCGTGCTGGTCATGCGCCCGCAGGAGCCGCGCGGGCGCTACGCCACGGCCATCGACGCCCCGGCCTGGTGCAAGCTCAAGGAGAAGAAGCGGCCGGCGGAGGAGGGGGGATCGGCGGCGATCGGGCAGGAGGCGGGGCGGCGGGCCGGTGCGGGCTGACGGCGCGGCCCACCAATCGCAACCGGCACACAAGGCGACGGCGAAGGACGCGACGGCGCGACGCAACAGCGCCCCGCTTCACGTGGGGGCGGCGGTCGGCCCTTGAAGGGCGCCGGAAGCCGTGGGACAGTGTCACATGGGACGGTCACAGGGCGCCCCCATGTGACAGCGGCCGGCGGCCAGCGTCGCGGCGACGGATGGACGTGGAGCTTGGTGCAGCGGCTGGTTGGCACGGGTCCTGCTACGCGTCCTACTGTTGATGCGCTGGAGTGGCTCATGGGCTGCGGACACGGACGCGGAGAAGGACCGATGACTGCTGTGGCGGTAGCGGGGCGCCGCTGTCCGCGCAGCCGGTCGGAGCGCGGTGCAAGGTCGGGCTGGGTGCTGGCTCTGGCGCCACTTGCCTTGGCAACATGCGGTCGGGCGTTGGTGGACGGCACGGCCGGGCAGGACGGCAGTGGCGGCGCCCGGTGTGAGCGCCCGGCCGACTGTCCGCTGGCGCCGGCCTGCCAGCGGGCCGTCTGCGAGGACGGCCGCTGTGGACTTGCTGCCGAGGACGAAGGCGCAACCTGCCACGAGGCCGGCGGCAAGCTGTGCGACGGTCATGGGCACTGCGTCGAATGCACGCAGGACGGGCAGTGCGCGGCCGAGTCGGCCTGCGACGAGGCCACGGGCAGTTGCGTGCCGCCACCCTGCGGCAACGGCACGCTCGACGGTGCCGAGACCGATGTCGACTGCGGCGGTCCCGCGTGCGAGCCGTGCGCCACAGGCAAGTCCTGCAAGAGCGATGGCGACTGCGGAAGCGACTTCTGCCCCGCCGGCATCTGCGTCGACAAGAAGCCCGACGGAGAGCCCTGCTCTGGCGCGAACGAGTGTCTGGCCGGCCACTGCGTCGACCACGTTTGCTGTGACGCACCCTGCGACGGCACCTGCGAGGCGTGCCTGGCCGCCAAGACCGACGGCGTCGATGGCGAGTGCTCTCTTGTTCCGGCCGGAACCGACCCCAACGGAAGCTGTGGCCTCGCCGAGCTCTGCGGCGGTGCTGGCGCGTGCGCCAACGTCCATGCCTGGAGCAAGAGCTTCGGAGGCAGCAGCGTGGCGCACGCAATGTCCATTGCGGTTGATGCCACCGGCAATGTTCTGCTCACCGGTCGTGCCCTAGGGCCGACTGACTTCGGCGGCGGGCCCCTGGGTTTCGCCGGCGGCTTCGATGTCTATGTCGCCAAGCTCGCCCCGGGCGGCGACCACCTCTGGAGCAAGCGCTTCGGCGGCCCGGCACTGGACGATGGCTTCGGCGTCGCCGCCGACGCGGATGGCAACGTTCTGCTCACAGGGACCTTCATGGGCACGGTCGACTTCGGCGGCGGCCCGCTCGTCAGCGCCGACAGCTTCGACGCCTTCGTGCTCAAGTTCGACTCAAACGGCAACCACGTGTGGAGCAAGCGCTTCGGTGGCCCCAACTGGGACTGGGGTACCGCGCTCGGCGTCGATGGCACCGGCAACGTTCTGCTCACGGGCGCCTTCCAGGGCGCCATCGACTTCGGCGGCGGGCCCCTGGCTGCGGCCGGCGACTGGGACATCTTCGTGGCCAAGCTCGACCCCAACGGCAACCACGTGTGGAGCAAGCGTTTCGGCGGCCCCGCCTTCGACATGCCACGCAGCATTTCTCTCGACGCCGGTGGCAACCTCCTGCTTGCAGGCGAGTTCGAGAAGGCCCTCGATTTCGGCGGCGGCCCACTCCTAAGCGCTGGCGACCGCGACGTCTTCGTGGCCAAGCTCGACCCCAACGGCAACCACGTGTGGAGCAAGCGTTTCGGCGGCTCCGGTTCGGACGGGGCCGAGTCAGTGGCGACCGACCTCGCCGGCAACGTCCTGCTCCCCGGCGCTTTCCCGGGCGCGGTCGACTTCGGCGGCGGGCCGCTGGGTAGCGCCGGCGGCTGCGACGTCTTCGTGGCCAAGCTCGACCCCAACGGCAACCACGTGTG
>JACQWT010000275.1:6269-10270 GCA_016209145.1 Deltaproteobacteria bacterium | reverse complement strand
CTCGGCCATCAGGTCCGAGACGTAGTCGCTGTCCTTGAGCGCCTCGATCTGCTCCTCGGTCACCTGCTCGCGATCGAACGCGCTCGCGAGCAGCGCCCCGAGCAGCTTGCTCTTGCTCCAGAAGGACAGGTTGCCCCAGGTGCGCTTCAGGGTAGTCTGGATGTTCCGGTCGGCGAGCACTACCGCGGCACCGACGGCCTCGGCCGCAGCGATCGCCGCCAGCAACTCGGCCCCGGGACGCACGCCGAGCCGGGCGCCGAGCCGCTGCTGGTAGGCTTGCAGAGCGAGAGACGCGAGCAGGTAGAGCGCCTTCTTCTGCTTGATGACCTGGAAGATGTCGAGCTTGCGCCAGCGCGCCTCGTCCGTGAGCGCCTCGTAGCGCGTCTGGCACAGCTCTACGCATACGGTATGCGGACGAAGCTGTGCGATCACGTGTCCCACCTCCTCTACGGAGCTGCGCGAGACGTGCGCCGTGCCCACGATGTGGATCGCGCGCTCGCCCTGCCGCAGCACGGTCACGTGCCCGGCCGGCTCCTTCGTCCCGCCGTCCTGAGCCGCCGGGGCCGGGCCCTCGTCATCGCGCGTGGTCATGACCTCGTCCCGCCGGCGTGGCGGCCCGGCCAGTCGGAGCGGACGCTACATGGAGCACTTTCATGCGTGGCTCCTCTGCGGGCTCGGCGGCAGCAGCGGGCCGAGCCTAGCTGGCGCACCCTTCGACGAGTGCCAGCCCGCAGTCAAGAGGCGTGGGTTCGGGAACTGCGACTGGTCCGCCCCCGCCCGGCGGTGCTACGCTAGTTCTCCCTTGCCCCGTGGTGCCGACGTGGGATTGCCCTGCATCGAGCCCGGTTCGGTGATTTCGGATCGCTATCGCCTTCTGCGCCCGCTGGGCGAGGGCGGGATGGGCTCGGTCTACCTCGTGCAGCACGTCAAGACCGACGAGCGCTTCGCCATGAAGCTCCTCGGCCCCTCGGTCGTCGCCAGCTCGGCGGCGCGGGAGCGCTTCCAGCGCGAGGCGCGCACGCCCGCGCGCATCGACAGCGATCACGTGGCGCGCGTGGTCGACGCGGGCATCGCCGCCGAGTTGGAGGGCGTGCCGTACATCGTGATGGAGTACCTGCGCGGCCGCGACCTGGCGGACGTCACGCTGCAAGTCGGCCCGCTCGCGCCGGCCGAGACGGTCGTGTACCTGCGGCAGGTGGCCGGCACCCTGGACAAGGCACACGCCCTGGGCATCGTGCACCGCGACCTCAAGCCGGAGAACCTGTTCTTGACGTTCCGCGAGGACGGCTCGCCCTGCATCAAGGTCCTGGACTTCGGCATTGCCAAGCTAAGTGGCACGACCGGCGATCTGGCCCGCGTCAAGGCCACGGGCACGGGCGAGGTGTTCGGCACGCCGATGTACATGTCGCCCGAGCAGTGCCTCTCGGAGGCGGAGAAGATCTCCCCGCAGACCGACATCTGGGCTCTCGGCATGATCGCCTACCGCCTGCTCGCGGGCGACGACTTCTGGACCGCCAACGTCATCACGCACCTCATCGCGCAGATCGCGTTCCAGCCCATCCCCAAGCCTAGCGAGCGCGGGCTCGATCTCGGGGCGGCCTTCGATGCCTGGTTTGCCAGGTGCTGCGCGCGCCAGGCTTCCGACCGCTTCGCCACGGCCGGCCAGGCCGTGCGCGAGCTGGCAACGGCGCTCGACGTGAACGAGGCGCTGCAAACCGGACGCACCGTCGCGCTGCGCGCCGCGGAGGTGGCGCGCGCGTCCCTGCTCGACCTGGGCGCTCTGGCCACGGTGAAGCTGTCGCCGCCGTCGCCGCCGGCCCCGGGCGAAAAGGAGGCCGAGCCCGCAGTGCCGCTCGCGGACAAGCGCGCCCGCTCCCAGCCCACGCTGGAGCCGTTCGCGGGCCTCTCGCCGAGGCCGTACCGTGGCCTCGTGCCCGTGGCCGCGGGCGTGGTGCTGGGCGCCGCCCTGGTGCTCGTGCTCTGGCTCCTGGGCGGCGGTGGCGGGGCCGGCCCGGGCGATGCGACCGGGACGGCGTCGCCGGGTCGGCCTGCGGCCACGGCTCTGCCCCGCCCCAGCGCGGCGCCCGGCGCGGCGGCGAGCCCGACCGGCCTGGCGGATGCTGCGGTGCCCTCTGCGGCGGCATCGGGCACGAGCTCGCCGGCCTCCAGGCCGGCTGCGGCCCCGGCGCCCCGCGCGGGCCGTCCGCCGCCAGCCGGCGCCACGGCCCCACCGGCCACGGCCGCGCCGGCGACGCCACGACCGGCGGCCACCGACCCGCTCGGCTCCCGCCATTGAGCCTACCGGGCGGACATGCGAGAACCGCCTTGGCGCAAGCCACGAGGGCCCGCACCATGAAGACGCCGTTTTCCGCCCTGCCGGTCGCGCTCTTGCTTTGCCCCGCCGCCACCGGCTGTGGTGCCGGCGAGGAGCCGGCGTCCGGTCCGAGCTACGCCCTGCCGGAGGCCCCGGCCTGCGCCATCGCGCCGGTGGATCCGGGAGCCCTGCGGGCCGAGGGCACGCGCCTGCTCGACGCGCAGGGTCGCGTGGTCTGGCTGCGCGGCATCAACGCCGGCGGCCGGAGCAAGTTCGCACCCTACAGCCCGTTCGACTACGAGCCCGCCAAGTTCGACGAGGCGCTGGCGAAGTACCTGGATCGCGTGCAGGCATGGGGCATGGACGTCCTGCGCGTTCCCTTCTCCTGGGAGGCGGCCGAGCCCAAGGAAGGCGAGTGGGACGACGAGTTCTTGGAGCGCTACGACCGGCTCCTCGGCGAGGCCTTCGAGCGCGGCCTGTGGACCATCGTGGACTTCCACCAGGACATCTACTCCGAGGCATTCTGCGGCGACGGCTTCCCCGCCTGGACGCTGGAGGATCCGCCGCCTTCGCACCACGACTGCCCGGACTGGTTCATGGCCTACTTCCAGAACGAGGAGATGAAGGCGGCCTTCGACGCGTTCTGGTCGGATGCGACCGGCGTGCGCACCCAGTTCGGCGAGCTGTGGGACATGATGGTGGACCGGCACAAGGGTCGCGCCGGCGTCATCGGCTACGAGGTCATCAACGAGCCTCACCCGGGCACTGCCGAGCGCGGCGCGTGGGAGAAGGACGTGCTCGGCCCCTTCTACTCGGAGTACGTGTTCTTCGTCGTGACCGGCATGCAGGCCGTGAGCCCTGGCACGGATCTCACTCGGCCCGAGGGGGAGAACATCGTATTCGCGCCGCACTTCTACGACGGCGCGGCGCTCATGGGCTTCGGCAGCGTGAGCGAGGACGTCCTGACGCCGCTTTCGGTCTGGAGCGAGCAGGGCGACGAGTGGGACGTGCCCGTGCTCGTCGGCGAGTTCGGCATCCCCGGCGAGCACCCCCAGGCGGCCGAGCACGCCCGGCGCCACTACGAGGCTTTCGAGCAGCTCGGGCTGCACGGCACGTGGTGGGAGTACAGCGACTCGGCCGAGCGCTGGAACGACGAGGACATGTCCGTCGTTGCCCCGGACGGCACCGAGCGCACGGTCCTGCTGGGGGGCATGGTGCGGCCGTACCCGCGCCTGTTGGCCGGCGAGCTCAGAAGCCTGCGCTACGAGCCCGAGGCGCGACGGCTACAGATCGAGTACGCGCCGGACGAGGGCGGCGTCACCGAGATCGCCGTGCCGCACTGGCTCTATGCCGGCAAAGTGCGCCTGGGCGCCGTGGGCGCCTGCGTGCAGCTCCAAGCTGACCGACTGCTCGTGCGGGCCCAGGCCGGCGCCAGCGCCGTCCAGCTCAGCATCGATCCGGCGCCCTGACGACGGGGCGTCATCCGCCCGATCCGCCGGGCGGCTCGGCTGGGCCCAGTGGGCCGTCCCGCAAGTCCCGTGGAGAAAGAGCGGGACGGCCCACTTCGCGGGGAAGGCCCCGCGGCTTGCAAAAAAGGCAAGCCGCGGGCCCTCCCCGCGGGCCCTACCGGGGGAGGCGGGGCGCCGCCTCCCCCGGACCCCCACCCGCGTGGCGCGTCCCCGGCACC
>JACQWT010000275.1:0-6220 GCA_016209145.1 Deltaproteobacteria bacterium | reverse complement strand
GACCTGCTTGGTGCAGCCCGAGCAGACGCGGGCGCGGCCGTCGCGGAAAGGCGTGCCGAAGTCGAAGGCCGGCGCAATGACGACCTGTCCTTTCTCGTCGAAGTACCCGAGCTTGTCCTTCTCGACGCAGCGCGCGAGGCCCTCGGCAAACTCGTCCGGCCCGTTGTCCACGACGTAGGGGCGCAAGAGCACCCGGCCGCGCGCGTCGATGTAGGCCCAGCCGCGCTCGTCTACGACCGCGGCGATGCCCTGGGCCGAGAAGGGCTGGGCAAGCACGAACCGGGCCGGGATCGCCACCGCGCCGTCCGCGCCCTTGAAGCCCCAGCGGTCGGCCTGCGCGAATGGCTCGGGCAGGCCGGAGGCCACGGCCGGCGCGGGTGCAGGCGCCGCTGCGACCGGCGCGGGCGCGGCCGACTCGGAGAGGCCGTTGGCGCGGCTGCAGCCGGCTGCCGCGCCAAGAAGGAGCAGCGCGCCCAGCAGCGCGTGCGGCGACTCGCGCCCGCCCGGCGCCGCGCTCACGGGCTCGTCTCCCAGAGCTTCACCGTGGCCGCCTGGGCCCAGTAGGAGGCGTGCACGCAGTTGGTGCCGTCCCACAGATCGAAGTGCCCGGTGGCGTCCGACCAGCCACAGTCGTCGAAGAGGATCACGCCCTGGTGGCCGCCGAACTTGCCCTGAGAGCCGCCGCCGCCCACGATGTCCGGGTCGCCGTAGGCGTGGACCATGTACTTCTTGAACTCCGAGACGCGGAACGCGTAGCGCATGCCGTCCCCGCCCCTGACCGTCGTAAGGCCCGCCTGGCCGCCGGGGATGGGGCTGCCGGCGTAGTTCAGGGCGCGGCAGATGCGGATCACGCAGGTGTTGGTGATCCAGTCGGCGTTGGCGTTGCCGCCGACGAGCGCCTTGGCCTCGCCGCTCGTGCCGTTGGGGTAGTGCTGCGAGAGGAGCGAGAAGCCGGGGAGCCGCATGGGATCGAGAGTGTAGCAAACGCCACCGTTCGTCAAGCGCAGGGTCGGTGCTAGGCTGCGCGCAGAACAGAGTACGACGATGGCACAAGATGGCGGACGGCGGAGCATGCGGCGGCGCACTTGCGTGCTGGGGCTGGGCGCGCTTCTGGCGTGGGCAGCGTGTCGCCCCGGCAGCGGATGCCCGGGCAAGAAGCGTATTGCCGTCATCCCCAAGGGTACGACACACGAGTTCTGGCGCGCGGTGCACGCCGGCGCGGTCAAGGCGGCGCGCGAACTGGGCGTCGAGATCGTGTGGAAGGGGCCGCTCAAGGAGGACGATCTCAAGAGCCAGATCGAGATCGTGCAGAGCTTCGTGGCGCAGAAGGCGAGCGGCATCGTGCTCGCGCCGCTGAGCGACAAGGGGCTGGTGGGGCCGGTGCGCGCGGCGCGGGAGGCGGGCATTCCCGTGGTGGTGTTCGACTCGGACTTGCAGGGCGACGCGCACGGGAGCTTCGTCGCCACCGACAACGTCGCGGCAGGACGGCTGGCGGGCGAGCACCTGGCCAAGATCCTCGGCGACAAGAAGACGGCCATCCTGCTGCGCTATCAGGAAGGCTCGGCGAGCACCGCGAATCGCGAGCGCGGCTTCCTCGAGGCCATGCGGGCGCACCCCGAGATCCGCGTGCTGTCCGACAACCAATACGGCGGCGCCACCACCGAGAGCGCCTTCGCCACCAGCGAGAGCCTGCTCGCGGCGCAGCGGGCCGCCGCGGGCGAGTTGGGCGGCATCTTCGCGCCCAACGAGAGCACGACCTTCGGCATGCTGCTCGCGCTGCGCAAGGCGGGGCTCGCGGGCAAGATCCGCTACGTCGGCTTCGACGCCTCCGACAAGCTCGTGGCGGCCGTGCGCGAGGGACACGTTGACGCGCTCGTGCTGCAGGATCCGCTGCGCATCGGCTACCTGGCGGTGGGGACCATGGTCCGCAAGCTCCGGGGCGAGACGGTCGAGCCGCGCATCGACACCGGCGCCACGCTGGTCACGCGCGAGAACCTGGAGACGCCGGCCGTGAGGCAGCTCGTCGCCCCCGATCTGCGCCCCTGGCTCGGCGAGTAGTGCTCGAGGGCGCCGTGGCGATGGCCTCCCCCGACCGGACCGCTTCCGTGGCTCCCGCCCGCCTGCGGGCCCGTGGCCTCGCGCGCCGCTTTGGCGCCACGCGGGCGCTTGCGGGCGTGGACTTCGCGGTCCGGGCCGGCGAGATACACGCCCTGGTGGGCGAGAACGGCGCGGGCAAGAGCACGCTCGTGAAGATCCTCGCTGCCGAGCTCGCGCCGCACGAGGGCGAGATGTGGTTGGGCGAGGCCCCCTATGCGCCGCGCTCGCCGCGCCAAGCGCGGGCCCGCGGCGTGGTCATGGTTTCGCAGGAGCTGGCGGTGTGCCCGCACCTTAGCGTGGCCGAGAACGTCACGCTGGGCCGCGAGCCGCGGCGCTTCGGCCTGCTCGACCGCCGGGCGGCAGAGGCCATCACCCTGCGGGCGCTCGGCGAGCTCGCCGGCGCCGAGCCGCCGGCGTGGCTGCGGCCCGAGGCGCGCGTCGGCGCCCTGCCCGTGGCCGGCCGGCAGCTCGTGGAGATCGCGCGCGCCCTGGGCGGCGGCACCGAGCACTGCCGCCTGCTCATCCTCGACGAGCCGACGAGCGCGCTCGGCCGCGAGGACACGGTGCGCCTCTTCGGCGTCCTGCGGCAACTGCGCGCCGAGTCCGTGGCGGTGCTCTACATCACCCACTTCATCGAGGAGGTGATGGAGATCGCCGACCGGTTCACCGTGCTGCGCGATGGCGTGGTGGCGGGCGAAGGCGAGGTGCGGGCCACGAGCGCCGCCGGCATCGTCGAGCTCATGGCCGGCCGCCGCATCGAGGAGATCTTCGTCAGAAGCGCGCACACGCCGGGCGAGACGCTGCTCGAGTTGGCCGATCTCGCGGGCGCGCACAAGCCCGTGCGGGCGAGCCTCGGGCTGCGCCGCGGCGAGGTCCTGGGCATCGCCGGCCTGGTCGGCGCGGGCCGCACCGAGCTCGTGCGCGCCGTCTTCGGTTTGGACCCGGTGCGCCACGGCCGGATCCGCGTGGGGACCTGGCACGGCCCGGCGCGTCCGGCCCAGCGCCTGGCTCAGGGCGTGGGCCTGCTGAGCGAGGATCGCCAGGGCGAGGGCCTGGCCGCGAATCTCTCGGTGGCAGAGAACCTGGCGCTCTCGCGGCTGCCCTGCGCCGGCCCGCTCGGCCTGCTTTCGCGCCGCCGGCTACGCGTGCTCGCCGGCCGCTGGATGGCCGAGCTCGGCATCCGCGCGCGCAGTCCCGCGCAGCCGGTCGGTTCCCTTTCGGGCGGCAACCAGCAGAAGGTGGCCCTGGCGCGGCTGCTGCACCACGACGTGGACGTGCTCTTGCTCGACGAGCCGACGCGCGGCATCGATGTGGCAAGCAAGGCCCAGATCTACGCGCTCGTTGACCGGCTCGCGCAGCAGGGCAAGGCCGTGCTCGTGGTTTCGAGCTACCTGCCGGAGCTGCTCGGGATCTGCGATCGCATCGGGGTCATGCACCGGGGCGAGCTGGGGGCCATCCGCCCGGTGCAGGACTGGTCGGAGCGCACGCTGTTGGAGCAGGCCACGGGAGCCGAGGCATGAAGGATCTCCTGCGGCGTCCCTGGGTGGGTCCGCTGCTCGCGCTCCTCGGCGTCTACGCGCTCTTCTGCGCCCTGAGCCCCGAGACCTTCCTCGGCGCGCCAAACCTCGTGACCATGGCGCGGCAGACCGTGGTCGTGGCCATCGTCGCCGTGGGCATGACCCTGGTCATCATCCTGGGCGGCATCGATCTGTCGGTGGGCTCGGCGGTCGCCCTGACGACCGTGGTGATCGCCTGGTTCTTGCGCGCCGGCGCCGGGCCCTGGAGCGCGGCGGTGCTCGGCATTGGCGCGGCGGCGTTGGGAGGTGCTCTCACCGGGCTCCTGGTCACACGGCTGCGCGTGACTCCCTTCATCATCACGCTGGGCGGCATGTGCGTCATGCGCGGGCTCGCCAAGGGCATTGCCGGCGAGCAGAAGATCGATGCGGATCCGCGCGGCCTCGACGCGCTGCTCGCCTCGGCCACGGGGTCGTGGGCCCTGCTGCCGCCGGGGGTTTGGATCGCGCTGCTGCTCGCCCTGCTCGCCGCGGGCCTGCTCTCCCGCACTCGCTTTGGCCGGCACGTGTTCGCGGTGGGGAGCAACGAGCACACCGCCCGGCTCTGCGGCGTCGAGGTCGCGCGCGTGCGCGTCCTGGTGTACGTGCTCGCCGGGCTGCTCACGGGCACGGGCGGCGTGATGGAGTTCTCCACGCTAACCGTGGGCGATCCGACCGACTCCATCGGCCTGGAGCTGGAGGTCATCGCCGCGGTGGTCATCGGCGGCGGCTCGCTGGCCGGAGGCGAGGGCTCCATCCTCGGCTCGCTCGTCGGCGCCATGCTGATGACGGTGATCAAGACGGGCTCCACGCACCTCGGCTTGCCCAACTGGGTGCAAGAGATCGTGACGGGCGCCATCATCGTGGGCGCCGTGGCGCTCGATCGCGTGCGGCGCCGTGGGGAAGCTGGGGCCGGCTCTTGAACCCGCGGGGTGCCAGGGCGGCAGCGGCGGCGGGGCACCCGCCTCCGGCGGGCATCCCCACCGCCACTGCCTCGGCCCAGCCTTGCACCGTCCCCATCCTGGCGCAGGGTCGCGTGCGCAAGATCCTTGCCGTGGCTTCTGGGGAGCCCCTGGCCGCTGCCTTCGTTCCGGGATACAGGAGCGCATGCATGCTTCCGCCCGCGTGGTTTCGCTCGCCGGCGCGCTGCTCGGCGCGGCGTGCGGTTGCTCTGCCACTCCGGCCCCGGCGCCGCCGGCGGGCCCGCCCGGCGCTGGCTCCGCCGCCAACATCGTGCCCGAGGCGCCGGCGCCGGGCGCATCGGCGCCGAGCCCGGCCACCGCCGCCGCCACAGTGACGCCTGCCGAGCGCTCTGACCAGCCTCCCCGCGCTGTGCCCACCTTCGAGGACGACGTGGCCTTCCTCGATCGCTATGGCGCGGTGCAGATCCTGCAAGCGCCACACGGCGCCCGCGTGGCCGTCTCGGCCAAGTATCAGGGCCGGGTGATGACGAGCGCGGTGGGCCCGGGCGAGCGCAGCCTCGGCTGGGTGCAGCGCGACTTCATCGAGAAGGGGCGCACGGGGACGCAGTTCGACAACTACGGTGGCGAGGACCGATTCTGGCTCGGGCCCGAGGGCGGCCAGTTCGGGCTGTACTTCGCGCCGGGCAAAACCTTCGCCCTGTCCGCCTGGCAGACGCCGGCGGCTTTCCAGGAGGGCGAGTGGGCCGTCAGCGAGCGCGATGATCGCCACATAGCACTGCACCGTTCGCTCGCTGTCACCAACCACTCCGGCACCCGCTTTGATCTCGATGTCACGCGCGCAATCTCGCTCCTTCCGGCAGCGGAGGTGACGGCACGGCTCGGGGCTCCGATTCCGGCCGGCGTGAGCTGGGTGGCGTTCCAGAGCGCCAACACCATCACGAACCGGGGCAAGCTCGCCTGGAGCGAGAAGAAGGGCCTTTTGAGCGTGTGGATCCTGGCGATGTTCCCCCCCTCGCCCGACACGCTGGTCGTGGTGCCATTTCGCACCGATGCTTCCGGCCCCATCGTCAACGACGCCTACTTCGGCAAGGTGCCGCCCGGACGGCTCCAGGTGCACGAGCGCGAGGGCTACCTCGTGTTCAAGGGCGACGCCCTGCACCGCTCCAAGATCGGCCTCGGCCCGGCACGCGCCAAGCCCACGCTCGGCAGCTTCAGCGCTGCTTCTCGCCTGCTCACCATCGTGCAGTACGATCCTCCCCAGGGGCCCGCCCGCTACGTCAACAGCATGTGGGAAGCGCAGGCCGATCCGTTCGCGGGCGACGCCGTCAACAGCTACAACGACGGGCCGACCGCGCCGGGCCAGCCCCCCCTGGGCGGCTTCTACGAGCTGGAGACGAGCTCACCCGGCGGCGCGCTCCGCCCGGCCGCGTCGCTCACCCACACCCACCGCACCTTCCACCTCGTGGGCGAGCCGGCGGCGCTCGACGCCGTCGCCCGCGCCGCGCTCGGCGTGCCGCTCGATCGCATCCGGCTCGATCCCGTGCCGGGAGGCTGAGTGCCAACGCAGGTTTCGCCAGCCTGGGGCCGGCCGAGCAGAGCACGGTGTGGGGCGCCGATCGTAGCGCGGGCTGACGCCCGCAACCCAAG
>JACQWT010000274.1 GCA_016209145.1 Deltaproteobacteria bacterium | reverse complement strand
GGGAGGGGGTTGGGGTCCCGACGCGCCCTTCGGGCGCGTCACCCCTGCCCCGACCAGCGCGGATGGATCGGCCGTCGTCGTTGCCGTCGAGGGGTTCTTGGGTATCACGTATGCGGGTGACGCCGAGGGCTACTGGCATGAGTACCCTTGCGGCCCGGCGTCGTCTGGGCTGCAGGTCTCGCCGTCGCCGCAGGTGACGAAGCACTCGCCGCACCAGATGGCCTGCGCCTTTGGGTTTGGCTGCCCGTCGAGGCGCGCCTCGCAGTCCTTTGGGGGGGAGTCGTCGCAGTCGTGGAAACCGGGGTCGCAGGACTCGATCTGGCACTTGTCGGCCCAGCACATGGCCTTGGCGTTCAGCAGGTCGCAGGGCTCGCAGGTGTTGGGCTGGCAGCCGTACGCCGGATCATCAACCTCCACGCACTGGCCGTTGCACCACTTGTGCTCGCTCCCGCAGGTTGCGGCGTCCGCCCCGCCCGCGCCGGCGACGCCCCCGGCACCAGCCGCCTCGGCGCCGGCGCCCCCCGAGCCGCCCGCAGCCGCCGCTCCCCCGGCGGCTCCACCCGGGCCGCCGCCTACCCCGCCCGCGGCAGGAGAGCCGCCCGCGCCGCCGCTTGCCGCAGCCGGCCCGTCGTTCCGGGCAGGGTCACAGGTGAACAGCGCTACCAGCGCCACGATGACGGGGGAAAGGGGGCGTGAGGACATCGTTCTCCTGCTGCTGCTGCTGGTCACCGGCTTGGAGGACAGGATAGCCGCGGATCGGGCGTCTGCCCAGTGCGCCAACCGGGCGAGCCGCCTCGGCCGGCCACGGGCGCGAGCAGCGCGTGCACGCGCAGTCTCGGCTTGGTAGCTGCGAAGCGGAACGTCAGTCGCTCAGGTACGCCCGGATGGCGTGGTCGAGCCGGGCGAGATCCTCGGCCGAGAGGTGCCCCGCTTGACCCAGGATGCGGCTCCGCTTGATTTGCCGGAGCCCCGGGACGACCGCGTAGCTGACGCGCCGCAGAGCGGCGGTCACCACGCGCAGGCGCAGCAGTGGGATCTCGGGAGCCTGCGAGGACAGGGGCACGGCCACGAGCGTGTCGAGGATCTGGTTGTGCACGCTGCCGGACACCACCACCGCGGGCCGGCGCCTGCCCATCTCGGGCGGCGCCGTGCCCGACAGATCCACCCAGATCACGCTTCCGCGGGTCATCGCCTTCTCCGCGGCCTGCGGAGATGGTCGAGGGGCACCGCCGCCCAAAGGTCCATGGCCTCGGCCTCCTCGGGGTGGGCGCGCAGCAGCTCCATGTAGCCCCTGGCGGCCTCCTGCTGCTGCCGCCGGTGGATCTCAGCCTCCAGGATCGAGCGCACGAGCCCGGTCAGCGTCTGGTCGGCGGGCTTCAGGGCCTTGAGGCGGTTGATCAGCGGCCCGGTGAGCTTGATGGTGGTCGCCTGCATACCGCTAGGGTACTAGGAACTGGGATACGCGGCAACCGCGCGGGTATGCAGATCGCAGGCCGTGGGTAGCGGCTGTGCCGTTTTCATCTCTTCGCGCGGTGCTGACGTGGGCCCTCAGCAGCGCGCGCCCGCATCGCGTACCACCGACAGGAAGAGCGCGCCGTACGCCTCGATGCGCGCCGGGCCCATGCCGTACACCCGCCCGAGCTCGTCCAAGGAGAGCGGCCGCTGCGCGGCGATCTCGCCGAGCGTGCGGTTGTGGCAGACGACGTAGGCAGGCACGCCCTGGGCGCGGGCGGCGTCGAGCCGGGCGCGGCGCAGCCGCTCGTACAGCTCCGGATCGGCGTCGGCGGGCGGCTGACTGGGTGCGCGAGCGCGGTCCGGGCCGGCCCCCGCCGCCGTGGCCGGCCTCGCCCCGGCGCGCGGCCTGCGGCCCACGTCGTCCGGGGGCAGCAACACGCGCGCCTCGGACTCGGCCTTCATCGCAGCCCAGCCGCGGCGGGTGAGGACGGGGACCGGAAACTCGTCGGCCGTCACGTCGATCAGTCCGGCGGTGACGAGTCGCCGCGCGAGGGCCATGATCCACTCGGGGCGGCGCTCGGCGAGCAGCCCGTGCGTGCTCAGCCCGGTCAGGCCGAGCCGCCGCAGCCGCGGGGAGTCGTCGCCGTGGAGCATGGCCACGACGGCGGTGAGGCCGGCCCGCCCGCGCGCGCGCGCCACCCCGGACAGTGCCTGGCGCACGACGAGCGCGGCCTGCTCTGGGCCTGGCGCCGAGGGCTCGCCGCCGAGCTGCTCGATCCGCTCGCAGACGTCACAGTGGCCGCAGCCGCCCAGGGTCTCCCGCTCGTCGCCGAAGTAGCGCAGCAGGAAGTCGTGGCGGCAACTGCCGGCCTCGACGTAGCGCATCAGATCGAGGAAAAGCCGCCACTGTCGCGCCACCCGCTCCGGATCGGGCGGCTGCCCCGGCAGATCCGGGCGTCCGTTCTCGATGAGCCGGCGCCGCAGCCCGAAGTCGCTGGATCCGCTGAGCAACAAGCCGTGCGCCGGCTGGCCGTCGCGCCCGGCACGGCCCACCTCCTGGTAGTACTGCTCGATCGAGCCGGGAGCTTGGAGGTGGACCACCGCGCGGATGTCGGGCCGATCGATCCCCATGCCGAAGGCGTTGGTGGCCACCACCACCTCGAGGTTGCGCAGCGCGAAGTCGCGGCTGACCTGGTCGCGCTGCGTCGCGTCGAGCCCCGCGTGGTAGGCGGCGGTGCGCCAGCCGTGTTTGGCCACCAGGGCGGCGAACCGCTCGGCGTGCTTGCGGGTGCCGGCGTACACGATGGCCGCGCCCCCGGGCTCGCGCGGCGTGCCGATGGCCTGCCGCAGCGCGCTCAGCGCCGCCTGGCGGCGGTCCTCGATCCGGTCGAGCTCCAGGGCCGCCAGGAGCAGGTTCGGCCGGGCGAAGCCGCGCAGGATGACGGCCGTGCGCTCGGCGCCAAGGCCAAGCCGATCGAGGATCTCGGCGCGCACCGCCGCCGTGGCGGTGGCGGTGCAGGCCAACACGCGCGGGGCGCCAAGCGCCCGGATGACCGGGCCGAGCCGCAGGTAGTCGGGGCGGAAGTCGTGCCCCCAGTGTGAGATGCAGTGCGCCTCGTCGACGGCCACGAGCGGCGGCCCGAGCCGCGCCAGCATGGCCACGACCGCGTCCGAGGCGAGCCGCTCGGGCGCGACGTAGACAAGCTGGTAGCAGCCCTCGGCAAGCGCGCGCTCCCTTCGCCGCCGCTCCTCCGGCGTCAGGGTGGAGGCCAGGTAGGTGGCGGGGATCCCGCGGCCGCCGAGCGCGCGGACCTGGTCGTCCATCAGCGCGATGAGCGGCGAGACGACCACGGTGGTTCCTCCCAGCACTACCGCCGGAAGCTGGAAGCACAGCGACTTGCCGCCGCCGGTCGGCGCCACGAGCAGCACCTGCCGCCGCCCCGTCAGCAACTCGTCGATCGCGTCGCGCTGCCAGGGATGGAAGCGGGCCAGGCCGAAGCGGTCACGCAGCGTCTCGTCGATGCCGGGCACGTGCCGGGGGTACAGCAGCGCAGGGGCGGCGACCATGACTCTGTTATCGACCGATGGTCCTCGGAGCGCTCGTCTGCTGCGGCCTCATGCTGCGCCTGCGCACGGACGCGCAGCGCCGGCAGCGGGGGCGCATCGTCCGGCGCATCGCCTTCGCCACCTGGGCCGGGCTCGCGTTGCTGCTCGTGAGCGGCGTGGCGCTGACCTTCCAGCGCGGGGAGGGCTACTCGTGGCTCTTCGCCGTCAAGCACCTGCTCGTGGCGGTGATCCTGGTGGACGCCACCGTCATCCACTTCCGGCTCTTCCCCCGCTGCTTCCGCCAGATCGGCAGCGCCGAGCTCGACGCAACGTACCGCACGATGCGGCGCGTGGGCGCACTGTCGCTCAGCGCGTGGATCCTCGTGCTCGTGCTGAGCGGTCTGGGCGAGCACGGGCACTGACGGCGCCGCAGGCGAGGGCCGGCTCAGTCCGCCCGCCGGTGCGTGATCATGTAGCCCATCAGATCCTTGGTCTGCTGGAGCACCGACTCACCGTCCTGCCAGTCGGCGGAGATCAGCCAGAGCCGGCCGAGGCCGCGATCGCGGTAGCCGAGCGCCACGTCGACCTGGGTCCAGCCGGCGAGCGGGATGATGCTCGGAAACGCCTGCAGGCGGTAGCCGCAGCCGGTCACGTCGTACTGGATGGCGGCGAACTTGTTGTTCTGCCAGAACCCGTCGTTCGGGCTGAGCTGGAAGACCGTGGGGACGTTGTCCTTGCAGGCCCCGACCTGAGGGTTGGGATCCTGGCTTACGGGCGTGAATGCCTTGGTGAAGAGCTCGTCGGCGTTGTTGTACTCGCTCAGCGCGATCCCGCCCCCGTCGAGGTAGCCCTGCAGCGTCGGGCCGTCCACCGAGCCTTGGCCGGTGCGCGTGACGAGCAGCGCCTGCGTGTCGGCGTCGGGCGTGCAGGCAACCACGAGCTGCAAGACGACGTTCTGCGGCACGAAGTCCAGAACGTTGCGCACCGAGTTGCCGCAGCGCATGAGCTTGCCGCGCAGCTCGTTGACGTTGCTCGGGTTCTTGCACAGCCCGGCAATGCAGTACTGGCCTTGCCCGCAGGCCTTGTTGCAGCCGCCGCAGTGCGCCGGGTCGTTCTTGGTGTTGACGCAGGAGGAGCCGCACTTGGTCGTGCTGCCGGAGCACTGCAGCGCGCACGCGCCCTGGGAGCAAAGCTGGTCGCCGGTGCAGGCGTTGTCGCACCCGCCGCAGTGCAGGGGATTGCTGTTCGTATCGACGCATTTGCCGGCGCACTTGGTCGTACCCGGGGCGCACACGACGGCGCAGCTTCCCTGGGAGCAGACCTCGCCCCCGGCGCACACCTGGTCGCACTTGCCGCAGTTCTGCGGGTCGTACTTCAGGTCGACGCATTTGCCGGCGCACTTGCTCGTGCCTCCCGTGCACTCGAACGCGCAGGCTCCCTGCGAGCAGACCTGCCCCCCCGGGCACGCGTTGCCGCACTTGCCGCAGTTCGCGAGATCGTTGGCGAGATCCACGCACTTCCCGCTGCACAGGGTCGTGCCGCCCAGGCACGGCAGCACGCAGATCCCCTTCTCGCAGATCTGCTGGCCGGAGCACTGGTTGAAGCACTTGCCGCAGTGCGCCGGATCGGTCTTGGTGTCGACGCACTGGTTCATGCACTTGGTGGTGCCGCCGGCGCACGCCAGGGCGCAGCTCCCCTGCGTGCAGACCCAGCCCTCGGCGCAGGCGTTGTAGCAATCGCCGCAGTACGCCGGATCGTGGTCGACATCCACGCAAAGGCCGAAGCACTTGGTGGCTCCACCCTGGCACTCGAGCACGCAACTGCCGCCCGAGCAGACCTTGCCCCCGGAGCACGCCTGGCCACAGCCACCGCAGTTTGCCGGATCGACATCCGGATCGACGCACAGCGAGCCGCACTTGCTCGTGCCGCCCAGGCAGGCCAGGCCGCAGACGCCGTTGGAGCACACCTGCCCGGGCCCGCAGGCGCTGTTGCAGTCCCCGCAGTGCGCGGGATCGGAGCCGGGATCGACGCAGGCGCTGCCGCACTTGGTGGTCCCGCCCTGGCACTTGAGCCCGCACAGCCCGGAGGAGCAGATCTCGCCCGGGCCGCAGGCGTAGCCGCAGCTTCCGCAGTTGGCCGGGTCGAGGCTCGTGTCCACGCACTTCGCGGCGCACTTGGTGGAGCCGCCCAGGCATTCGAGCGCGCACTTGCCGGCGGCGCACACCTGTCCGGGCGGGCACGCCTGGTTGCAGCCGCCGCAGTGGGCCGCGTCGTGGACGATGTCCACACACGCGTTGCCGCACTTGGTGCTGCCGCCGACGCATTGCACGGCGCACTTGCCGGCGGAGCACACCTGCCCGGGGCCGCAGGCCAGGGCGCAGCCGCCGCAGTTTGCCGGATCGAAGCTCGTGTCGGTGCACTTGCTGCCGCACTTGATGAGCCCGCCGACGCATTGCAAGGCGCAGCCACCCTGGACGCACGCCAGATCGAGCGAGCACGACTTGCCGCACCCGCCGCAGTTGATGGGATCGACGCTCGTATCCACGCAACTGCTGCCGCATTTGGCCAGGGGTGCGGGACAGCTCGTTCGGCGGCCTGGGCAAAGCCCCAGGAGTAGTCGGAGCTGCCGCATGCTTGGTTGCAGCCGCCGCAGTGGGCGGGATGGGCGGCCGCGTCCACGCACTTGCCGCCGCACTTGGTGCTGCCGCCGCTGCACTCCAGGCCGCACTTGCCGCCGGAGCATACCTCGCCGGGCGTGCAGATCTTGCCGCAGCCGCCGCAGTTCGCCGGATCGAGGCTCGCCTCCACGCACTTGTCGCCGCACGCGGTCGTACCGCCCAGGCACGCGACACCGCACGCGCCGGCCGAGCACAGCTCCCCCGGGGCGCAGGCGGCGTCGCAGTCGCCGCAGTGGGCCGGATCGAGCTCGATGTCGACGCACTGCTCGCCGCACTGGGTGCTGCCGCCCAGGCACTCGGTGGCGCACTGGCCGGCGGAGCACAGCTCGCCCTCGGCGCAGGCATGCCCGCAGCTTCCGCAGTGCTCGGGATGATGGTCGGTATCGATGCAGTCCCCGGCGCAGTCGGTAAGCCCCGGCGGGCACGCCGGCGCTGCGCCGCCCGCGCCAGTGCCTTCGCCGCCGAGGCCGCCAGCGGCACCGGCGCCGGTGCCGGCTCCCTGGCCTGCCGCGCCTGCGGCGGCAGCGCCGCCCGCGCTGGCGCCGCCCGTGCCGGTTGTGCCGAACTCGGCCTGCGACCCGCCGGAGCAGGCCCCGAGCGCGCCCAGGGCAAGGACGAGCGTTGCCGTCGTGGCAGCGCCGAGCTCCCGAGCAAGACGACGAACGTTCACCCCGGCCCCCTTGGCCGCCGGCTGCGAAGCTGGATCGAGAGTACGCCCGAAAGCGCGCGCTTGGCCAGAGGCAATGCTGGTCTCCTTGCGGGCAGCCGGCCGGTGGCTTCTAATGCCCGCCGCCCGTCCCACGGAGAGAAGCCATGGTTCCCAGCGCTCGATCCCTTGTTCCGATCTCCCTGTGCGCCACGCTGCTCGCCGGCTGCTCGCCCGAGCCGGCCGAGCAGGCCGCGGTCACGGCCACCGCCACGGGCAGCGCGACCTCGTCTGCGGCCGCGGCCACGCCTGCCAGCGCCAGCGCCCCGGCCAGCGCCGCGGCGTCGGCCAGCGCCGCGGCGTCGGCCAGCGCCGCCGCCGCGCGCACCGTGGTCACGATTGCCGCCCCGGCCAGCGACGGCGGGCCGGGCGTCGAGCTCGCCCGCTACGAGACGGAGTGGCGCGATCCCACGCTCGAGGAGTTGCGCGAGCGCGACCGCAAGTGGCAGGACGAGCAGGACAAGCAGACGGGGGAGATCCGCAAGGGGCAGAAGGAGAAGAAGGAGCAGGAGCGGCGCGAGAAGAAGATCCTCCACAGCTCGCTGCCCGAGGCCGAGCTCCCCGCGTCGCTGGAGCCGTTCCGCCAGGTGGCTCACCGGCCGCCCACCGCGCAGTACCAGAGCGGCACCTGCTGGGCCTTCGCCGCGACTTCGTTCCTCGAGTCGGAGGCGCAGCGGATCGCGGGCCGCGAGATCAAGCTCTCCGAGATGGCCACCGCCTACTGGGAGTACCTCGACAAGGCCGCACGCTTCGTGGCCGAGCGCGGGGATTCGGCCTTTGCCGAGGGCTCGGAGGCGAACGCCGTGACGCGGGTCTGGAAGGAGCACGGCGCCTGGCCGCTTGCGGCCTACCCCGGGGTGACGGCGCAGGACCAGCGCTACGACCACCAGCGCCTCTTCCGCGAGGCGAACTCCCTCATGGAGGCCGTCCGGGACAAGGGGCTGTGGGACGGGCCCTCGGTCCGCTCGCTGCTCGGCGTCGTCCTCGATCGCGAGATGGGCCGGCCGCCCGAGAGCTTCGCGCTCGACGGCAAGAGCACGACCCCGCTCGGCTTCATGCGCGACAGCCTGCGCATCGAGCCGGACGACTACGTCTCGCTCATGTCAACGCTCTCGGTGCCGTTCTACACGCGCGGCGAGCTCAAGGTGCCGGACAACTGGTGGCACGACGCCTCGTACCACAACGTTCCCCTCGACGAGTTCTACGCCGCGTTGCGCGAGGCGCTGCGCCGGGGCTACGGCGCCGTGCTCGCCCTCGACGTGACGGAGCCGGGCAAGGATGCCGAGAACGACGTGATGTTCGTGCCGGACTACGACATCCCCACGAGCCGCATCGATCAGCTCGCCCGCGAGTACCGCATGGCGCAGGGCGTGACCACCGACGACCACGGCGTGCACCTCGTCGGCTTCTCCGCGCACGCCGGCCACGAGTGGTTCCTTGCCAAGGACTCCGGCCGCTCGGCCCGGCGCGGCAAGTTCGAGGGCTACTACTTCATCCGCGACGACTACGTGCGGCTGAAGGCGCTCTCCTTCATGGTCCACAAGGACGCGGTCGCCGAGCTGCTCGCCAAGTTCCGGCCTTGAGGTGGATCGCTGCTTGCCCACTCGGCGCGCGCTTGGGCTGGCACGGCGCCTGCTAGCTCTTCGGCCAGCGAGGTCAACGAACATGAAAGCGGATCTGCGCGTGGTCGGGATCGCCGCGGCGGCGGTCCTGTGGGCGGTGGGTTGCGGTGGCTCGACTTCCAAGGAGGGCGGCGGCGGAGCGGGCGACACGGGAGGCGGCGGCGGGACGGCGAGCAGCTCATCGAGCGGCGCCGGCGGCGCCGCCGGCCAGACTGCGAGCAGTAGCTCCAGCACGAGCTCCAGCGGGGGCGGATCCGGGCCTTCGCTCGAGAAGTGCAAGGAGAAGGCTCAGGCGAGCTCCAAGCCGGAGTGCGCGCTGTGCGCCTGCGAAAGCTGCCTGGACGTGCTGGCGGCCTGCGAGGCCGATCCAGGATGTGTGGGGCTGCGCACCTGCGCCCTGACGAACAACTGCTGCGACGAGATCTGCGTGATCAGCAAGTGCATGGACGAGCTGGCCGCGGCGGGCGGCCCGAGCGGCGAAGGCACCAAGAAGGTGATCGCGGTCAGGGACTGCACCGACAAGGCCGGCTGCAACTGCTGCAAGTGAGCCCCGGGCGTCCCGGGGGACCGCAGCTACCTTTGATCCAGCGATCGGCGAGGCCCGACGGCGCGATCTTGACCGGCGTAACCGTTCACGCATTCCAACACCCGGCTCGTCAGGCGGGGCTGCGCGCATGAGCGCGCCCGGAGGCCCGGGCCGCAGCGTACTCCTGTACGCGAGGACCCGGGCCGAGGACGTAAGCCGCGATCGCGGCCGACTCGGCGAGCCGTCGTTGCTAGCGCCTGTCACGCCGGTCGGCACCAACCCCGCACTGGCGTCCACCTTCACGTGAACGGCGTGCGCCGGCGTTGCCTGGAGCAGCCAGCAGCAGGCGGCGGCGGTCGTCGGCCCAACCGTGCTCGTGGTTCTTTTGGCTGCTCCCCCTTGTTGCCCCGGCCCGGACGCCTCACTGCGGCTCGCAGGCGCCGGAGGGCTGGTTGCTCATCGGATCCACACAAGGCGCGCACACGAAGTGCTCGGGGCAGCCGTCCTGCTTGAGTATCCCGAAGAACGCCAGGTGGTCCACCGGCGCCAGACAGTCGGGCAGGCATCCCCCCGGCCCGTAGCTCGAAGTCGTGCACGACTGCGGCTGGTACGGCCCCTGCGTGAAGATCTCGGGCACGCACAAGAGCCCCTCGGGGTCGTCCGGGCAGTCGTCGTCGTCGAAGTACTCGACCTTGTCGGCCGGGAGCACGCTCGGCAGCACGCAGTAGCCCAGATCGTGGCAGCACTTGGGCGCCGGCTGAGGCGCGGGCGAGCTCGGTCCGGGATCGCAGGACAGACTGCACGCGCCGGTGGGCGCGCCGTCGAAGGGGCCGTAGCAAGGCGCGCAGCGCTGGCCGTTCGGGCAGTTGTCCTGCGGCAGCTTCGATGCCTGCGCCGCGATCTCGGGCAAGCAGGTCGACAGGCAGCGGCCCTCCAGCCCGCCCATCGACGTGCAGCTCTGCGCAATGAAGTTGCCGCCCGACTCGATGAACGCGTCCGGCACGCACAGCGACTTGCCGTCGCAGGCGGCGAGCTGGTCCTGGAAGTCGGCCGGCACGAGCTGCTTGTCCAGGCAGTGCCCGCCGCCACACTCTGGGCAGGCAGGGAACGCCGCGGGATCGAGCACCGGCGGGCCCTCATGGGGGCACTTGTCGGGATCGGCGCCCGGATCGGCGCCGCCCGAGCCGCCACCGGGATCGTCCGAGCCCGGCAGGGGATCGCCGCAACTGAAGCCGGCGTCGCACGCGCCCGTGGGCTTGTTGTCGAGCGGGCTGATGCAGGGCACGCAGCGTTCGCTCGCCGCGCAGGGCCCCTGGGGCAGCAGGGCGGCGACCTTCTCAACCTCGGGAATGCACAGCGACAGGCAGACGCCGGGGGCGCCGTCGATGGATGAGCACTGGGCCGGCTGGAACACCCCACCCGTGGCGATGAACGCGTCCGGCACGCAGAAGCCCCCGCTGGCGCACGCGGCCACCATCGCCTTCATGTCGGCGGGCACCTCGGCAACGCAATGGGCGCCGCCGTGCGTGGGGCAGCACGCCGGAAGACCGGCTGGATCGCGCGGGGGTCCGAGCGGACCTTCGCAGCCCGGGTCGGCCGGGCCGCCGCTGCTGCTGCCGCTGCTGCCGGGCGATCCGGCGCCGGCCGCTCCGCTGCCCGCGCCGCCGGCCTCCACCAGCGTCCCCATGTTCGCCTCGTCGGCCGCCAGGCAGGCCGTCGGACCGAGCACGGTGGCGGCCACGGCCACTGCCAGACGCATCACTCGCGCGTTGCTCATGCCCCCGTCCAAAAGCAGGCGGCGTGCCAGCGGTCAGGTCGAGGCCGTGCGGGCAGCCGTGGCCGGTTGTAGCGGGCCCGCGATGCCGCGGCGTGGGGCCGGCGACGCAGGTACGGCCATACCACGCGCGGGCTGCGGCTGCGGCTCACGGGGGAAACCAATACGCCTGCGCGAACGGAGCGGGCAGACGCGACCGGCACCGCCCCGCGGCCGTTCCGCGCTGTAGCCCTAGGCGAGCCGTCCGCGGCGAGAATTCCACGCTGGGGCCTCGCCCCAGACCCCGCGAACGGGGCCCCAAACCCGTTCGCCCTGACCGGCAAGTCCTTGCCGGAACCGCAT
>JACQWT010000324.1 GCA_016209145.1 Deltaproteobacteria bacterium | reverse complement strand
GGCGAAGTGGTCTACCTTGTCTCCACCGAGCCGGTCGCGAGCGCCGAGTACGTGCTCGTCGCGCCGCAGGACAAGCCGCTGTACGTGGCCGCCACGGCCTTGCCGGGGCTGGAGCGCACGGTGCGGGAAGCCGCCGGACGCCGCGTCTACCGCTTTGCCGCGCGCGACGTGCCGGCGCTCAGGCCCGAGCCGCGCATGCCGCCCTTGGCCGAGCTCGCGGCGCAAGTGCATGCCTCCACCTTCCCCAACTGGGAGGCGGTGGGCAAGTGGTACTGGGGCCTGGTGCACGACCGGCTCGACGTCGACGACGTGCTGCGCCGGCGCGTGCGCGAGCTCACCGCCGACCTCGGCGACGAGCGGGCCAAGATCGAGGCCGTCTTCCGCTACGCCGCGAGCCGGACGCGCTACGTCGCCTTGGAGCTCGGCATCGAGAGCATCCGGCCGCGACGCGCCGCGCTCACGCTCGCCCGCGGCTGGGGCGACTGCAAGGACAAGGCCGCGCTCATCGTCGCGATGCTGCGCGAGCTGGGCATCGAGGCCGAGCTCGTGCTCGTGCGCACCGGCCTGCGCGGGCAGCTCGACACCTCGATCGCCAGCCTGGCGCCGTTCGACCACGCCGTGGCGTACGTGCCGTCGCTCGATCTTTATCTGGATGCGACGGCCGAGGCATCCGGGGCGATGGAGCTTCCGGCCCTGGACCGGGCGGCCGTCGGGCTGCGCATCACCGGCGGCGCGGGCAGGCTCGTGCGCCTGCCCGATCCGCCGGCCGAAAGCTCGGCCGAGAGCCGCCGCTTCGAGCTCACTCTGCTGGATGGTGGGGCGCTCGCCTTCCGGGCCGAGCTGCGCGCCCAGGGCGTCTCGGCACCGGCCTGGCGCGAGCGCTTCCAGGCCGAGGCCACGCGCCGCGAGCGGATCGGTGCGGCCTTGGCGTCGCTGCTGGGACCGGTCGAGCTTGCTCCCGGCACGCGGGGCGTGCGCGCGGGCGATCTGGAGCTGGCGGATCGGCCGGCAACCATGCAGCTAGAGGGGCGCGCCGAGGCGCGGGCGGAGAGCGGCTCCTACCGGGTGCCCGTGGGCCCGAGCTACGGCCTCACGGCGCAGTACGCCTCGCTCGCCCGCCGCGAGCGCCCCGTCGTGCTGGGCGCCGCGCAGAGCCGCGCCGACGTCTGGACGCTGCGCCTGCGGCCCGGCCAGCGCGTGCTCTCGACCCCGGAGCCGAAGCAGGTCGAGGCATCCTTCGGCAGCTTCGCGCTGGCCGTGGACGCGGCGCCGGACCGGGTCACCGTGTCCACCACGCTCACCCTGCGGCGCAGCCGCATCCAGCCCGGCGAGTACGATGAGTGGCGGGCGTTCTGCGAGGCCGTGGACGGCGCCGCAGGCCCCCGGGTGGTGGTGGGCGAGTGACCGCTACGGCGAAAGCAGCAGCACGTGCGGCTGGCTGGGCACGATTCGCATGCCCGGGCAGTTCGTGCTGTTCTGCAGGGCCACGCTGGTCATCTTGGTGGCGGGCAGACCGCCAATCAGCACGGTGAACGAGGCGGTCAGGTGCCGCGCCGGCCCCATCACCAGACCCGAGGCCACGCCCATGGCCACGCCGGCGTTGTCGGCATTGGTGAGTGGGACGGTGGTGGCCATGTTGTGGGCGGGCGCACCGGTGATGAGGCAGTTGTACACGGCGGGCACGCCCATCGGGCCGGCCGCGATGTTGGGATACGGGATCGGCACCGGAACCGGCGTGGGCGTGAGGCACACGTCCGGAAACCCCATGTCGATGCCGCACATCTGCGTGTTGGCGAACATCCGCAGTCTCCTAGCCGCAGTGGATCTGGCCTCCGTGGACGGTGGCCGACTTCTCGCCACGCAGCACCGTGGCGCGGCCGCGCACTGCGAGCGTCTCGCGGGCGCCGGCGTCGATCTCCCGGGCGCGCACGCGGTCGGTCTCCGCGACGCGCCGCAGTGCCTGCCCGAGCCGCGCCAGCACCCTCCCCACGCGGGACTCGCTCCGCGCGGCGCGCACGAGAAGCTGCCCGAGCTCGAAGCGCGCGCGCTCGGCCACGAGCGAAAGCCCGCCCGCCTGCGCGACGGCCTCGGCCGCCTGGAGCCGCAGGCGCGGGGCGAGGACGGCACAGTCCCGGCCCGAGGCCACGCTCATGCCACAGGCCGCGTGCAGCGCGAGGCGCCCGCCCACACGCAGCTCCACGTCGCCCTCGGCCACGAGCCTGGTGGACGCGCCCGAGGAGCGCTCCAGCACCGCGACTATCGGCCAGGGCTCGGCCCCGGCAGCGAGGAGCAGCACCAGGTCCCCCGGCTCCGGCTGGACGAGGCAGCCCCGGCCCCGGCGCGCCAGAGGCTGCCGATCGTGCACGCGCACGCGCCAGAGCGCGCCTTCGCGCCCGGTCACCACGGCGCCGAGCTGCCTGCCGGCTCCTTTCGCCATCGCTCCTGCCGCGCCGTCCATCGCCGCTATTCCTTGCCCTCCAACCACTGCTCCGCCTCGGCCAAAAGCTCGTCGTCGCCGAGTGCCGCCGACCGGTCGGTGAAGATCGTATCCGCCTCCTTGGTCCGATGGAACCTCGTTCGGAACAAGGTGGCGCGCGAGAAGTCGCAGCGCGTGATGTCTGCGTGCGAGAAGTCGCAGTAGCTCAGCTCCGCCCCGACGAAGCGCGCCCCCTCGCAGCGCGTCTTGGCGAGCACGCTCTCGTACAGATCCGCGCCGGAGAAGTCCGCTCCCCCGAGCTCCGCCTCCGCCCACACGGTATGGCGGAGCCGGGCATCGGTGAGGCTCGCCTCCACGAGCCTGGCCCCGGCGAACAGGGCCTGGACCAGCGTGGCCCCAGCCAACTTGGCCCCCTGCAAGTTTGCGCCCTTGAAGTTGCAGCCCGAGAGCAACGCGCCGCTCAGATCGCAGCCCGTCAGATCCGCGTCGATGAACTGCGTTTGCTCCAGGCTCATGCCCCGCAAGTCCAACCCCGCGAGCTTGCTGCCGATGAAGATGGCGTTCTTGCAGACGGCGCCGGCGAGCTTGACGCTCGTGAGATCGCACTTGACGAGGACGGTCCGGCGCAGGATGGCGCCCGAAAAATCCGCGCCCTCGACCCGAGCGTCCACCAGGGCGGCGCGGTCGAGGTTGCAGCGCGCCAGGGAGGCGCCGCACAGATCGGGGCAGGTCATCGCCGCGAGCGCGAGATCGGCGCCCGCGAGATCCGCCCGGGCGAGCTTGGGGCCCGTAAGCCTTGCCGCGATGAGGCAGGCGCCCGGCAGCAAGGCGCCCTCCAGGTTGGGATCGGTCATCACGACGTGACGCAGGTTGGCGCCGCTCAGATCGGCCCCCGCCAGGTTGCAGCCGAACAGGGCCGACTCCTGGAACGTGGCGCGGGCGAGCTTGGCCTTGCGCAAGTCGCACTTCTCGAAGATCCCGCCGCAGAGCTTGGCGCCGGTCAGATCCAGGCGCGAGAGATCGATCTCGGAGATGAGCTCGCCCCTGGCCACGTCCTCCTGGATCTTCTCAGCGAACATCCTCGTGCCTCTTGACGAAGCGGATCTGCTTCGTGTTCGCCCCGCCCAGGCGCGTTGCCTCGTCGCCGCGGATCCGGGCGAAGTCCGCGCGGAACAGGTTGGCGCCGCGGAAGTCCGCGCCGCGGATGTTGGCCTTCTGGAGCAGGCTCTGCATCAGGTTGGCCTCGGTCAAATCCGCGCCACGCAGATCGGTGCGGATGAAAAGCGCTTCCACGGCGCTCGCGGCGCGGAAGCTCGCCGCGCGCGCGTCGCTCTCGCTCAGATCGGCGTGGTCGAGCCTGGCGCCGTCGAAGCGGCAGCGCTGCAAGTTGCAGCCCCGCCAGTTGGAGGTCTCGGCTTGCACCCCGCGCAGGTCGGCGCCCTCGAAGCTCGTCTCCTTGACCGCCCGGAAGTTGGTGAGCACGGCCTCGCGAAAGCAGGCGCCGTCGGCCTTGGTCTCGACCAGGGCCGCACCCACGAGCGAGGCCTGCGAGAAATCGACCCCCGCCACATTTGCCTCCAGGAACACGCTGCCATCGAGCTTGGCCCCGGCGAACGAGGCGCCCCGCAGATCGGCCTTCATGAAGATGAGCTTCTCCCCGATGACGGCGTCGAGACAGGTGCCGGCCACGGTGATCTCGGAGAGGTCGGCGCCCGTGAGCAGCGCGCCCTTGAGGCTCGCACCCGTCAGGTCGGCCTTCGCCAGGGTGGCCTTGCCGAGATCCACGGCCTCGGCCGCCACGGCGCCACAGAGCCGGGCCGAGCCCAGGTTCGCGTCCGTGAAGCGCGCCCCGGCGAGGAGCGCCTCGGTGAGGTTGGCCCGGGCCAGGCAGGCGCCGGAGAAGTCCGCGCCGCGCAGATCCGCGCCCGCCAAGCACACGGCCTCCAGCAGCGCCTCCCGGAAGTCGGCGCCGCGCAGATCGAGCCGCGACAGATCGGCGCCCGTCAGGTCCCGGCCGGCCAGGCTCTCGCCCTGCCGGCGCGCCGCGGCCACGAGCTGGCGCGTCCGATCCGCCGCTTCGCCGGTGAGCACGGAGGCCGCCGGCCGGACGTGGGCCCACTTCCGGTAGCCCCAGAGCATCATCTGCTCGGCCGTTGCGAACTTCTGCGCGAAGCTCGGTTGGGCGAGCTTGGCCTCCAGCTCCGGCACGGCGTCGCCGGCACGCCGCGCGCTCTCGGCCTGGTCGCGCAGCTTGGCCAGCTCGTCGGCGGCACGAAACTTGGGCGGGCCGGCTGCCTCCTCGCGCGCCTTGGCGACCGCCTCGTCGTAGTCGATCCCGGCCTCCTGGCACCGCGCGCGGGCCTCGGCCTCGGCCTCGGCTTGCTGCTGCTTGGCCTGCGCCTCGAGCTGCTCGAACTGGACGCTCATCGCCGCGCAGTACTCGGGCAGCTCCTCGACCGCCGGCAGCGGCGGCGGTTCGGGCAGCTTCTCGGGGACGCCGCAGGCCGCGGGATCGATGCCGCGCCGGCGCACCTCTTCCCGCAGCGCGGTAAGCTGGAGCTCGGCCTTGACCCACAGGTTGGCCTCCAGCAGCCCCTCGCGCGCCAGCAGGTCCTCGGTGATGCCCAGCTTCTCGTCCGGCAGCCCGCACTTGCGCAGGTACTTGGCCGGGACCAGATCGCCGTCGCGCAGCAAGAACAGATGCCGCTTCTGCGGATCGGTCCGATCGCGCAGCACTTGCTCGTAGTGCGCGCGCGGCCGGGGCACGCCCAGCTCCTCGCAGGCCGCCACGATCTGGAGCACGTCGGCCGCGTCGTCCTCGAGCACCTCGACCACGCCCCGGAAGAAGAGCACGCCCCGCTCCGCGTCGGGAAAGAGCAGCACCGTGTCGAGCCGCATCTCGATCTCGCGCAGCACCTCTTGCTCGCCCACCCGCTGGTTCACGAAACAGCGCGCCTGGATCCCCGGCAGACGCGACTCGACGATCGGCCTCTCGGGGTGCATGTTCTCCACGCGCAAGGTCTCGTCGCCGCGGAAGAAGCCCGGCAGCCACTGATCGGGCGGCGCCACGTTGAAGAAGGTCCAGTCCATGTCCCGCGGGAAGCCGGGGAACAGCTCCCGGAGCCACTGCTCGTCGTAGGTTCCCGCCTTGGACAAGCGCTGCGGCCAGGTCAGCTCGTAGGCCCGCAGGCCCGCCGGCTCCGGGCGGTCCTTCGGGGAGCTCACCACGTGCTTCGGATCCTCCACGTTGGGCAGCGGGTGCAGGAGGGTGCCGTCGTCGCGCGCCACCGGAACGAAGCCCTTGCCGAGCGGGTTGCGCTCGTAGCCCTGGCCCCCGAAAGCGTGCGCCCAGTCGATGGGCATGGCGGCGAACGGCTCGGGCTCGCTCGGCGCGCCGCCTCGCTCCCAGTGCCGGTCACCGACGACGTAGAGCGACTTGTCCAGGGCCCCCAACTGCACGCGCACCTTGCAGACGGGCCGCGCCTTGCCCCCCGGCGCGTAGGCGCTGCCCACCACCAGGAGCTCGCCGTGCGGCTTGGGCATGCACTCGTCGAGCGGCACCTCGGTGCCGAGCTTGTCGGCGACGAACATCCAGAGGCTCATCTCCGGCAGGAGCAGGTCGGGCGGGTCGAACGGGAAGAAGGCCAGGAGCGAGACGCAGAGCCGGCACTGGCCCTCGGCCTCGTAGACCTTAGGCAGCAGGCCGATCCGGAGCGGCTTGATGGTCCTCATCCGGCACTCAGAGCAGCTTCAGCACGGTCTGGCAGATGTGGATGGCCCCGCTTCTGATGGTGCTGCCGACGAGCTGCATGTGGTACGCGAGCGTGTCCATCTTGGCGGCCACCGTCTTCAACTCCGCGGCCCAGTCGGCCTCCGCCTTCACGCCCACGGCCAGGAGGAAGCGCCCGGCGACGAGCGTCTCCGACTTCAGCCCGACCAGCGTCTCAATCTTGCCGCCGAGGATGTTCTCGTTCTTGAGCCCCACGATCACGTCGGTCCAGATGCCGCCGGTGAAGCTCTTCTGCCAGCCTTTCCAGAAGTTCTCGGTGTTGGCGGCCGTGAGGTTGTACTTCCCCGAGACGGTGAGGTCGTAGTTGCCCCCTTTTACCTCCTCGGTCAGCTTGCCGCCGACGGTGATCTTCTGGTCGCCCCCCACCGTAAGCTCGTGCTTGCTGTCGTAGGTCTCGGTCACGTCGCCCTGGACGTGGTCGGTGCGGGTCTGCGTCACCTGCACGTCGTGCATGCCGAGCACCGTGAGCACGTAGTCCATGTCGTAGTTGCTGGAGACGTGCTGCTGCACGTTCTCGCAGCGGATCCCCTTGACGGTGATGAACTCGTTGCCGTCGATGTTGAGATCCGAGTCGAGCTTCACGTACTCGTACTTCGCGCCGTACGTGAAGCAGTCCCAGTTGCGGCCCGAATGGGTGATCGTGTCGCCGTCGGTGCACACGTGCAGGTTGTGCTCGTCATTGGGCGCGCCCATGTGGATGTGCGTGTTCTCGGTCGGCGTCGTGAGCTTGATGTGCTGCGCGCCGGAGGCGTCGTTCAACTCCATCCGGTTCAGCCCGCCCGTCTGGATCACGTTGTAGGTGTGATTGCCGGCCGTCACCGGGCTCGGCCGGTGGGCGTTGGGGACGACGCCGGCCAGCACGGGCTGGTCGGGATCTCCGCCCAGGAAGATGAGCACGACCTCCGTCCCCTTGCGCAGCGGGAAGTGGAAGCCCTCGTTTGTGCCGCCGTGCGGCTGGAGCATGCGCACCCACGTGGACGCGCTCCCGTCGATGAGATCGCTCTCGTCGCAGCGCAGGCGCACCTTGTAGCGACCGTGCTTGTCGATCTGCGCGTACTCGCTGGCGGCGTCGCCGCAAACCGTGGCGCCCTCGAAGCCGTCGATGCGCGGCCAGGGATGGCGCTCGGGGGCGCGATACTGGACGTCGGCGCCGATGGCCTTGACGCGGACGCCGTACTCGTCGGTGCCGAACTGCTCCTCGTCCAGGCCCAGGAGCTGCTTCGTCTTGGCGTCGCTCGCCCCCTGGTTGACGAGGTGCTCCAGCTCGACGACGAGGTACTCGCGGTTGAAGGTCGCGCGCGGATGCTCGTCGAGTGTGAAGGTGTGGCCCGAGCGCAGGTAGAAGGCCCGGCCCCGGCCAAGAAACACCTTCTGCTCGGCGAGCAGGGCCTCGGCGCGAACCGCCGCCAGGGCGGTCCCCTCGTCCGGCGTGACGAAGTTGTGGTCGTGCCGGTGCACCTCCTCGATGCCGTCGAGGGCCACCTGCGCGGAGCCGGCGACCGCGAGCGTGGGGTTGATGTAGTCGTAGTCGGCGAGCATCACCCACGCGGGCAGGGCCGAGCGCACGCAGTGGAAGGCGTCGAAGGCCTCGTCGGCCATGGCGTCGTCGCCCGAGAGCGGCACGTAGCGCACGGGGACCTGCCGCAGCGCATGGTGGGCGGAGCGGTTGTCGGTGATGACGAGCTTCTCGCTCCCCTCCCCGTGCTCGAAGAAGTAGTACATGCCGAGCCGCTCCATCCAGCGTGAGATGAAGGCGAGGTTGCTCTCCCGGTACTGGAAGACGTGCTCGCGCTTGGGGTAGCTCTTCTGCAGCCTGAGCTCGAACTCTGCGGTGGTCAGACCGCCGAACTTCAGCACCGCCTCGATGATCTCCGGGACGCTGTTGTCCGTGAAGATCCGGCTGTGCCGGCTCAGGCCCAGGCTCCAGAGCTTCGGCACCAGGAGCGCACGATAGAGGGCCTTGCCCTCCCATTCGCTCAGAAGCTCGAGCGAGCAGAGGACGCCGTGGATCGGGTAGGGCGCGCCGTCCGGACCGCGGTCGATCGACAGGGTCGCGCGCGCCCGTATGGCGCCGTCCATCTCGAACGCCGGGTCGTCGATGCGCAGCCCGACCTCGAAGCGGTAGGGCATACTGATGAGCTCCCGGCCGCGGACGCTCACCACGCTGGTGGCGGCGGGCAGCGCGTCGCACTGGATCGTAACGATGTTCGCCATTGGAGTAGCCGTTAGCTGTTAGCTGTTAGCCGCTGGTGGGAACCGAAATCAGGCCTTGTGCTCCCTCAGCCAGGCCTGGTAGCGCGCGCGTGACTCCTCCCAGCGGCGGCCGAGTGCGGGGTCGCGCGCGAGATCGTCGCGCCACCTCTGTTCGAGAGCGCGGCGCACCGCCTCGGTCGGCACCTGATAGCGGGCCTGGATCTCGGCCGCGCGCTCGGGGCAGGCCTCGCACTCGGCGCACAGCGAGGCGTACTGCTCCAGCGTGAGCGTGGGGACGCCGCCCTCGGCCTCTGGCTCGCGCGCCGGTGCGTCGCCGTCGGGCACCCCGCCGCCGCGCGCCAGGAAAGGCAGCGCCTGGCGAAACCGGGCGATGGCGTCGGGATCGACCATGGCGGAGGTCTGCCCCAGGCTCGCCGCCGGGGAAGGGCGCACTGCGGGCTCGGGCACGGCAGCCGGGGGGCGAGCGGGCTCCGCCGCGGGGCGGAAGGGCAGCGCCGGAGCGCCCAGCAGCGTGGCAACGCGGCTCGGCGGCCGGCCGGCGGCGCCCCCCGGGCTGGCCGGCGGCGGGCTCGGCGCGGCCGGTGGCGGCGCGGCCCGGGGCG
>JACQWT010000323.1 GCA_016209145.1 Deltaproteobacteria bacterium | reverse complement strand
TACCTCACGTGTTGATCAGCACGAAGAACACGATCCCGAACACCACCCCGTGGGCCGATCGGCACGTGGTCAACTTCTGACGAGTAGAAGCGGTCAACTCCTGCCGAGCGTCAGGGGCATGGTGGCTGTATCCAACCGGGCTCGCAGGAGGCTAGCGCAACGCCCGCAGCACGTCCTTGGCGCAGACGACGGCGGCGTGTAGAAGAACCGAAAGGGGGCGAGGAGGGAGCAGGTTGGAAGGCGGTAACTACATTATCCTACCATATCTTACATGTCCCTACCTGGGCCTACCAGGTTGCCCGGCCTCTTCTCCCCCGCAGGCAGCCAGTAGGACGAGCGCACCTGCGGCCGCCAGCGCCAGGGCAGCACCCCGGCGCTGCCGGTCGCTCCCGCGCATGCCCCGTCGGCCCATTGCCACAACCTCCTCGGCCCCGGTGCTTCCCCGGGCCCTGCCCGTCAGACTACCAGAGCCCGCGTCCGGCACGCCACCGACAACATGGGCGTCCGGCAACATGGGCGTGGGGCGTGCACGCCTGGAGCAACCACGTGCCCACAGAGCCGGCGGTGGGGCTCGGTCACTGTACCCGTTCACGGCATTTCCGCGCCAGCAAGGACGGCTCGCCGAGTCGGCCGCGATCGCGGCTTACGTCCTCGGCCCGGCTCCTCACGTACAGGAGCACGCTCCGCGCCGGGCCTCCGGGCGCGCTCGCGCTCGCGGCCGCCTGACGAGCCGGCTGGGAGAATGCGTGAACGCTTACCGGTTACTCCGCCTTCAGGGCGACCTTCTCCGCGCGCGCGGCGTCGCGCGCATAGTGCCGCGAACCGGCCCAGAAGAGCAGCGCGGCGAGGACGCCCGTGGCGGGCACCAGTCGCATCGCCTGCTCGATGCCACGGGCGCCGCCACCGAAGGTGTCGATCAGGGCGCCCACGATCCACGGGGAGTACGCGCCGCCGAGCAGGTACATGCAGAAGACGCATAGGCCCCAGGACATCGCGCGCAGGCCCGGGTGCACGACGTCCTGCGTCACGGCCGAGGCGGGCGGCAGGTAGCACACCGTGAGCACGCCCCAGAGACAGAGCAGGACGTAGCCCAGGCCGCGGCCGTGCAGGACGAGGCCGCCAAACAGCAGTCCGGCGGCGAGCAGCGAGCTGAGCGCGCAGAACAGCAGCAGCGCGTCGGAACGCGACTTCTTCCAGCGGTTGGCGAGAAAGCCGCCGAGCGGCGCGCCGATCAGGGCGAGAAGGAAGACCGTGGCGGCGAGCTTCGATCCCTTGGCGGCGTCGACGCCGCGCGTGTACTCGAAGTAGGACGGAAGCTGGTAGAGCATCGCGTTCGAGATGAACACGTTCATCACGAAGCCCAGGTAGGTAAACACCAGCGTGGGGATGCGGATCAACCTGGATACGCCGCCGGCGACGCCGACGCGCTCTCCCTGTGCCGTTTGCACGGCGACGCTGACGTAGTCGCGCAGGAAGAGCGCCATGATCCCCAAGGCGATCCCGGGAACGGCGAACACGTAGAAGGGCGTGCGCCAGTCGCCCGTCAGGGTGCAGAGGACGCCGCCGAGGACGGTTCCGAGGGCGGCGCCGAGCGGGATGGACGCGTTGAAGATGCCCATCACCTTGGCGCGCGACCCCTCGGGGTACGCCGCCGACAGCATGGCCGTGCCCCCGGATGAGTAGCCCGCCTCGCCGGCGGCCACGGCGCCGCGCGCGCCGAGCATCGAGCCGAAGCCGGACATCAGGGCGGTCGCCGCCGTTGCCAGGCTCCACCACATCGCCATCAGGGCCAGCATCTTGCGCCGGCTCCAGCGGTCGATGGCCACGGCCACCGGCAAGGCGAGCGCCGAGACCAAGAGCAGAAACACGGTCTGGATGAAGCCGTGCTGCGCCTCGGATAGCCCCAGGTCGGCCATCATGGACACCTTGGTCGCGGCGAAGACCTGGCGGTCCATGTAGTTGACCATGTACAGCAGGAACACCGTGAACAGCGTGAAGCGGGCGCTCGCCCCGCCGACGGGGAAATCCGCCGCCCCTGCACCGGCTTTCGACTTGGCGTCCTTTTCCTCTGCCATGTGCCTCCTCCTCCCGGGGCTCCCCCGAGCGCCGCTCCCCGATAGGCTCGGCAGGGAGCAGCGTCAACCTGCCCCTCAGCGGTTGCGCCCGAGGGGCCTACTGCGGCACCATGGCGGGGTCGCTGGCGACTCACGCTACGGACTGCCCCATGCTTCACCACCGCACGCCTGCTGGACGAGGCCGGCTACCAGGCGCTGCTCGGCGGGCAGCCCTTCAGCGCCCTGGCCGCCGCCGAGGACGCCGCCGCGCTCGTCGCCGCCCAGGTCGCCGCGCCCGCGGACGGCCCGGTCTGGCTGGTGGCGCTGAACCCGAGCGCTACCCAGACGCTGCAAGTCGCGCTCGATCTGGAGCTGCGCCCGCCGCTTGAGATGTGAGATCGTATCGCGCCCGAGGCCGAGCGCGAGTTGGAAGCGGAGCAGGAGCAGACGGGCGAAAGGGCCCGCGCCGGCGGCGGGTCGTGCACGTAGTGCCGGTCAGAAGCGGAACGCGAAACCGGCAAGCTTGCGGAATTTCGATGGCGCCAACGGGCCATCAACCGCGCTCGCCAGCACATCGAAGTCCTCGCCACCGATGAGCCCGAAGAGCCGCCAGCTCACAGGCAAGCGTGACGATGGCTCATAGGAAGAGCCAGTTCCGATGTTGATCTCGCCGGTCTCGACGATCCAGTACAAGAGGTTGGCCGCAGCGCGGGACAGATCGCGGTCGAGCACGAGCCACAGCGTCGCGTCTGCCCGCCCGCTGTCCTCATGCAGGTGCCGGACATCACCCTCGGACAGGTCGCGGCCGGCCCGCAAGTCGAGCTGCGAGGTCACCAAGCCTCGCGAGTCGAGCCAATCGAGAGTCCATTCGACGGACAAGGTCTCGCAGATGAGCATCGCTGCATGTCGTTCCCGGGTACGGTCGAGCGACATCCGTCTGAACTTGGAAACGAAGTCAGCTACCGGTTCCATCACGCGATCGCTGCCCCACCGGACGACGCGCTCTGCCCAATCGACCGCCTCACGCCAGTCGTCCGACTCCACGTCCTCGTCGAAGCCGGGGTACCGCGTCGCCACGGCGTAGCGCGTGAGCCCGGCGGCCTCGCGCACCTCCTCCGGCACGCCCTCCGCGTGGGCTGTCAGCAGGTCGATCAGCTCCGGCAGCGAGTGCGTTCTCGGGAAGGGAATGCTCCGCAGGACGAGCACTGCCTTCAATGCCTTTTCGGCAGCCTGCTGCGCGTCAAAGCACAGGTCCGCGAGCAGCACGCGCGGGTCCCCGGGGCTGTGCGAGGCGCGGGCGAGGTTGCTCAGCGCCCTACGAAGCCATTCGCGGGGGTTCGTCGGATCAGGCATCTCCGGGATCCGGGCGTACGTACACGTCACGACCGGCCTCTATCGCCGGCCTGAGAACGCTGCCCACCCGCGTACGCGCGTACTCGACCTCCTCGGGCGTCGCCAGGACGACGTCGACAGGCACGCCGAGGCCGATGAAGCTCACGTACATCCTCGAGGCGATCCGCCCCCGATGGACGAGCCCTCGCTTGATGACGAGGAGATCGATGTCGCTGCCGGGACCGATGGCGCCTCGTGCCGCCGAACCGAAGAGCACGATCCGATCCGGCTCCACGACCCGGAGCACGCGCTCGATCACCCCCCGGAGCACCTCAGAATCCATCGGTGTTCGTTGCTATCTTCCGGGCGAAGCGATGGCAAGTCAAAAGAGTAGCTTCCAACCTAGGCACAGCGAACCCGAACTGCCCGAGCCTCGCGCGCTCGATCACCTGGCGTACTGGACACCCTCTTGCGGGGCGCTGTACTTGGCCTCGAAAGCCTCACTTCACGCCCGCGCGTGGCATATCATCGCAGCATGTGCCGCCCGCCTCTCCTTCGCCTCGCACCCCTGGCCGTCCTGCTCCCCTGCGCCGCTGTGCTCGGCTGCTCCGAGGACCAGGCCGCTGCGCCCGCCCCGGTCCCGCCGCCGCTCGGCATGATCTTGAAGCCGGACGGCGTCGTGTACGCCGGCGCGGCGGCAGTCGACATCACGCCCGCCATCGACGAGACGTACACCGATCTCGACGGCGACAGCGAGTTCGACGGCTGCCTCGACCGGCCGCAGGGCGGCACCGAGCAGTGCCCCGAGCCGTTCGACGACGCCAACGGCAACGACTGGTTCGACGCGGTGTGGATGGGCGGCTTCGGTCCCCTGCGGCCGGCCCTGAGCGTCTCGGATCCCATCAGCACCCGGGCGCTGGTCGTGGCGCAGGACGGCCGATACCTGGTGTTCGTGGTCATGGATCTGGTCGGGCTCGGCTCGCCGCGCATCTACGCGGCGCGCGACAAGCTCGCGGCGGACGGGCTCGATCCGGGGCGGCTGATCGTCGCCTCGACGCACAACCACCAGGGCCCGGACACGATGGGCCTGTGGGGCGATCCCTACGACATGGCGAACCCCGTGAGCGGGATCCGCGAGAGCTACCAGCAGCTCGTCACGGGCAGCATCGAGCGGGCGGTGCGCGAGGCCGCTCGCGCGATGGAGCCCGTCACCCTCAAGGTCGGCGCGCAAGCCATGCGCGAGCGCTCGCCGCACTACAACGGCAGCCTCTTCGGCGGCGACAACCCGAGCGCGAAGATGCACGGGATGATCAACGACATCCGCGACCCGGTGATCGCCTCGGACGAGCTACTCGTGCTGCAGGGCGTGCGGCCCGACGGCAGCGCCGTGTTTACCTGGACCATCTGGGCCGGCCACCCCGAGGTCTGGGGCGGCAACAACACCGCCATCTCCGCCGATTGGCCGGGGGTGATGCGCCCGCTGCTCGAAGAGCAGTACGGCGGCATCGCCATCCACTCGCCCGAGTGCCTGGGCGGGATGCAGTCGGCCCTGGGCGGCGATCTGCCGCTCGTCGATGACGACGGCACGCATCGCTTCCAGATCTGCTCGCCGCAGGCCGTGGCCGATCCCAGCGACGCCGGCTGCTACGGCCACCAGCCGGGAGAGGAGCGCCGGGACGAGCACGGCGATCCCGTGCCCCAGTGGGCCGAGCATGACAGCCGCGAGTTCGTGGTCTCCCACGGCCACCACCTCGCCGCGGCGGCCAGCGACGTGCTCGCGGCCGCCCAGACCTACCCGGCCGCTCCGCTCGCGGCCGCGGTCGAGACCATCTACGTGCCCCTGGACAACATCGTCTACAACCTGCTGGGCAAGAGCGGGATCTTCGATCTGGGCATCGAGGACGCGGTGCAGGACGAGACCCTGTGTCCGGAGCTCAGCGTCGCCGTGCCGGGCTGCATCGCGGTGCGCGTCTTTCGCCTCCAGCTCGGCCCCGTGGGCCTGATCACCGCGCCGGCCGAGATCCTGCCCGAGCTCGCCCACGGCCTGCCCGCATCCGACCCGCGCTGGGACAAGGAGTCGAGCGAGCTGGCGGCGCGCGGCAGCGAGGCCGGCAGCACCTTCTTCCCGCAGCACGATCCCAAGTGCAACGACCAGAAGAGCTTCGAGCCCTGCCGGCATACCGACCAGAAGGGTGAGTGCGACTGCCTGAGCCTGCACGCTTTCCCCTACGTGCTGTCCTTCGATCCGTCGGTGCCGCCGCTGCTCGATCTGCTGGGCACCGAGTACCGCGTCGCGCTGAGCATGGTCGACAGCTACATGAGCTACATGATCCCCGAGCCCGACTTCAATCTCTCCGTCAGCCTGCTCTCGGAGCGCGACGGCGATCACTACGAGGACACCGTCTCGCCGAGCTCCGTCTTCGCCACGCGCTGGCAACAGGCCCAGCACAAGATTGCCGAGCGCTGGGGCAAGTAGGGGCGCCGCCCGGCCCGCCGCCTACGGCGCCGCCTCCGGCAGCGGCTCCGGCCCCGGCGGCTTGCCCGGCCCCCCCGCGCATATGGATTAACCAAGCAATCGCCCGGCGGCCGAGGCGCCGCGCCGGCCGAGCGCGCCCTGCAGAGCTTCGTAGTCGCCGCGCCTGGCGCGCCGCCGGCTAGCGCGGCGATCCTTGCAGGCAGAGCAGCGCTCCGCAGCGCCGGGCCCGAGCGTAGCGTGTAGGAAGAGCGAAAGGGGGCGAGGAGGGAGCAGGTCGGAAGGCGGTAACTACGTTATCCGACCTTATCTTACATACTCCTACCTGGGCCTACCAGGTTGAGAGGGGGAACGGCAGCCGCGTCACCAAGGACGATCTGGCGGCGGCCGGGGTGGACATTGGGACGACGGGGCCGGCCACGCAGTAGGGTGGCGGGTTTCCATGGTTCGGCCAGAAGAGCGGCCGGGCCAGATCATGCGAGCCCCGGCCCGGGCAGTGGATGGGACCCATCAAGGGGGGCCCCTTCGTGCGGGACGTCGACCGCCAGGGCCGACCACGAGGCGGCGGGAGTGAGACCGGGGGACTTGGGGAACGAGTATCTGGGTTTCGGGGGTTCGCCCTGCGCGGTCCATGCGCCAAGTGGATGGGCAGTCGATGCGTGTGCTGCCGGCCGGCGAACATTATCGGCCAGTTCTGAGGTGGCTGAACGAGAGTCGAGCTACTCCGCGGCGCGATGTCGTGGTTCCGTTCCCCGCAACCAGGACAGGACGGAAGAAAACGAGCTGCGCCGTGGGCTTCCTCTTGATCAGCGGGGCGCCCCGACTGTAGTACGGGCATGAGGTTCAGCGGTCTCCTCTCCCGTGGATCCTGGATCGTGACCCCGGATCGATTCCTCTCGCCCGACCAGGTGAAGATCCTCCGCGCGCGCATGGAGGCCGAGCGCGCGCAGGGCGCCGACGACGGTGACAAGAAGATGGTCAGGGACGCCGCCATCGTCGAGACGTTGCTCGGGACCGGGCTGCGGGTCAGCAACTGTGCGGCTTCGTGGTCGGCGATCTCTTTCTGGACGCCAGGAACGGCAACGTGCTCGTTCGCAACGGCAAGGGCAACAAGGCCAGGATCGTGGCCATCAGCGACAGGTTGGCCTCGTACCTCGCCGAGTACGTCACCTGGAAGTCCGCTGTGGGCGAGCCCGTCGAAGCCGAGAGCCCGGTGTTTCGATCCGAGCGCAAGGAGGCCATGACGAGGTCGGCGGTTCATCGGGTTTGGAAAGCGGCCTTGAGCAGGGCCGAGCTGCCGACGCGCTGGGGCGTCCACAGCACGAGGCACAGCTACGCGGTCGAGGTCTACAGGAAGACCAAGGATCTGCGGTTGACGCAGCGGTTGTTGGGGCACGCGAGCCCCGTCACGACGCAGGTGTACGCCAACCTGCTTGACTCCGACGTTCGCCGCGGAGTCGAGGCCGTATGGGCTGCGTAGAGGTTCGAGCTGGCGTAGACTCCGCCGGTGAGCAGAGGGCAGGGAATGCCGGTGATGGATCCCACCGCGGATAGCTCGGGGCGGTGGGCACGGGGCGCAGGTGATGCCCGCTGAGGCGCTTCAGCTTCGGGACCTCGTCCTTGCCGCCGCTCGTGCCCGTGGTGTGGCTCTCGACGAGCACGCCCTTCGTCGAGAGGTGGACCTTCCAGTTCTTCGTCTTCGGCTGGGCACCAAGATCCTTCGCGGGTGCTGGATCAGGTTCCCCGGCGGGCGGGGATCCCACCAGCCGGACGTGGTGACGGTCCACGGGTCGGGCTTCCGGGCCTCGAAGATGTGGCCGCGGAAGTTGGACGGGACATTCGACATCCCGGCGATCACGGACCACGTCCTTGCGCTGGTCGAGCAGGAGATGTCGCGGCCAACGCCCGAGCTGGTCGTCCCAGTCGGGGTTCCGGCAACCGCCTCCGGGCTCCACGTCGTATACCTCGCTGGCGTCCAGCTCGGCGTCGTTGACCCGCACTCGAAGCCAGAAGCTCTCGTCGAGCCGGTGATGCACCAGAAGGTCCGCGACAGGATCGAGGCCCACCTGCTCCGGGGCGGGCTGACGGACCGGGACATGCGGGCCGTTGGTGATGCGGCGGGCCTGTTCGTCAGCACGCCCAACAAGATGGACTTCGACCCGTTCGAGCCGATCAACGACAGGATTCTCACGGTCCTGGCGATCGGCAAGACCGCCGAGGGCGCGGTAGAGCGGAGGTACGTGCTCATCCTCGACCACCGCGGCACCGAGATCGATCTGGCCGACCCAGCGGGAGGGGGGTTGACGGTCGTCACGCCGCGGAAGCTAGCCCATGTTTCCCGAATCGTCTCGTAACCTAGCGAAAAAGCGTGGGGCGGATCCGCGGATTGTCTCTACACCGCCACGGCCACCTCGTTGACGTGGGCGCCAGCCAGTGGCACTGGCGCGGTGTTGGCGACGCCGAC
>JACQWT010000322.1 GCA_016209145.1 Deltaproteobacteria bacterium | reverse complement strand
GTGGCCTTGAGGCAACCCTTGACGGGATCCACCGCCAGTCCCAGGCTCTCGAGAGCCTCGACGCCAAGCAGCGGCTCGTCGCAGGGCCCGACACAGAACGCTGCGCCTGCCTCGCGCCCGTCGATCCGGACAAGGCCCAGCGACAGCGGAACCCGGACCGCCCTGCCGGTCGCAAGCCGCACCTTGACCTTGATCCCCGGGAGCGACAGCCCCGCTCGGCGCGCGAGCGCGGGTGCTATCAGCCCGTAGGTGGCCCCCGTGTCCACGAGGAACCGAACCCTGGCGGAGCGCCTCCCTCGGAGCGTGGCAGCGACGTACACGTGACCTACAAGGCGCAGCATGGCCCCCGGCTGCCCCAGGGGTAACCCGGGTCGCCCAGACCCGCCGGGCGGCGCGGCCGGAAGCGGCCTTGGGCCAGGCGGGCCTCCTTCGCAACGAGTACCCGCACCCCGGCCACTGCGACTGCGGCTGCGCCCTGCGGCTGCGGCTGCGGCCGCGGCCCGTGATCTGCTATGCAGAGCGCGATGCGTGCCGTGGTGCAGCGAGTGCGTGCCGCCTGGGTCGAGGTCGCCGACGAACGGGTGGGCGAGATCGGCCGAGGTCTCGTGGCCTTCGTTGGCGCCGGCCAGGGCGACGGCGAGCGGGATCTCGAGTACGTCGCGGACAAGCTCGTGGGGCTGCGCATCTTCCCCGACGAGGCCGGCAAGATGAACCGCACCGTGCGCGAAGCAGGCGGCGCCGTGCTGCTCGTCAGCCAGTTCACCGTCTACGGCGACGTGCGGCGCGGTCGCCGGCCGAGCTTCGCAGCCGCCATGGCGCCGGAGCAGGCGCGCGAGACATTCGCCTCGTTCGTCCAGCTCGTGGCCTCGCGCGGGGCCGCAGTGGCCACGGGCCGCTTCGCCGCCGACATGCGCGTGCTGTGCGACAACGACGGCCCGGTCAAGAGAAGGCGTTCTAGGAGTGTGTCGGAGAAAGCGTGCTCGAAATGGTCCAAGTTATCGAAATCGCTCACTTTACTCTGACGCTGGAACCGAACAATTCCGCGCACTTAGTTTTTTCTCCGACAGACTCCTAGGGCTTCGCCTCGAACAGCCGCACCCCCGCCCGCACCCCCGCGCTGTTGTCGACCAGGCGCACGTCGTCGGGCAAGTCCTGCTGGCGCAGCAGCCGGGCATTGCCGCCGCCCAGGTAGAGCTTCCGGAAGTTCCAGATCCGCCGCACCTGGTCCACGGTCTCGATCACCCGCTCGCGCCAGACGGACTCGCCGACGCGCGCCAGCTCGGCGTCGGCGATGCGCTCCTCGTACGTACGGCCGTCGCCAAAGGGATGGTGGCCGAGCTCGAGGTTGGGCACGAGCCGACCATCGACGTAGACGGCGCTGCCCATGCCCGTGCCCAGCGTGAGCAGCATCTCCACGCCCCGCCCCTGGATCACGGCCAGGCCGTGCAGGTCGGCGTCGTTGGCCACGCGCACCGGGACGCCGAGCCGCTCCTCGGCCCGGCTCGCCAGGGGGAAGCCCTCCCAGCCGGGTCCGAGGTTGGGCGCGCTGTAGGTCACGCCGTCGTGCACCACGCCGGGGAAGCCGATGGCCACGCGGTCGAACGCGCCGGCCCCGGCGGCAATCTGCACGAGAGCGCCGAGCAGGGCGTCGGGCCCGGCCCCGCGCGGTGTGGGCGCCCGCACCGGCTCCCCCTGCGCCGCCGCGCTGCCGCCCGGCCCTACGACCAGGGCCTTGATGGCGGTGCCTCCCACATCGAAACACAGCGTAAGGGGCAACCCGCGCGACATGGCGACTTGACCCGTCAGCGCGGAAGCGGAGCGGGGGCTAGCCCGGACGCCTGTCCGGGGGGCAGTTGCTCCAGCTCCTCGGCGGAAAGCGACTTCACTGCGCGGGGGTGGCCCGTCAGGCAGCGCCACCCCGACGGCATGATCGTCTTGTTGTCGCAGATGCTGTCGGCCCAGCCCACGGCCACGGACACGTCGACGCCCTCGAGATTTGCCTCGGAGAAGTTCGCGCCCGAGACGTAGGCGTCGCGCAGCGAGGCGTCCATGAGCTTGGCCCCCTTGAAGGACGTGCCGAGGAGCTTGCTGCGCGAGAAGTTGACCAAGGTCAGGTCGATGCCGCCAAGATCGCTCGAGCTCAGATCGAGCCCCGTGAAATCGGTGAACCCCTTGGCGCGAAGCTGGCGCAGCATGGCCGCGCGCTGGCCCAGGCTGCCGCTGGAGAGCCGGCGCGTCCGCCCCGACTCCGCCGCGAACGTGGTGGGGCCGAGCCACAGCACGGCGATGACGAAGCCCAGCGCCATGCCGGCGCGCGCCACGAGCGGCCGCGGGCCGAAGGCCGGCACCACGACACTGAACAGGGCCGCGCCGACCAGCGCCACGGACAAGGCAAGCAGGCCGCCCGAGGCGGTGAAGAAGCTGTAGGCGACGGCGGCACCAAGCAGGAGAGCGCCGGCCACGCCGACCCCGGTGCCGGCCGGCGCGGCGGACGACGCGGCCGCGGCCTCGGCCTTGGGCTTCTTCTTCGCCTGCTTCTGCTCGGCGCGGCGGGCGGCGCGGCGGCTCACGGCGGCCACGGCCGCGGCGCGGGGCGGCTCGGCGGCCGGTGCCGGCGCCGGCCCGTCGAAGGTGGGCTCGTCGCCGGCGGCCAGCCCGCCCAGCTCGGTCGGATGCTTGATGCCCACCAGATCGGCGTTGGCGTACTGCGCCAGATCGCCCAGCAGGTTCGCCATGCTCTGGTAGCGCCGCTGCGGATCGCGCGCCGTCGCGCGGCGCACGATCCGCACGACCCCGAGGGGCGACTTGCGCAGCCGCCCGAGGCGCGGCACGGGCTCGTCGTCGTCGACCGGCGGATCCTCGCCCAGCAGAACGAAGTACATGAGCCGGCCGACGCAGTACACGTCCGAGCGCGCGTCGACCGCCAGCCCCTCGGCCACCTCGGGCGCCACGAAGGCCGCCCGCCCGCCCCCCTCGGTGTCGCCCGCGCCGAAGCGGTCGGCGGGGTCGATCACGAGCGCATCGCAGAGCACGGGGTGCAGCTCCTCGTCGAGCAGCACGCTCGCCGGCCTAATGCAGCCGTGGAACACGCCACGCTCGTGCAGCGCGCCGAGCGTGCTGCACAGTCGCCGGACGAACTCGATCTGCTCGCCCAGATCCCACTGCAGCGTGTGCAGGTCGGCCATGCTCCCCACCGCGGCCAGGTCCGTCACGTAGACGCCGGCCTCGGGCACCACCTTGGTGACCCGGACCAGCCCCTCGATCTCGCCGCCGGCATTGAGCTGCCGCAGTTTCTCCGCCCCGCGCAGGAATACCTCGCGGGCGCGCGCGCTCGCCCCGGGGCGGAGCACGTGCACCGTGGCGCTGCTCTTGTCGCCGCGCTCGCCGCGCCAGCCCGCGAGCCGCTCGCCGACGCAGATCGCCTCGATGAGCTGCACGCCGGCAACGCTGTCGCCCGGGCCGAACTCGGCCGCGGACACGGCCGGCGCCACGCGTGGCGCCGGCACGGGCGTCTTCTCCTCGTCCCCCTCCTCCTCCCCGACCCGGGGCAGCTCGGCCGCAGCCCGTACGGGCGGCACCGGAGCGGCCCCGGCGCTCGCCGTCTGCGTCTCGCCCGCGGGGTCGCCGAGGACCACGCGCATCAGATCCTCGATCTCGGTGGGTGCATCATCGACGGGCGCCGGGGCCGCCCGCACGACCGACGCGGGCCTCACAGCCGCCGCCGGCGGCGCGGCCTGCGGCCGCGTGGGCGTCTGCTCGGCGAAATCCAGGTCGGCGCCCGTGCCGAGCAGCATCGCATCCAGCGCCTCCTCGATGTCCTCGGCGGCAGGGGCCGCGCCTGGGCCCGCGGCCCCGCCCGGCGCCGCCGGCCGGCCCACGATCGGCAGATCGATGGCGTCGAGGCCGTCCTCGTCGGACCGAGCCCCGGCCGGGTCGCGCTCGCCGTCGCGTGCCATCAGCCAGCCCGCACCTTGCTACCCATCGCGGCGCGCTACTGCGGCGCGGCGCCCGCGCCCGGCACGCACAGCCCGGTCAGACAACTGTAGCCGGCCGCGCAGTCGGCCGGCCCCGTGCACGGGAAGGCGCACCGCTGCGTCTGCAGGTTGCAGCGGTACGTCAGGCACGTCTGGTCGCTTTGGCACGGCGGGGCCAGCGGGCTCGGCTGGGCGCCCTGGCCGCCCGGCTGCTGCCCGGGGTAGCCGCCCGGCTGCTGCCCGGGGTAGCCGCCCGGCTGCTGCCCGGGGTAGCCGCCCGGCTGCTGCCCGGGGTAGCCGCCCGGCTGCTGCCCGTAGACCGGATTGCCGTACTGGTCGTAGCCGGTCGGTTGCTGGCCACCGACGCTGGACGGATCGTTCGGATCGGGCTCGCGACACCCCGCCGCCAAGACCCCCGCCAGACTGAGCACCAGGCAAACCTTGCTACCCATCGCTCCTCTCCTGCCTCCTGCGGCGCGCCCGGGCGGGCCGCATCCCACGCCTCGCCCTGCTTGCGCCGCGAGACGCAATGCAAACGTTACCAGCAGCAGGACGTACTGTCGGGGGAAAACGGCTCAACCTGCGCGGCAGGGGTCAGCAGACTCCGGTCACCAGGGCGCGGAGCGCCTTGTCGTGCGCACCAACTCCACCGCGCGCCGGCCCACGTACTCCTCCACGTCCTTGGGCGCAAGATGCCGGTCCTTGGCGAAGTCGAACTCGCGCGGCTTGCCCTCCCCAAGCACGACCTTGACGACCGCGCTCTCCCGCTCGAGCCACAAGCGCACGCCGAGGTCGCGAAAAGCGAGCCTGGTCTCGTCCGGCTTCTCCTCCAGCTCGGGGGTCAGGCCCTTGTCGCGGAGCTTCTCGGCCGCAAAGCGCAGCGCCTCCGCGCCCTGCCGCAGTGCCGCTTGCCCGACCTCAAGCCCTTCGGCGACCCTCTTGCGCCTGCGCTCTTCATCCTCGGCCTCCCGCTCCGCGGTCGATTTGACGGCTTCGACCAGATCCTCCTGCCAAGTGCCCACGGAACCCTCCGCCCGCGCCGGCTACGGCGACGACGACTGCTTCTTCTTCTGGTCCTCGAACTTGCTCAGATCCTCCGGCGCCTCGGCCCGAGGGTTCTTGAGCTCGTGGAAGGCGCGCGCGGCGAACTCCCCGGTCTCGCCCGGCTCCTGCCGCAGCGCCATGAGCGAGCCCTGCTCCTTCATGAACTTGAGGGTGCGAATCGCGCCCCGCTTCAGCTCGGGCGTGCCGGTCTTGGCGGCCTGGATCAGCCGGTAGCGGAGCACGACCCGCGTCTCGGAGTGCGGGCCGTTGTCGAACTGCAGGCCGTCGAACTGCGCCGCGAGCCGCTCGATGGCCCAGCGCTGCGGCGCACCCAGGCCGTCGGCGGCCGGCTCGGCCGGCCCCGCGTCCGGCCCCTCGGCCGGCCCGGCGGCGCCGCCCGCGGGCTCCGCGAAGGCGATGCGCACGCGACTGATGGCCTCCGCGTTCTCGACCCAGCGGTAGATGTTGCCGTTGTCGAGATCGAGGTGGGACCAGTAGCCAAAGGCCAGGTAGTAGAGATCCTTCAAGTCGTCGAGCACGACCTTCTCGAAGTCGGCGAACTTGGCCACGGTGCGCGCCGCGGTGTCAGCCGAGCCGCCCAGAACGAGCGCGAGCGCCGCCGCGGTGCGTAGCTCGACGCTGGACTTCACGTGGTCGAAGAGCCGTTGCTCGGCCTCCGGGTGCTTGGCGAGGCCGCTCAGCCCGATGGCCTGGGCGAGCGAGACGCGCGCATGGATCTCCATGTCGGGGCGCAGCGTCTCGACCAGCATCGGGACGACCTCGGGATCGGGCCGGCGGGCAAGCGTCTGCGCGTAGCAGGCGCCGATGAACTGCTGCTTGGGATCGGTCTTCGCCGCGAACTCCCGGGTCTTCTCGACCACCTTCTTGAAGCCCTCGGGGGAGGCCAGCCACGCCAGGGACTCGCACGCGCCCAGGCGCGCCTCCTCGTTCCAGGTCTCGTCCTCGATGAACTCCATCATCTTCTTCTCGGCGCGCGGGTCGCCCCACTCGGCGAGCCCGTGCGACGCCCCCAGCGTCACCGCCCGCAGCGCCATCCCCAGCATGGCCAGGCCCGCGCCTTCCAGGCCCTTCTGGGTGATGTCCATCTTCCTGTCCTTCTTGCGCTCGAACTGGTCGAGCAGCTTCTCGAAGCTCTGCCCGTCCTTCATGACGCCGATGTAGCGAAGCCCGCTCTGGGCCGTCTCGAACGCCTTGGGGAAGGGCGGCTGCTGGCCCTCGACCGGCAGCTTGTCCGGCGGGAAGGCCCAGTCGCGCATGAGCGGCAGCGCCTTGGCCGAGCCCGCGATGGCGAGGAAGCGCAGGCCATTGGCGTGGGGCTGGGGCCGCGCCGTGAGCCACTTGATGACCGGCTCCTCGGCGGCGGCGAGCAGCCCGGGACGCTTGTCGGACAGCATCTTCGCCAGATCGGCGAGCATGCGCCCGCCGATGATGCGCTGCCGGTCCGTGCCGAGCAGGTGGCCGCCCTCGTCCGCCTGCCAGAACTTCTGCTTGGTGTACAGATCCTTGGCCTCGATCGGCATGCGCTCGCCGATGTAGGCCGCGCCGCGGGCGTCGCCGATCTCGGCCAGCCGCAGCCCCACCTCGGTGCGCCAGTGCTGGTGAGGCTTGACGCGCTCGACCCAGGCCAGAAGCGCATCGCCCGCCCGCGGATCCGCGAGCAGCTCGATCAGCTTGAAGAGCTGGCGGTACTGGAACCACTGCCGCTGCTCGCTCTCCTGGTCCACGGTGTCCAGGGCCAGCACCAGGCCCACGCCGCCGATGCCGTCGCGCAGAGCGTCGAGGAACTTCTTGCGGCTGTCGTCGTCGGCGCTTCTCAGGGCCTGGAGCAGCGGCTCGCGGGCCCGCTCGTCGCCGATCTTGCCCAGCGCCTGGGCGCTGGCGGGCAGGTAATACGCCTTGGGATTGGCTTTGGCGAATTCAAGGATGGGGTCCACCGCGGCGGGATCGCCGATCTCTCCC
>JACQWT010000321.1 GCA_016209145.1 Deltaproteobacteria bacterium | reverse complement strand
CGCCAGCACCGCCCGCGCCACCGAAGTCGCCGCTACCGCCAGAGGCAGCTTGGCCGCCTCCGCCAGCGGGCTGCTCGTCGTCGCCGTCTCCGCCGCCCTTGTTCCTGCTGTTGCCGCACGCCGCCAGCCCGGCGAGCAGAACTGTCGCGACCAATCCAAGACCGATCCGACGCATGACTTCCTCACTCCGCTGTTCAGGAGGCGGCGACCTCGCCGCCTCACGGCACGTGGCGTACGCAGCCTATCATACCGTCCCCCGCCGCGCTCGCCGCTGCCGGGAGCGTAGGCGGCCAGGGAATCCAAACCCGATCCGGCCTGCCAGCCAGCGCGCAGCGGGCCCGAGCGACTGCCCGCCGACGATCCTGCTACCGTTCGCCAACGGACAGGGCGCCCTCTCCTCGATGCCCGCTTCGGCTGGACCGCCGCCACTCGGGTGGGTGTAGGGCTACGATGGTAGGCGTGGAGCCGAGGGGCGGCAAGAGCACCTCAAGCAGGCATGCGTTGCCACCTGAAGGAGGCTACGCCGCTCGTCGGGCATTCCGGAGCCATCCACCCGAGCACGGTGGTGGCGCCGGCGCGTCCACCTGCGCGCCCACGGGCTGACTGATGGGCTGCGCCGGTCGCACACTCTCGGCGGGGCCGCCCCGTCAGGCGGAGCCGAGCGCCCGGTCCCACGCGATCAGCGCCGCACCCGGGGCCCCACGGTGTCGGGCTCGGCGGGCACGGCGACGGGGCAACCCAGGGCCTCGCCCAGGGCCCGGACGGCACCGGGGTTGCGAGCCAACCCGGCGGACATGGCCACTGGCAGCCCGTCGAGCCCGGGCGCCACTCCCGCGACCAGCGCGCGTGCGCGAGGCGATGGCGCGGTGCACGCCACGCACGATCTCGGCCACCTCGGTCCCTTCGGCGCTGAGCGAGTCCACCTCGCTCTCGGCGAACACGGTGCACGTGCTGCTCAGGGTCAGCGCGGCGTATGCTCTTGGGGGAGGCCGACGCTGTGCGGTCCAGCGATCCAGACTGCGTTCGCGCCGGTCACCTGGCCCCGGTGGACGCGGCAGAGCTGACCAAGCTCGAAGAAGCCCTCCGGCCCCTTCTTGCTCGCGCGCGTCAGTTGCGTCCAGCGCGACGTCGCATCGAGCCAAGCGCGACGGATTCCGAACGCGGTGGCCCAGGGGGCTTGGGCGGGAGCGCGGCCTACGGCACGGGCGCGCCCGGCGGCCCGGGGCGCTTCGAACGCGCCCGATCGAGGTAGGAGCGGAGCACCGGCATGAACTCGCGCAGTTGCTCGCCGAAGCCAGCTTCGTTGGGATCCACAAGTTGCTGGCAGATGAGCCCGAGGTACGCGGCCAGCACGGAGGGCCTTGCTGGTCACCGAGTGGAGCGGCTCGGGCACGCACTGGGCCCGGCTGCGGCCGCTGGCGCCGTACTACTTGAGCAGGAAGGGCCGGACCTCGCCGAGGTGGCCGCCGCCCTTGCCGCTCGCCGTCACGGTGGGCGGCCAGGAAATCCAGGCTAGCGCGGCCTACTCGTTCGGCAGACCCTTGTGGCAAAATACGCGAGTGCCCGTGAACCCCAACATCTACATCGAGACCTCGATCGTCAGCTACCTGACCGCCTGGCCAAGCCACGACCTCGTCCGCGCCGCGCACCAGCAGGTGACCCGCGATTGGTGGGCTACGCGTGGGAGTTTCGACCTGTTTACGTCACAGTTCGTCCTCGACGAAGTCACAGCCGGAGACGAGGGAGCAGCCGCCAGTCGTCTCGCTGCACTACAGGAAGCCGTACTCCTCGAAGTCACGGAGGACGCCATCCTGTTGGCCGAGAACCTTGTTGCAGGCGGCGCCCTGCCGCCGAGGGCGCGTGTCGATGCTCTTCACGTTGCGATGGCGGCGGTCCACGGCATGGACTACCTGCTGACCTGGAATTGCAAGCACATCGCCAACGCCTCGTTGCGTGGCAGAATCGAATGCACGCCGCTTGAGTTGCCAAGGGAGTGACTGCGATGGAACCTGATCCGATCATCGAAGAGATTCACGCCATTCGCGAGGCGCTGTCGAAGGCGTCCGGCGACGACATCCGGAAGATCGCCGAGGCTGCGCAGGCCCGGCAGGCGCAAGGCGATCGGAAGGCGGTGCGGCTTGTTCCGCGCAGGGCCAAGGCAGCCCGGAAGGCATCGTGAGCGCTGTGGTGCTCGGCTGCCGAACAAGCGCTTGCACCGGACGCGCCGCAACCGCCGCGGCTTCGGCGACGGCCGTCGAGGCGTTCCAAGCGCTGGCCAACCGAGATGCCTCCCAACAAGCCGCTGCAGCCGACGGCGCTACGCGTCGCGGCTGAACGGCAGAGCGTTAGCCAGCCAAGGAAGGGCTTGGCGACGTTCCGCATCGCCACGCGAAAGACCAAGGCCATGGCGAACCATGACGTCGAACGACGACAAGCTGGACGAAACAAGCGCGAAGCGGTTCGCGTGGCGGATCGCGAGACCCGAGGATGCGGAGCCTTCGGCCGACATGCCCCCGCGACCGGAGGCGCCGGCCCGGCGGCCCGAAGGCGAGCCGCCCGCCGAGGCAACGGGGAAGCTCGCTCGCCAGGCGCGGCGCCGGTGTGCACAGTTCGCCGAGGAGGTGGCGTGCGTCTGGGCGACGCAGCCGGGCGATGCCCAGCAACGGGAAGTGTGGTCCCTCTGCCGCAAGGCAGCCGGGATCGGCATCGCCGCGGTCGTCATGGCCAACCACCGCCTCCAAGCGATCCGCTTCGTCCGGCTCCTGACGCGCTACTACGAATCGCTCCCTCCCTCGTTGCGCAAGGCGGCCGCGCACAGCGTCTCGTGGATGGAGCCCTCCCGCCATCCCGAGACCGCGGAGATGCTCGCCGAAGTCGCGGCCCTGGGAGATGGCTCGCTGGCGTTCGCGGTGGAGATGGGCGCGCTGGCGGACGAGCAGGCGCTGCACGGGCGCCACCCGAACCTCGGCGCGCGCCTGAGCCGCATCCTCGACGAGAGCCCCAACCCCAGGGCCCGCCGGATCGCCGCCTTCTGGCTCACGCGGGGCCAATGGCCCGACGCCATCCCCGCGCTCCGGCGTGCCGTGCGCGCTCGGTATCTCGGCATCCGCTGGGTCGCCATCGAGGCGTTGCTGGACTACTCCCCGCCCGGGCTGACGGAGGACGACGTGCTGTTCCTGCTCGAGGACGCGGTCGTCCATCCGGCGCCGCCCGATGCCTGGCGCGGCGAAGCGTACGAGGACGTGATGAGCTACGAGGAAGCGCTGCGAAAGGCGGTGCGCGCCCTGCGGCCGGCGGGCGGCCATCTGCCCCTCAGACGGATCCTCAGGAACGACTGTGTCTTTGCTCGCGGTGATCGACGGACATTGGGCAATGCCTGGGCGCTCTCCGCGCTCGCCGCCGGCTACCCCGACGAAATCGCGGCGCGCGCCGTGGACCGTTGGCTGCGCAACGCCGACCGGTGGCGGCGGCGCGAAGGCGTCGATGCCGCGGCCTGTCTTCCCCCGGACATGGCGCGCCCCCGCCTGGCGGAAGCGGCCGGGGACCCCGTCCCCGACATCGCCGAGCTCGGCCGCGAGAAATGGCTCGCCAGCGACCCCGCTGCGCCCCCCGTGCCCGACGACGCGGGAGTCTGTCTGGAGCTGTTGGACAGGCCTCCGTCCGAGACGTTCCGCTCGCGGCTCGCCCTGCTGCGCCGCGGCTCGGGCGAAGTGCGCCTGGCGATGGCGGAAGCGCTGCTCGGCGACGCGCCGGACCGCGAGGCGCTCGCCTTGCTCCTTTTCGCCCTCGCCGACAGCTCGCTCTTCGTGCTCAACAAGTCCCGCCCCGGCCTACCCAAGGACCGCGGGGAATGGGCCGCGGAGCTGTTCCGCCGCTTCGGCCCGGCGGCCATCGAAGGGATGCTGGCCGCGGCCGAGCGCCACCCGTGCGGGTGCACGCGGTCATGGCTGTGGCAAGTGCCCAGGCTGCTGCGCGGCGAGACGATTCCCGATGCGATCCGGGACCGCGCCCGCGCGTGCGCCGCTCGCGTGCTCGCCTCGCCTCTCTGGGAGGATGAGAGCGACCCGCTGCGCGTCCTGCGGGAGACCGGCGCGCCCCGCGAGCTGCTCGACCGGCTGTGGGCGGTCGGCGTGGTCGCGCCGGACGACGCCGACGCGAGGCTCGTCTACGACGCGGGCCAGGTGCTGGAACGGATGACCGATTGTCCCGAGCTCGGCGAGCGGATCGTCTCCGCCTGCACGGAGGCGCTCCGGGACGGCGACCGGGTGCGTTTGCAGCGCGCCGCCACGATCGGCCTGAACCGGAAGCTCGGCGCCGTCGGCGACCTCGTCCAGCGAGCGGTCGAGTCGGCCGACGAGCTTGGGGCGCCGGGGCCCCCCCTGAGCCTCGTGCACCTGCTCCACCAGACGCGTCCCCTTGACGAAACGTGGCTCGCCGCGGCGCTCGCGCGGCCGGGGAGCTTCCGCTTCACCGCGGCCGCCGCGCACTTCCCGACACTCCGGCCCCCTCCAGCCTCGCTGACCGCGGCGCTGACCACGGTGATCGACTCGGACGCTGCCCCCGGCCGCGCGCGGGCCGAGGCGCTGGCCGCGCTGCTTCGCGCAGAGGTCGTCCGCGCCGACGATGCGCGCGTGCCCGCTCTGGTCCGGGTGGCTCCGCCGGCCCAGCAGTCCGAGCTGCTGGACATCCTGCTCTCGGATGGCGCGCCGGTGGCTACCTTCCGCCCCCAGATCCTCGACCTGCTCACGTCGCGCGACCCGCGTTCGTGCGCCGGCCTGTTCGACAGGCTCTGGTGCCTCGACACCGACGAGTCCCAAGCGCTGCTCAGAGAAGTCTATCCCCGGCTCTCGGACCCCCACTGGCGCGCGATGATCGAAGACCAGCTTGGTCTGCCGACCGAAGCCGAGCAGTACTGGCTGGACGCGCACGACGAGGACGACGACCTCGCCGACGACGGGCAGCAGGACGACCTGGACGAGGACGACTTGGCCGGGGACGCCGGCGTGCGGGAGTGAGCGCCGCGACGGACGGGGCGTCAGACCGCGTTGAGAGCCCGCGCACCAGTTGCACGAGGGCTCGTCCGCGAACCGATCGCACGCGGCCGGCGGCCAGGAGACCCCAAGCCGATCCGGCCTGCTAGCCAGCGCGCAGCGGGCCCGAGCGACTGCCCGCCGACCATCCTGTGTGCGCGACGTGCGCTGCCAGTGCTGAGCCGAGCGGCCGCCCGCCCGCCGGCCCCAGGTGCCGGCGCCACGTGCCGCGAACCTGGCCGACCCACGGCCCAGCCCCGGCCACCGCCGCCGAACCGGAGAACCGGGCTTGAACGCCCCAGCCGCCGAGTGGCCTACTCGACGGCGAGACAGCATCCTGGTTCGGCTACGGAAGACGCGGCGATCGCGAAGTCACGGCCGTTCGCCTTCAGCTTCCCAGCCCGTAGCTGCGCCTGCACGACGACAGTGGTCTCGAACAAGCCGCACAGCTCGGGGTCGGTCTCGTGCTTCTTCCGCATTGCTCGCACTTGCTTGGAGTCGGCACCAAACTGGTTCAACAGATCCGTGAACTTCGCGAGCACCACTGCCGCCGTTTCCATGTCTGGACCTCACGCTTCTGACGCCGAACGGCGTTCAGGCCCGACCCCTCTCGGGCATCGAGCAGCCACTGTCACGAGTCCCGATTTCCTAAGGCATCGGGCAGCCACTGTCACGACAAGAGGCCCGCCATGCTGGAGCCTCATGACCTATGGACGCGCTCGACGCCCTTTCCTGACGGCCTTTTTCGGGGAAGCTAGCTCCGTCCGGAGAGCGCGGAGACCTCTGGACAGCCGCTTGTAGACGGAATCTATAGTGATTCCAAGCTGTTGTGCTACCTCCTGCACCAAAAGACCGTCTTCGAGGACAAGCCGTACCACAGCTTGCTGGCCCGCTGGAAGCCGTTCGACTGCTTCCACGACGGCGCACATCCGTTCAGCGTCGATGGCTCGCTCCTCGGGGTTGGCGCTGGCGAAGGGAAGACGATCCGCGTCGCCGGCGTCCAACGGGACGTCCGACCTCCGCCAAAGGGAGAAGGCCCGGTTGCGCGCCGTCACGATCGCATAGGCAAGCGGATCTGCTATGGGACGTGGCCGGCCTGACCGCCCCGCGGCGGGCGCGCGCAGCCGCTCGGCACGAAGGAGCGCCTCCAGTGTTTCCTGGATCACCTCGTCACGGGCATGTTCAGGCAGCATGAAGAACCACTGGCGGCGCATCAGCGCCTTCCGAAGCTTCTGCCCGAAAGCGGGCGAGCTCCAGGTTTCCACGGGGTCCGCCTACTTGCCCTTGCTCGAAGAAGGGTCGCCCTTCAGGAGCCGCATCGCAGCCAGAAACTCCTCGTTGACCGTGTCCACGCTGATGCCTAGCTCGGCGGCAATCTGGAAGCTTTCCTTCCCCTCTCGAAGGCGCTTCGAGCCGACTACCCTCTGCAACGGCGTGAGCTGTTCCCACTCCTCCCGCGTCATCCTCGCCTCCCGTGGCGGCGCCCGACGCCGGGCTAGCACGCCCGCAATCACCCATGTGGTGGCGGCGCTGACGACAGTCGCCGTCGCGTAGCTTGCCAACAGCGGACCAGCAGTCAGACCTTGCGCTCCGATCAGCTCCCGCAGCACCGAGAGCCCGCCAACCGCGCCTGCGGATCCCGTCCCAATGCCGAAGAGGGCGAGAGCGCGAAAGTACTTCCCCGCACGGATCAGGTTCCCGACAACCACCCCCACCAGCACGCCCATCGCGCCGCCCGTCAGGAGGCTGGACAAATCCATAGAGCTGATCGCGTCTGCAGAGCTGGAACATCTCTGCCGTGGCCCGCTCCCGGGCGGGCTTGCGCCAAGACGTGGCGACTCAGAACACCTATGCCCAAGGGCCTTGCGGTGCAAGGGCCTTGCGGTGATGGCCGGAGGGGGTAGACGGCGCAAGCGAGCCTCGCTCTCAACCTGGCCACCATCCGCTCGCCAACCTCGCGATTCTCTACTTGCTTTCCGCTTGACCGGGGCCGGCAGGCTCGTCTCGGGGCCTGCCCGGGCTTTCTCTCGCTTCCATGATGGCCGTCAAGGCTCCGGCGCGGATCCATCCCCATGCAGCCACCGCGCTGCCAGCCGAGACCGGCGTTGCAGCGACCGCTCCGCTCGCGCGCGACGGCGCGCTCTGACTCTTCCGATCAGATCCGCCTACACTGCTTGCACTGCCGTTGGCTTCAGCGGTCGGGCGGCCAGGAAATCCAAAGCCGATCCGGCCTGCCAGCCAGCACGCAGCGGGCCCGAGCGACTGCCCGCCGACCAATCTGAGAATTCCAAGGCGTTCGGCCGCGGCGTGCCGGCAGGTGGCCCTCCGTGCCAACGTGGGTGAGACAGCCGTCCCCCTGGCCGTGGCGAGCTTGCCCACGCAGTCGGTCGGGTACTTGCCCGGGCCGTGCCTGCCGCTCACCAGGACGCCTTGCCCCTTGCCCGAGACGGGCACGAGGTCGACGAAGCAGCCCTCCTGCTTGCAGATCGAGGCCACGAGGCCCCGGACTTGGACCTCCTTGCCGTGGAAGCGATCCGGCTGCGCAGTGAGCTCGGAGACGTCGAGCAGCACTGCGCCCGAGTCGGTGCTCGTCGATGCCGCCGTGGTCGACACCGTCGCCGGCAGCAGCGCGGTGGAGCTCGAGGAGGACGCCGCGTCCGATGCGGCGGGCTTGTCCGAACAACCGAGCGCAGCAAGGGCCAGGAGGCCCCAGGTCACCTTCGACGGGTTCATGTCACCGCCTACACTGTCACTGGTCCCCAAAGGCCACTGACGGTCGGCCCACCCGCTTCGGGACGGGCGCTGGCGTGTGCAGGGGTGGATGGGTGACGCCCGCTCTGCGCGCGTCAGGACCCCAAACCCGTCCCACGGGCACCGATGCAGGGCTGACTCCGTGGCGACCAGGAGGCGATGTTCGCCCTGCTGGCCGAGACAGCGCGGCCACTCGCTCACGCTCCAAGCCTGCTCACGCCAAGCCCGCGGGATCACGTGACCAGGCTTGCGGCGAAGGGCCAGAAATCGACATCCGATCGAAAAAAGTCCTTGAGATCTAACCGGCCAATTCCCGGGGAAGTGCGTGAATTGCCGTCTACTTCCCCGGGAAGTCTCAATTGGGCTGGGGCTACTTCGTGTAGCTGGTTGTTCTGGCTTTTTGCGTTCCAAGTCCTGACCGGCTGACACGACGCAGGTGACGACGGCGAGCCAGGCGGTGACCCGACGGTGTCGCGCGGTGGTGCGCTCGGATTCCGTCTGCGGGAGCAGGCCCGCGGTGTAGACGGGCGCCGAGAACCGCGGGAATCTGAGCGGCCCGTCCTGAGGGCGTAGTTGGCCCTGCTCGGGCGTGCGGTGGACGATCGCACCCGACCGTCGACAAAGTGAAGGGCCCGGAGTGGTCAACCTCCGAGCCCTCGGTCGCCGCGGGTGGACGCGTTCGACGCGACGGTTGTCGCACGAGTCCTCCCTGGCGGTCGAGTTCTCGGCGGTCGCCGGTGCGGGTGGAGGATCTACGCCAAGTCCAGTGCGTCGTCGATCGCTGTCGCCGCGTCTTCTACCTGTGCCGTTTCTGCGACCACGGGCAGATCTACTGCCCCGATGGCCGGCACGCCGCCGAGCGTGCCGCGCGGCGGCGGGAGAGCAAGCGGCGACATTGGCGGAGCTACCGCGCAAGGATGAAGACCTCTGCACGCACGCGCAGGTGGCACGCGAGGCCCTGGCCCGGCAGGCCGAGGGCGGCGAGGGGGCCGAGCCGGAGCGCACGGTGGTGCTCTACGAATGCCGCCAGTGCGGCCAGAGCGAGCTGGAGACGGGCGCGGGCGCGGTCGAGCTCGGCGCGGAGGCAGCGGCGCGGCTCCGCTGCGGCGCGTCCGTGCGCGACCTCGCGACCGAGGGTCGGGCAGTGCAGCGCGGTGGGCCGTTGCCGGCGGCAGTGCGCCGGGCGGTCAAGCTCCGGGACCGGTGCCATTGCCGCGTGCCTGGCTGCACCCGGAGGCGCTACGTCGAAGTGCATCACATCCAGCCCCAGGCCCAGGGCGGAGCGCACTCGCGGGCGGGCTGCCTATGTCTGTGCTCCACCCACCATGGGTTGCTGCACGAGGGCCTGCTGCGCATCGAGGGCGACGCCGAGGCCGAGCTGCGCTTCTTCGACGGCCAGGGCAAGCTCATCACCGACCCGTTCGCCAACGGCCCGGGGTCCGTGACCCACAGTGGGTCATCGACCGGGACGCATGCCAGTCTCTCGGCCGAGGCTGCCGGCGTGCTTCGGGCCATGGGCGGGCGCGGGGGCTGGCACCCCGACGGGCTGTGCGAGGCGAGCGGGCTGCCCGTCTCGGTCGTCTCGCGCGGGCTGCTCGAGCTGGAGCTGGGCGGACGAGCGCGACGAACGAGCTACGGCTACGAGGCCGTCACGTAGCCTCGGCGAAACGTCGGCGGGCTGAAATCTCCCCGGGAAAGCCGTGCAGGGGCGTGGCCTAGAGGCCGAGCAGGTTGGCCGGGGTCAGGACGGCGCCAACCGGCAAAAGTAACTGTCGCGGAACAGCCGGGGACGGCAACGCTGCCCGGGCCGTTGCGAACCGGTCCGTTGAAGGGAAATCCTAGCCGATCTCGTCTGGGGCCACCAACGGGATTCCAACGGGTTGCGCGCCGCCCGTCGCCCTCAAGCGGCCGCGGCGGGGATGGGCGGTGCATCGTGGCCGGCGCACTCCAGGCCCTCGCACGGGCCCGCGCGCGAGGCCGCGGCTCGAAGTTCCAGCCCTGCCTCACCGAGCGCATCGAGATCGACCCCCTGGCGGAGGGACCCACCGGCAGTGAAGGGCTCTGGCTGAGCCAGGCGGTGATGGCCGAGCGCTTCCAGACGACGCCGCAGAACGTGACGCAGCACCTCAAGGCCATCTACGCGGAGGGCGAGCTCAAGCCCGAGGCAACCTGTAAGGATTTCTTACAGGTTCGGCAGGAGGGAGCCCGGGTGGTGGCGCGCAACGTCGACGACGTGCTGGGCCAGGTGGGGACAAGCGGGACGTGCGCCACATGATCCGGACGATCGGGGGCGCTGCTGGGGACCACCGGCAGTGAAGCCCTCAGCCCTCCTCGATCCGTCCCCGCTCCAGGCGCAGAGTGCGCGTGGGCGCGAAGCGCTCCAGCAGCACGCGGTCGTGGCTGACCAGGCAGACCGTGCCGCCGAAGCCGTCGAGCGCGGACTCGAGCTGCTCGATGGCCGGCAGGTCGAGGTGGTTGGTCGGCTCGTCGAGGATCAGGCAGTTTACCCCGCGCGCCTGGAACAGCGCGAGCGCGGCCCGCGTGCGCTCGCCGGGCGAGAGCGACGCGGCCGGGCGCCCGACGTGCCCGGCGCCGATGCCGAACTTGGCCAGCAGCGTCCGGCCGTCGACCGGCAGCAGGCCGGACTCCTCGAGGAAGGCGGCGAGCAGCGAGCTCTCGCCGACGAAGCGCGAGCGACGCTGCTCCAGCTCGCCCAGCACCACGCCGGGCCCGAGCCAGCGCACGCCCTCGTCGGGGGCGAGGCGGCCGAGCAGCAGCTCGAGCAGGGTCGACTTGCCCGCGCCGTTGGGGCCCACGATGGCCACACGCTCGGCCCAGTGCAGATGCAGATCGATCGGCCCGAGGGTAAACGGCCCGCGCCGCACCACGGCGCCGTCGAGACGCGCGACCAGCTCGCCGCTGCGCTGCGTCTGCGCGATCTCGAGCCGCAGCTCCCAGCCCTGCCAGGGCTTGTCCACCACCTCCAGCCGCTCCATCGCGCGCTCGGTGGCGCGCGCCTTGGCGGCGATGCGCTCGCTGGTGGCTAGCCGATGCGCCTTGACGTGCTTGTCCTTCTCCTTGGTGTCCTTCTTGGCCTTGCGCTGCCCCTGCAGGGCCCAGAGCCGCTGCTGCTGGGCGCGGGCGTGCAGCGTGTCGCGCCGGTCGGCGTAGCCGGCGAAGTCTTCCTCGGCGTGACGCCGGGCGATGGCCCGGCTGTCGAGATACGCGCTCCATCCCCCGGCGAAGTGCGCGGCCCGGCGGCTGTGCTCGCCCAGCTCCACCACGTCGGTGATCACCCGATCGAGGAAGGCGCGATCGTGGGACACCAGCGCCATGGCGGTGTCGACGCCGGTGGCGAAGGCCTCGAGCCTGGCCAGGCCGTCGAAGTCGAGATCGTTGGTCGGCTCGTCGAGCAGCAGCACGTCGAAGCGCGCCAGCAGGACGGCGGCGAGCGAGACCCGGGCCGCCTCTCCGCCCGAGAGCACGGAGGTGGGCCGGTCGCACAGCGCCGCGCCGATGCCGAGGTCGTCGAGCAGCCGGGCGGCCCGCGCCGGCAGATCCGCGCCCCCCAGCTCGAGCCAGCGCTCCAGGGCGGAGGCGTAGGCGTCGGCGCTGCCGGGCAGCTCGGCCCCGAGCTCGCCGCTCGTCCGCTCCATGGCCGCCGTTGCCGCGGCCACGCCGGTCCGGCGGGCCAGGTAGTCGAGCACCGTCTCGCCCGGCCGCCGATCCGGTTCCTGCGGGAGATAGCCGACCGTGGCCGTGGGGGGCGTGGTGGTGACCGTGCCCTGGTCCGGCTCGATCCAGCCAGCCAGCACGCGCAGCAGCGTCGACTTGCCCACTCCGTTCGGGCCGACGATGCCCACGCGGTGGCCCGGGAAGAGCGAGAGCGACACGCCGCCAAGAACCTCGACCGGGCCGAGGCTCAGGCTGATGTCGTGGGCGTGGAGCGTGGCCGTCAAGCAGGATCCTCCCGGGCCCCGGATGTTAGCCGCTTACGGCCAGTCGCCAATAGCTGGCCTTCACTGCCGCTGGTCCCCCGTGCCCGGAGCGCGCCAGGGAAGCGGCAGACTTCGGTGGGAGACGCGGGGGCCCTTGGCGCGCACGCCGCCCTTCCCGGCCTCCGGCCAAGGTACACTTCCCGTGTGTCCTCCCTCGACGTCTTCGGCTGGGTCGGCCACGACCTCGGAGGGGCTGCCATCAAGGCCGCCGTGGCCCGCGGAGGCTTCGCGGTCGTGTACCGCGCCCGCCACCGCGTGTTCGGCGCTGACGTCGCCCTGAAGTGCCTCGAGCTCAAGCCGGACCTCGACAAAGGGGAGCGGCGCCGCTTCCTGCGCCTGTTCCTCGGCGAGGCACGCGCCATGTACCGGCTCGCGAGGCTAACCGCGTCCGTGGTGCAGCCGCTCAACTTCGGCGCCGAGCGCGCCCCGAAAGGACAGTGGGCGCCCTGGCTCATGCTCGAGTGGCTCGATGGCTGCGCTCTCGCGGACGAGCTGACGCGCCGAGCCGAGGAGGGCCTTGGGGGCATGCCGCTCGGGGACGCGATGGCCCTGCTGTCGCCGATCGCCGAGGCCCTCGCGCTGGCGCATGCCGAGGGCATCGCCCATCGCGACGTGACGCCGGGCCAGGTGCACCTGATCTGGTTCTAGCCTCCCCCCCGAAGGTCGCATAACGTCGAACCATGTCGACTTCGCCGGGCAGGGTCCAGACAGGATCTCGCCGGCGCCAGCAGGCCGACGTCGCGGCGTGGGCCGCTTGCTTCGGCTGTCCGCCGCTGGCGTACGCGATCTTGGGAGGCGCGCTCGCGATGCACGCGTGCGCTTCACAGGGGGTTCCCTTGGCGACAGGGTCCACCGCACCCGCAGCGTCGGCATCTCCGACCCCCACGGCGGCGCCGTCTCGTGCCGCCGTCTCGCATGCGCCGACGGACGGCGGCGTCGCGCCGGTCGCGACCGCGGCGATCGAGGACGGAGCCGATGCCGCGGCGGTGCAGAGCGAGGATCTGCCCGATCCTGGTCGAGGATGGATCCCGGCCGATCCTCAACCGGCTTTCGGCTACGTGTCCTTCTTCTACGGAGCGTGCGCCGGCCGTTCGCCGTGCGGCACGCTCGAACCTGCTGCCACATGGATGAATGGCGCGATGAGGATCTCGGCGTTCCGGGCTCGTCATGGGCCTCCTCCACCGGCGCCGCAGGGGCCCGAAGGTGACGTGGCGTCAGCAGGGCCGTGGATCCCTGACGTCGGCACATCGTACGAGCTGAAGAGCGACGGCGTGCTGTTCCTCTGGGCGACCGTACCGCCCTTCGTCCTCGAGGCCGCGGGGGGCTTTCACACGGCCGAGCAGGAGAGGGCGCTCCGCCGTGCATTCCTCGGCTGGGCGCGCCGAGCGGGCGCGCGGCAGAAGGCGGGCGGGGGATAGCGAGGCGGCAAGGACGACTGCAGCCGCCGCGGCTGCCCCTGACCGGCGGGGGGGCGGGCGGCATGCCCGGGGTCGCGACCCGCTTGACGTCGGGATCGCAGCGGCGCGCGCCTGTGCGCGTTGCGCCAGCGTATCGGACGGCACTAGGAGTGTGTCGGAGAAAGCGTGCTCGAAATGGTCCAAGTTATCGAAATCGCTCACTTTACTCTGACACTGGAACCGAATAATTCCGCGCACTTGGTTTTTTCTCCGACAGGCTCCTAGTGCCGCTCAGAGCGCGCAACAACCTGCGTTGCGGCGAATGGCCGAAGCGCCCTGCCGCCCCCTCGTGGCTCAACCCTCGGCGTCCACGGGCTGGGCGCGCCGGCGCTTGTGTTCGCCGCGCTTCCGCTTTGCCGCGAGACGCCTCTGCTGGGAGCCGGGCGTCGGCTTGGTCGGGCGCCGCGACCTCGGCCGCTGCAGCGCGCGGCGGACCAGCTCGGCGAGCCGCTGCCGGGCGAGCTCCAGGTTGCGCCGCTGGTCCCGGGTGACCTGGCAGGTGACGAGCAGCACCCCTCGGGCGTCGATCCGCCGGCGGGCGATGGCGAGCAGCCGGGCCTTGGTCGGCCCGTCGAGCACGCGGCTGCCGCGCACGTCGAAGCGCAGCTCCACCTTGGACGAAACCTTGTTGACGTTCTGGCCGCCCGGCCCCGAGGCGCGGACCGCCGTCCAGCTCAGCTCCTCGGCGGGCAACTTCAGCCGGGAGGTCACTGCCAGCGCATCGCCCATGACGATCCAAGCGTAGCAGGCGAAGCCGCGGCCGTCGCAACCCGCGGAGCCCCTGGGGTGCATCCCGCGCGCTGCTAGCCGCGGCGCGGACGTGGTATCCTATGGGCATGCGCCAGCTCACGACGGACCTGACCCGTGGCGATTGCCGGCCGTACTTCCTCTGGGACGAGGACATCTCCGTCGACGAGCTGCGCGCCATCCTGCAAAGCGCCGACGAGCACGAACGGTTGCGGCTGCTCGGCAAGATGCTGCGCGAGGAGGCGGTGGAGTATTCGAACGGGACACGCCCCGCGGGTGGTGAGAGCGGCCAGGAAATCCAAGTGAACGCGCCACCACGCGGGCTTCGACACGCCGCCGCAGGACCGCTCGCGGCGAGCTCTACCGCAGGCGAGACTCGACCTCGCGGATCTGCCTCTCGAGGCCAGGCGCCTTGGCCCTGAGAATCAGCACGTGCAGGTAGTCGAGCAGGCAGGCCGGGAACAGTGACACCACGATCCACAGCAGCACGGAGAAGCCCCAAAGGGAGAAGGTAGCGCCGGGGAGCTCGAGCTCGCCGTTCGCCGTGAGCCCCAACAGGAAGTCCGTTTCCGAGTAGCCGGCGAATTGCCCCGGCTTGCGCTGGCAGTAGACCACCGTGCTCTCCCCCGAGCTCTCCGTCGGCGTTGAGTATGCGGTCCAGGCGAAGATTACGTAGGGGCCGTGGCAACCGTCGCAGATCTCGGGGCACACCAGGCGGGCGTTCTCCCCCAGCCAGGGATCCATGCCCTGCCACCGCACGGCGACCAAGTGCCACGGGATGCTCACGAGCACGCCAATGGCGACCGCGAGGAGCGGCACCCGGACCAGTCGGGCCGTCATGCGCGCGGCCCGGAGCGAGTGGCCATGGAGCAGCCGCAGGAGCTGGAGCTGGCGGCGGTCAGCCTCGATCTTGCCCGCGGCCTCCGTCTGGCGAGCCTGCTCCGCTTGGAGCATGGCCAGCGCCTGGAGGCCATCGGGAACGCCGTCGCCGTTGCGGTCTTCGAGCAGACGCCGCATCAGGGCTTCCTTCTCCAACGCAGCAGCCGCATGGGGAAGCGTCGCTCCGCAGTAGGCGCACTGCCCCTCGCTTGCCTGAGCCAACGGATTCTCGGCACCGCAGTTCTGGCATTTCATCGACCGCTCCTTCTCTCGCGAAGTGCCTCCGCCGGCCTGGTGCTGCAAGCAAGCCGGCCGGGGCTACCCGATGAGGTCGAGCCTACCGCAACAGCCGAGCGGCGCGGCACCGGTTTGGGCCGTGTCGCCTGCGGCGCACCGGAGCAGCGCTGCCGCAGCAAGCCGTGCCCGCTGGCCGTCCGACGGGGTCTCGGGCGGTCACGGGCTGGAGGGCGCGGTGCACGGAGGCCGGGCGCGGGATCTCAGCGCCGAGATCACCACAGCCGGCGCACGCCGTACTCGTCGAACACCGCCTCGTTGCTCACCAGTGGCACATCCAAGGCCTGGGCCTGGGCGACGAGCATCCGGTCGAACGGGTCCCGGTGGGGGCCGGGGAGCAGCCCGGCACGCTGGGCGTCGGCCATCGAGATCTCCAACGGCGTGAAGCCCTGAGAGGCCACGCACCCGGCCACGTCGGCGGCGACCTCCGAGGCGCCAGGGAGCTTGCCGATGCGGAACTTCGTACAGATCTCCCAGGCCGCCGCCGCACTCACGAACACCACGTTCTCGGTGTCGGCAATAGCCTCGCGCGCCCGGTCGGACAGCCGCGGATCGCCGGCCAGCCACCAGAGAAAGGCGTGGGTGTCGAGCAGCACCTTCACGTCCGGCCTTCGAATGCGCGGATCTCCTCCTCCGGGAGCGGCTCGAAGAAGCTCTCGTCTACCGTGAGGCGACCGCGCAGCGCCCCGAAGACCCGGGCCACGGGCCGCTGCTCCACGGGCACGAGGCGCACCACGGGGATCTTGCCCCGCGCGATGATCACTTCCTCCCCGGCGCAGGCGCGCGCGATCAGACGCGACAAGTTGGTCTTGGCCGCGTGGACCGTAGACTTCACGAAGAGAGATGTTAGCCAAGTGTGGTTAGCTAGTCAAGGCCCGCGCGGTGCCCAGGGCTGGTTCCGGCGACTTGGCCGGAACCCTGGGCGCTCCGGGCAGGCCAGGATTCCGACCGGTCCTGCGCCGCTCAGCCACCGACGCGGGCGGCAATGGCGCGGATCACGTCGTCCGCCAGACTGGCCGCCGACGACGACTGCGCCGGTGAGAATGCCTCGCTCGGCACGGTGTCGGGAGGCACGCCGTTGGGGTAGCGCGGCGGCACGTAGTAGCCATCCAGCGGCCGCAGATCCGCCAGTGTGGCCAGCGACGCATCGTAGCGCTCACAAGCGACGCGCAACCGGTGCACGGAGTGGCCAAGCACGATGGCCTCGCCTTGGGCGTAGAGGAACGCCTTGAGCGCCTTCTCGGCCGCCTGCTGCGCGTGAAAGCACGCCAGGTGGTGGATGGCGGCGACGGCAAGCACGCGCGCGGCGGCCAGTTCGGCCCGCGCCTCGCCCAGCCAGCGCCGTCCCTCCTTAGCGCGGGCTTCGCCCGCAACCCAAGCAAGAAGATGAACCGCCAAGACGCCGAGAACGCCAAGGAAAAAACAAAATCGGACTCGATCTTGGCGCCCTTGGCGTCTTGGCGGTTCGTTTTTCCTCGCGCCACGCGACGATTTTCGGACCTAGGAGTCTGTCGGAGAAAAAACTAAGTGCGCGGAATTGTTCGGTTCCAGCGTCAGAGTAAAGTGAGCGATTTCGATAACTTGGACCATTTCGAGCACGCTTTCTCCGACACAC
>JACQWT010000320.1 GCA_016209145.1 Deltaproteobacteria bacterium | reverse complement strand
GCGCAGGGCGCCAAGCCACCCGCCCCACGTTCCCTGGTGCAATCGGGAGCGGGCAGAGGCGGAGCCGGCGCAGGGCCTGCGAAAGGCGGCGACCTTGACGGGGTTCTGGTGCGGCCACCGGGCTCGTGCGCGGCGCCTGCCCGCGGTGCTTGCTATGCCTCGCCGCCGTAGAGCGCCGCTGCTACGCGGCCGCCTGCGCCCGCAGCAGATCCAGCAGCGGCTCGTCCGGCGAGGCGGGGTTGACCGTGACCTCGCGCGACTTGGGATCGACGACGAGATCGAGCTCCTCAAGCGGGATCTGACCGACGAGCGCCGTCGCCCCCGCGGGCAGCACGAGGGCGTTGCAGAGCATGTCGCGGCCGAGGATCTCGATCCGCACCCCCTCGACCCGGCCGAGCTCCTCGACACGGCCGTCGGCCATGCGGGCGCGGCGGCGCCCGGTCTCAGGCAGCCCGAGCGCCGCGCAGGCGTCGGCCGGAAGCGCGAGCGTCGTCGCGCCCGTGTCCACGAGCGCGTCGAGCTCGATGCGCCGTACTCGTGTCGCGTCGAGCAGCCCGCGTCGCGCCTGGGCCAGATCCTCGTAGTTGGTCAGCTTGATGTGCACCATGACTTTTCCCACGACGGCCTCCCTGGTGTGAACACAGGGAGATCATCGACACGAGCAGGCCGCCAGTTGCGTGGATTCAGCGTAGCACGGCGCCTGCCGCTACCATCGCCTCGGGTCACGGCGTCAAGAGGAGCTTCAGCGTGGCTCCCTTCAGCGTGCCCTTCTGTGCAGGCTTCGAGTCGCCGACGCAAATCGTCCAGGTGCCGTTCGGATCCAGGCCCTCGAGGTCGATCAGCTCGTCCGAGAACGCCTTGCCCTGGTTGGGGAAGAACTCGCACGGCGTGGGCTTGGGGTTGCAGACCACCTCCCCCGGCGCGAGCTGCTTGCCCATGAGCTCGGCGTCGACCGCGGCGTCGTCGTCGAACGTGACGGGGTAGTCCTTGGAAAGAGCGCCCTTGCTGCTGCAGCACTCCTGCAAGTTGCAGCACGGGTCGAGGAAGCCGCCGTAGTTGGCGCCGTCGTCCGCCTGCTCCTCCAGCCCCGGCCGGCTCATGAGCGTCACGAGCGGCGGATCATCGGCCCCCGGAGCGCGGAGCTTGATGGTGAGATCGCCAGCCTGCTCGTGGTCGATCGCCAGCGCCACCACGACCTTCTCTACCTTCTTGCCCCCGGCCACGGCGACCGGGATCGAAGCGCAGGCCACCTGGTTCTTGTCGTCAATGCCGCCCTTGTAGAGGTCGTCGGGAATGGGGATCCCTGCCTTGAGGTCCGGGCTGAAGGCCGGCCCGCATTCGCTCGGCTCGCCCTTGCACCAGTGGTCCTTCTCGATGTCGCAGTTCTTGTTGCACCCGTCCTTGTCGTCCTTGTCGCCGTCGTCGCACTCCTCGCCGGGAGGATCGATCTTGCCGTTGCCGCACACTGGACCGCCGCCCCCCTGCCCTCCCGCGCCCCCGGCCGCACCGCCGCCCGTGCTCGCGCCCGCCGCGCCGGCGCCTTCGGCGCCCGTGCCCGAGGTCGAGCTCGATCCGGTGCTGCTCGCGCCGCCGCCACCGCTAGAGCCGGTGCTGCTGGCGCTCGTGCTGCTGCTCGAGCTGCCGGACGCGCCGCCCGCGCCGCCATCCTGCCCCTTGGGCCCGAGGCCGAACCGGTCGAGCGTGCAGCCCGCCGCGGCCGCTGTCCCGAGCAGCCCCAAGAGCAGCCAGCCGCGCCAGCTCGCGCCCTGCGCCGTAGTCATGGTCCCCCGATGATACCAGAGTCCCGCGTCGCCGCGGCCTCCGCTCCTGGCGCCCGGCTCCCCACCACGCGTGCCAGGGCCGCCCGCCGGCGCTCGGCAAAGCGCGCCTTGACCTCGAAAGCGAAGCTGTCGAGCAGCTCCGGATCGAGCGGATCGCCGTTGACCGAGAGGGTAAGCGAGCACAGCCCCTCGCGCTCGCCCACGTGGAAGAGCTGCGCCTCGGCGATCTTGTTGGGCATGCACTCCAGCGGCCCCACGCTCACCACGCCGTCGATCAGGCCCGCGCGGTGCTCGTGCACCGGACCGCCGAGGGTGAGCACGGCCTCGCCCGCCAGCTCCTCGCGCACCCACGGCCGCGCCGCGTGCACCGTCTCCGGCACCGTGGTCCGGGGCGGCCAGCCGAGCGCCTCGGCCATGATGTCGTGGCACAGATTCTGGATGCGGCGCTGCACCATGGTGCTGAGCTCGGCCCCAAACCCGGACTTCTGGCCCGTGCGGCGGCACAGGTAGTCGGTGTACTCCAGCCACTCGGTGAAAGGCGCGAAGCGCACGCGCAGGCCGCGCTGCTCGAGCTCGCGCACGACGAAGCCGTTGGCGAACGGATCGCAGCGCACGTAGATCTCGCCCACGACCATCACCGTGGGCAGCAGCCGGGGCGCCTTGATCGCGGCGAGCTCGGCCGCGGCCTGGCGCAAGAGCCGCGCGCAGCCGAAGAGGGCGCCGCTCGACACCTGCAACAGCGCGTAGGGCAGCGACAGCTCGCCCTGGCCGGACAGCTCGAGCTGCCGCAACAGGGCCGCGAAGTAGTGGTCGAACACCGCCTCGGCCGCGCCCGGCCAGCGCTCCGTCGGACGGGCGTCGTAGAGCGCCTGGAGCAGGGCGTCGTGGGCGCAGAAGCCCGTGAGCAAGAGGGAGGTGGAGCCCGCCGCCAGCTCCTCGAAGTAGTCGCTGTCGGCGGGCGACCACAGGCTGACGCGCTCGCCCCAGCCCAGCCGCTCGAGGGCAATCTTGTGCAGGATGCTGTATACGCCGAAGCGGCACGGCCCGTGCGCCGTGGGCATGAGGAACGCGAAGCGCCGGCCCCTGTCGCGCTCGCGCCCGAGCCGCTGCAGCAGGCTGCCCAGGGTGATGCACATGGGCGCACACTCCTTGCCCGAGGTGTGGCGCCGGCCCAGCTCCAGGGTGCGGGCGTCGCTCTCGGGCAGCACCTGGGCGTCCACCCCGCAGGCCATGCGCGGCACGAGCACGCGCTCGGCTCGCTCGCGGATCTGCGCCAAGCCGTGCGCGCGGTCGGCGATCTGTCCCCGCTCCCGCGGCCGCGGCGCCGCGGCGGCGGCCCGCGCATCCTCGCGCACACAGTGCAGGAAGGCTTCGAGGCGCGTCTTCGTGCCCGCGTCGCCCGAGTGCCCGTCGGTCTCGATCACGGCAAAGGGCTTGCCCGCCATGGCGTAGGCGTAGAAGTGCAAGTTGAAGCTGTCCGGCCCGCAGGAGTAGTTGCTGCACCAGACGCTGTACACGCCCGGGCTTCGCCGGATCTGGTGCGCTGCGCGCAGGTTGCGCTGGCCGTGCCCCCAGTACACGCTGCCGATGCAGGGCACGGCAGGGTCGATGGGGTAGCAGTCGATGGGAATGGCCATCGCCCCCTGCTCGCGCAAGAGCGGGGGCACGTTGGAGCTAAGGACGGAGTTATAGATCGTGTAGGGACGCCCCAGCACGACCACGGGCACGACGGCGTGCTCGCGGCAGAAGCCCAAGGCGCGCCGGCCGAGCTCCCCGAGGCTCGCCTGGAAGCGCTCCTGCTCCTGCCGCGCCGCCTCGTAAGCCTCCCACCAGGCCGGGCCGGTGATGCCGAGCGAGGCGGCGAGCTTCTGGCAGCTCTGGAGCAGGTCGTGCGACTCGATGTTGCCCTCGCCAAAATCGATGACCGGCGAAAGCATCACCACGCCGGGCCGGTCGCCGAGATCCCAGCGCATTATGTCCGGGCTCGACTGCACGACGGGACAGGCCACGGCGTAGCGCTCGGTGCCCGCGCGCGGCATGCGGCGCAGCATCGGCGCAAAGAGGTAGTCCGGCCGGCGCTCGGCCATGGCGGCGAGCAGCCCGTGATAGAGCTGCATCGGCGCGCAGTAAGGAACATTGGCCTCCTCGATGCCCTTTTTCAGCACCTGCTGGCCGCCGCTCTTCTCGTAGACCAGATCGAAGCCCAGCTCGTGCAGGAACGTGGCGAAGAAGGGGAACAGGTCCTTCAACTGGAACTCGTCGGTCAGGGCCACGCGCTTGCGCCCGCCGCCGGCGGCCGTGAGCCGCCCGACCAGGCGCGCGACCAGTGCCTCGCGCTCCCGGAAGAGATCGGGAGCGAGGTCCGGCAGCTTGCGCTTGCCCGTGCCGCGGTCCCAGAGCGAGCAGCCCCCACCCCAGGTGAAGCGCTGGCTCTTTCCGGCGACCACCGTGGAGATGCGGTCGATGCGGCAGCGGTTCCCGGCCCCGCCGCAGCCGCGCGCGGCGCGGCACACGAACGTGTCCTTGCGATCGAGCCGCGCCTCGAGGAACAGGCGCGGAGCCAGCGGCGGCCCCTCGCGCGCGCCAAGCCCCTGGGCCGCAAGCAAGCAGATGCCCAGGGCTCCCACCGTGCCGGGGTTGGGCGGCACGATGACGCGGCTGCCGGTCTGGCGCGCCACAGCCGCGGCCAGGGCGTCGGCACAGAAGGGCATGCCCTGGCAGAACACCACCTGCCCGACCGAGCGGCTGCCCTTGACACGGTTGAGGTAGTTCTGCACCACCGAGTCGTAGATGCCGGCGATGACGCTGGCGCTCGGCGCCCCGGCCGCCACGGCCTCGTCGATGACCTCGGCCATGAAGACCGAGCAGTGCTGCCCGAGCGACACGCCCTCGGTCGCGCACAGCGCCTGCTCGCCCAGCTCCTCGACCCCGGAGATGCCCGAGAACTTGCGCCCTTGCTCCTCGATGAAGGAGCCGGTGCCCGCACTGCATGCCTCGTTCATGGCCGCGTCGACCACACGCCCCTCGGCCAGGCGAATGTACTTGGCGTCCTGGCCGCCGATCTCGAAGATAGTATCGACCCGGGGATCGAAGTGCAGCGCGCCGCGGGCGTGGGCGGCGATCTCGTTCATCACGAGGACTCGCTCCGGGCCGTAGCAGGTCGCCAGCAGCGAGCCGACGATCTCGCGCCCGCTGCCGGTGGCACCCACGCCGAGCACCGGCCACGCCGCCGCCGGCGAGCCGGCGAAGCGCTCCATGAGCGCCTGGGCCGCGCCGACCGGGTTGCCGCTCGTGCTGAGGTAGCTCTCCCAGAGAACCTCGCTCGTCGCGGCGTCGAGGGCCACGGCCTTCGAGCCGGTGGAGCCGATGTCGAAGCCGAGCACGAGGCGCCGGCCGGCCGCCTTCGGCGCCGGCGCCTGCGGCAGAGGCAGCCGTCGCACGAGCGGCAGGTGGCTCGCCAAGGCGGGCACGCGGCCGAGATGGGCCCGTGCGGGCAGCGCCAGCAGCCTTTCGAGCGACGGCACGCGCTCGGGCCGCTCGGCCGCGTGCACGGCGCAACCCAGCGCATCGAGGAACAGGCCGTCGTCGCCCGAGGCATCGAGTAGCTCCATACCGTGCCGGCCGAGGAAGCGACGGAAGTTCTCGCGCACGCGCTTCGCGCGGGACACGCCGCCGACGAGCGCCACGGCGGGGGGGCTCAGCTTCGGCTTGATCAGCACCTGGACGTTCTCGCAGACCGCATCGTAGAGCCCGGCCATGATGCGCGCCCGGCTCTCGCCCTTGTTGGCCAGGTGCGTCATGTCGGTCTTGAGGATCACGGGGCAGCGGCCGGACAGCGGCGCCGGATCGGTCACGGCCTCGCACAGCGCGCTCGCCTGCGCGACGCTCAGATCGAAGCGCTCGACCAACTGGCGCAGGAAGTTGCCCGTGCCCTGGGAGCAGCGCGAGTTCTCGCGCAAGACCTCCACCCCGCTCGGCCGCAGCTCCAGCACGCAGAAGCCGTGACTGCCGATCGAGACCACGGTCGCGGGCCGCCCGCCCCAGACGAAACGGAAGCCGGCCGCGAGCGCCGGCTTGGTCGGCACGCGCGCCAGCCTGACCATCCGGCCCAGCCGGCCGACCGCCGCCGCGCCCGCGAGCCCGTCCCAGCCCCAGGACGCCAGCTCGGCCAGAAGGACGGGCCCGGGCTCCTTGTGGTGCTCGACCACCCGGCGCCTGGTCCAGACGAGACGCTCGCCCCGGCGCTCCAGCTCGCAGAGCTTGATCGTCTCGGCTCCCAGATCGATGCCCAGGTATCGCTCAGCCATGCGTCGCGTCGGTGCCTCCCTCGACCCCGTGCAGGAGGTTGCCCAGTAGTCGCGGCACGGCGCCGGCGCAACGCGGTTTGTGGCCCACGGTCTGGCACATCCTGGACCACCTCGACGGTCTGCTCGCCCGGCCCCCGCCGAGCGTGACGCCGCCGGCGTGCCGCGCACGCGGCCCGCCACACCTGACACCGGTGCCAGGCCCTGGCCCACGGTGCGGAGCAAGGCGTGTCCGCCGAACGAGAGCTGCGGACGCAATATCACGAGGTTGCCCGCAAACGTGCGGGCCTGACGCGTGCCTGGCGCGGCGCTTGCTTTGTGCCTCCGCCATGGACGCACGCACACGACACGTGGGCTGGTCGGTGGCCTTCGCCGCCCTGGCATCCCTGCCGCACTGCGGCCTCGAGAGCGAGGGCTGCACGATGCTCGGCTGCGGGCCGGCGCTGCGCGTGGAGCTCGCCCGCACGGCCTGGGAGCCGGGGGGCTACCAGATCGACGTGAAGGCCGACGGTGTGGCCACGAGTTGCGCCGTCACCCTGCCCTTCTCGTCTTGCGCCAACCTCGTCACGTGCGACCGCGCCGATCCCGGGTTCCTCGTCGAGTCGTCGGGCTGTGCGCTGCCGGCCGCCGAGCACGAGATCCTGGGGGTCTTGTGGCCGCTCTCGGGTCCTGCCGAGGTCACGGTCGAGGTGCGCCAGAATGGCAAGCTGCTCGGCTCCGGGACCTACGAGCCGACCTACGCCACCTCGCAGCCCAACGGCGAGGGCTGCGAGCCGACCTGCTCGCAGGCCGACGAGCAGCCGACGCTCGCCCTGCCCTAACTGGCGCGGGCAATGCGGCGGCGCCGCAAGTCGTAGGGGACGCTGGGAAGCGGCCGAGGTATTCTGGGCCGCGCGGCCCTTCTTTCCCGCGGCAACATGGTCCTCCCTTCACGTCCTCCTACCGTGGCCGGTCTCCCGTCAAGCAGCCCCCCACCATGGTGCGCGCCGCGGCCGGGAACAGCCGCACCCACGGCCGCCCTCGCCGCGGCCAGCCTGCTCCTCGCGACCGGCTGCAACGCGCTTTGGGGCCTGGACGATCTGCGCTTCCGGCGCACCTCCGGGGGCGCGGCGGCCGGCGGGCAGGCCGGGAGCGGCGGCGGCGGCGGGGCCGCGGGCGCCAGCACCGGCGGCGGCGGGCTCGGCGGCGGCGTGGCGGCGGGCGAGCACATGTGGAGCAAGCGCTTCGGCGACGCCGCGGCGCAGCTCGGCTGGGCCGTGGGCGTCGATGGCGCCGGCAGCGTGGTAGTGGCGGGCGACATGGAGGGTGCGACGGACTTCGGCGGAGGCGCGCTCGCGAGCGCCGGGGCCAACGACGTCTTCGTCGCCAAGCTCGACAAGAACGGCGGGCACCTGTGGAGCAAGCGCTTCGGCGACGGCAGCGACCAGTGGGCGCGCGCCGTTGCCGCTGACGGGCCGGGCAACGTCGTGCTGGCCGGCCAGTTCATGGGGAGCATCGACTTCGGCGCCGGCCAGATGAACGCGGTCAAGGACCGCGACATCTACGTGGCGAAGCTCGCCCCGGACGGATCCGCGCTCTGGAGCAAGCGCTTCGGCGGATCGGAGAACGACTTCGCCTATGACGTCGCCATCGGCGCGGGCGGCGCGATCGGGATCGCGGGCACCTCCGACGGCGACGTCGACCTCGGCGGCCAGGTGCTGCCCAAGGCCGGCGACAACGACGTGCTGGTCATCAAGCTCGACCCGGACGGCAAGGTCCTCTGGGGCCGGCGCTTCGGCGACGCCAAGGAGCAGAAGGCGTTCAGGTTGGCGATCGACGTCGCGGGCAGTCTCGTCGTCACGGGCTACCTCATGGGCGCGGCGGACTTCGGGGGCGGCTGGCGCACCAGTGCCGGGGGGAACGACGCCTTCGTGGTCAAGCTCACCGCCGACGGCGACCACGTGTGGAGCCAACGCTTCGGCGACGCCGCCGACCAGATTGGGTGTGGCGTGGCCGTCGACGCGCCGGGCAACGTCTATCTCGTCGGCGACTTCCAGGGCACGATCGATCTCGGCGGCGGCCCGCTTACGAGCGCGGGCGACGCCGATGTCTTCGTCGCCAAGCTCAACCCTGGCGGCGAGCATCTCTGGAGCATGCGCGCGGGAGGTCCGGCCGCGCAGCACGCCGCCCGCGTGGCCGTCGGCGCGGACGGAAGCGCCGTGGTGACGGGCTGCTTCGGCGGCCGCCTCGAGGTGGCCGGGCACAAGATCGAGAGCGCGGGCGACGTCGACGGCTTCCTCCTGCGCCTGGGGCCGGACGGCAGCCTCCTCGGCCTCGTCGGCTTTGGCGACAGCGCGGCGCAGGAGGGCAACGGCTTGGCGCTCGACGCCAACAACGGCGACCTGCTCCTGGCCGGCGACTTCGCCGGCAGCGTGGATCTGGGCGGCGGCCCGCTCACGAGCGCGGGCGCAACCGACGTCCTGCTGGCGCGCCTGCGGCCGTGAGCGGCCCGCGGCGCTCCTTGGCCGTTGCCAGGCGCGCTCGGGTCCCTGTACCCTGCCGGCCGTGAGAATCGCCTTCGTCTCCGCCAACCGCGAGGTGCTGCCCGACGCGGTGGTGCCGCTCGGGTTGCTCTACGTGATGGCGAACGTGCCATCGTGCCACGAGACGGTGCTCTGCGATCTGCTCTTCGAGCGCGATCCGCACGAGGCGCTCGCGGCGCGTCTGGCCGAGCTCCGGCCCGATGTCGTTGCCCTGGGCATGCGCAACGTGCAGGACAGTGACTACGGCAGCCCGGCCGGCAACATCGACTACTACCGCGGCTTGATCGACACCGTCAGGGCGAGCAGCCAGGCGCTGGTGGTGGTGGGCGGCGGCGGCTTCAGCGTGATGCCGGCACAGCTCATGGAGAAGCTGCGGCCCGACTTCGGCATCGCCGGCGAAGGCGAGCTGGCTTTCGCCCAGCTTCTGGACGAGCTGTCGGCCGGCTCGCGCCGCTTCGAGCGCGTGCCTAGCCTCTTCTACTTCGCGGACGGTCGCCTCGCCGCGACGGGGCATAACGGCAAGTTCCAGAAGCTGGACACGCTTGCCTGGCCCGACCGCCGCCTGGTCGATCCGCGCTACTACTCTCGGCACGGGATCGACTCGGTCCAGACCAAACGCGGTTGCGCGCTGCGCTGCGACTACTGCACCTACCCGGAGATCGAGGGGCGCGAGGTACGCCAGCGCGATCCCGCTCAGGTGGTGGACGAGATGATCCAGGCCGTGGCGGGCCGCCCGGAGATCCAGCACTTCTTCTTCGTCGACTCGGTCTTCAACCTGCCGCCCGAGCACGCGGCGGCGCTGTGCCGCGAGCTCGCCGCCCGCGGCCCGGATCGGCCGTGGACCTGCTACGTCAACCCCGTGGGCTTTCGGGGCGAGCTGGCCCGCCTCATGGCCCAAGCGGGGTGCATCGGCGTGGAAATAGGCGCGGACTCGGGCTGCGACGAGGTGCTCGATCGCCTGCGCAAGGGCTTCCGGACGGCGGACATCGTGGCGGCGCACGAGCACTGCGTCGCGGCCGGCATCCTCGACTGCCACACCTTCATGCTGGGCACGCCGGGCGAGAGCATGGACGACGTGCGCCGCACGCTCGACTTCTGCGGGCGCCTGGCGCCGGCCGCGGCGATCATGAACATCTGGACCGACGACCGCGAGTCCCTGGAGCCCGAGCAGGCGGCGGCGCAGCGAGAATGGCGCGCGAAGATCAAGGACGTGCTGCGCTCGGTGCAGGACGACTTCCCACGCTGGGCCATACCCCCCGTGGGCGCCCGCTTCGACGAGCGCCTGTTTCGCTGGCTGCGCGCGATGGGGCTGCGCGGGCCGCTCTGGCAGCACCTGGGTCGCATCGAGCGCGACGAGCGCGCCCTGCGGCTCATGCGCTCCGCCTCGAGCCTGAGCGCGGCGCGCTCCTGAGCCGGCGGCATGGCGCTGTGCGTGGGGATCGACGAGAACGGGCTGGGCCCGCGCCTCGGCCCGCTGGTGGTCACGGCCGTCTTGGCGCGGGTGGCGCCGGGCGCCGAGCAGATCGTGCGCCGGGCACCGAGCGGCGCTCTGGGCCGCCGGCTCGGCGACTCCAAGGTCCTGGTCGCCCACGGCCGCACGGCCATCGCCGAAGCATGGGCGCGGGCCCTCGCCGCGCGCGGGGCGGGCAGGCACGAGCGCTGCTCGCGGCCGGCCGAATTGCTGCGCTCGCTCCTGCTGGACGACGAGGCGGCCCTCCGGGAGCCCTGCCCCGCGCACGCGGCCGCGCAGTGCTGGAGCGAGGAGGGCGAAGCATTCAGCGCGGCGGCCGACGGCTTCCTGGAGGAGGTGCAGGGGGATCTGCGCGCTCTGGCGGCCCAGGGCGTGCAACCCGTGGCCGTGCGCAGCGTGCTCGTCTGCGCCCGAAGCCTGAACCGGGCCGCGGCCGAGGGACGCAGTCGCTTCGACGAGGACCTGCACGCCATGGAGCGGCTCGTGCTCGCGATGCGCGAGCTCGCGGGCGAACCTGTCTGCGCCGTGTGCGGCAAGGTGGGCGGCAGGCACGACTATGCCTCGGCCTTGGGCCCGCTCGCCGGGCGGCAGTGCACACCCATCGAGCAGGGGCCGGCGCGCAGCGCCTACCGCATCGCCGGCGTGGGCGAAGTGGCCTTCGCACGCGACGCCGACGCGAGCGACCTGCTCGTGGGCCTGGCCTCGCTCGTCGGCAAGTACCTGCGTGAGCTCGTGATGGCGCGTGTTGTGCGCTACTACCGCCGCGCGGTGCCGGAGCTGCCCGACGCGAGCGGCTACTGGGATCCGGTGACGGCCCGCTTCGTGCGCGACTCCGAGCCCGTGCGCCGGGCGCTCGCCCTGCCCGATGCCTGCTTCGAGCGGGGGCGGCGGGCCGTGCCCTGATGCGAGTCGCTCATCCCCCGCAACTCGGCCCGCGCCCGAAGCCGCGGGCCGGAGCCGCCCGCAGGCGCTCCTCGGTGGCGGCGTCGAGCTCGCCGTCCTCGCGGATCTTGTCCTCCGGGTTGTTGCGGTTCCACAGGCGCTGGAAGGCCCGCACGTCGAGGCCCCGGTGGCGCCCCGCCTCCGGGCCCACATAGTCGAAGTGCCAGCGGTCGGATCGCCCGAACCACCGGAAGCCTGCTTGCCGCAGGCGCCAGCGCCAGCGCGCCGGGTCGGCCACGTCGATGGCAAGCCCGCTCTCGTGGTTGCTGCGGCCGGGCGGAGCGGCGAGATCGATGCCGCAGCGGCCCGCGCGGTACCACTCGTGGACCAGGAACTGCTGCGGCAGCGTGCGCAGCATGGAGCCTATCGCCAGCTCGACCGCGCCGCTGCGGCTCGCCGCCTCCACGAGCGCGTCCCGGGCCGGGCTCGCGAGATACGGCAGGACGGCAGGGGCGAGCTTCATGTTCGGCAGCCGGGGCACGGGCACGTACGCGCCGGGCATCAGGCAGTTCGACTCGGCAATGATCTGCTGGGACAGCCCTTGCACCGCGGTGGTCGTGCAGCCCTGCTCTGCGGCCTGCGCCACCGTCTCCTGGGGCACGGGTGGGACGGCCGGCGCCGGCGAACGCTCGGAGGATCCCTGGGGCGAGGGGCGAGCCTTTGCCAGCTCCCAGGCTTGGGCCTGTTCGGCCACGGGATGGCCGGGACGCGAGGAACAGCCCGCGAGCCAGCTGGCCGTCACGAGCGCGGCCAGCAGGAGCATGTGCTGGGGCCTCCGACGTGCGGCACTCGTGACGGCGGGACGCATCCGTGAGAAGCAACGATAGGACGGGCGACATGGACGGGCGACTTTACGACAGCCGCGAAAGGGGGCGCTGGATCGTCGCGCTCGGCCTCGGCTCCAACCTGGGCGATCGGCTGGCCCTCCTGCGCCGCGCCGCCGCGGAGCTCGGACGCGGCGGCGACACCGTCGTCGTCGCCCGCTCGCGCGTCTGCCAGTCGCCGCCGGCCGGCGGGCCGCCGCAGCCGGACTACCTCGACGCGGTCGTGCTCGTGCGCACGGGCCTGGATCCACGATCGCTGCTCGCCCGGGCACAGCGCATCGAGCGCGCCTTGGGCCGCTGCCGCCCGGAGCCCGTGCGCTGGGGACCGCGGCCGATCGACATCGATCTCCTGTGGTCGCCGGGGCTAGCCGTGGACGAGCCGGGTCTGACCCTGCCCCACCCGCTCCTGGCGGAGCGGCCCTTCGTCCTGCGCCCGCTGCTGGCGCTCGTCCCCGGCGCCCGCGATCCGCGCTCGGGCGCGACATACGCTGGGCTTGCCGCGGCGCGCGCGCACCTCGCCTGGCTGGGGCCACTCTGAGCGCCGCCCCGGCGGCCTACCTCTTGGGGCAACCCCGCTTCGCCGGATCGTCGCTCGGCGCGCCCTTGCGCTCGGGGCAGGCATCGATGCGGTCGGCGACGGCGTCGCCGTCGCCGTCCGGGCAGCCGTTCTGCTGCACGTCCGCGAGGCTCACTCCGGCCTCGGCCGGGCAGGCATCGATGCGGTCGGCGATGCCGTCGCCATCACCGTCCGGGCAGCCGCTCTGCGACGCCTCTCCCGAGGGCGGCCCCGCCTCGTCACGGCAGGCGTCCTGGGCATCGGCAATGCCGTCGCCGTCGTTGTCCGGATCCGGGCAGCCGTCGTCGTCCTCGAAGCCGTCGCGATCCTCGGCCGCGTCGGGGCAGCGGTCGGCCTCACCATCCACCCCTTCGCGGTCGGGATCCGGGTCGGGGCAGCCTCGCAGCGCGGGATTGTCGCTCGGCAGGCCGGGCACGTCAGGGCAGGCGTCGAGCTCGTCGGGAATGCCGTCGCCGTCGTTGTCCGGATCGGGGCAACCGTCGTCGTCCCGGTAGCCGTCCTGGTCCTCCTTCTGGCCCTCGCAGCGATCCTGGCCGTCGGGCACCCCGTCGTCGTCGTTGTCCCATTCGGGGCAGCCGTCGTCGTCCTCGAAGCCGTCGCGGTCTTCCTCGATGTCCGGGCACAGATCCTGGTCGTCGGCGATGGTGTCGCCGTCGATGTCGTGCGTGCGCGGAGCCCAGCCCAGGGCCAGGGTGCCGCGCCCGAGCGGCGTGCCGACGCCGCCTACGAGCGCCGTCTCGACGGCGCCGAGCAGGGACAGATCTCCCAGGCTGAAGCGCGCTCCTACGGCAAGCTGGCTCTCCGAGACGCGGGCGTTCGTGAACGGCGCGTGCGGCGCGACGGGCAGGTAGCCGTAGCTCTCCAGGAACCAGCTCCAGCGGCCCGCGTCGTCGAGGCCCACGGCCTGCGGCCGGAACACCAGAGCGAAGCCGTAGGGCAGCTCCATGCCGAACTGCGTGGGGCAGTCGGCGTCCGCGGACAGGGCCTCGCAGCCGAAGCGCTCCTTCTCCCGGTACTTGAAACCGAGCGCGCCGTGCACCGCGATCGCCAGCAGGCGGTACTCGGCAAGGACGCGCGTCTCGCTCGTGACGTGCCCCTCGCCGAGAAACGACGACTCGTCTCCCGTCGGCACGCCCAGACGCTCGTGCAGGGCAAGCGCGAACCCGCCGAACTCGCCGTTGGTGGGCGCGACCAGCGTGACCTTGCCCAGAGCCTTCAAATCGCCCAGGGCCTGGCGCGGCAGCCCCAGCTCGCCGAGCACGCGCCGTGAGGCCGCGTTCGCCTCGTCGCCCACCTGGGCGATGACGAACGGCAGATCCGCACCGATGGCCACCCGCTCCGCCAGGCCCACGTTGGCGACAACGTCGCCCGTCACCTGGTGGCCCACGACATCGAAAGCGGTCTCGCCGCTCGCCGGCTCGCGCAGGGTAACCGGCCGGTAGGCGTAGCTGGTCCACAGCGCGGCATTCCACAGGAGCGTGGCCGGGGCCACGGCCGGCTCCAGGTAGAGCCCGGAGCCCGGGTCGGCGGGCGGGCTGAAGCCCCGCAGATCGAGCGAGGGAACGGGCTCGCCGAGCGCGACGCCGGGAGCGCAAACGCTCCCGGCCGCGGCAGCGGCCGCCAGGACCGAACGAAGCAACGGGGGCCTACCCATGACCAGCCTGGCCGCAGAGCCTATCGCTACCGGCGCAGGCCACAAGGGGTTTGTGCGCCGCGGCCCCTTGCCCCTTGCCCCCTGCCCCCTGCCCCTCCTATTCTTTGCGGCCCGTGGGCGACCCCAAGCCAGGAGACCGGATCGATCGGCGCTATGCCCTGCGCCGTGTCATCGCCGAGGGCGGAGGGGGCATCGTGTTCGAGGCCGAGCACCTCTTGACCACTCGGCCGGTGGCAGTCAAGCTGCTGCGCGAGCACGACATCCACAATGCTGCCGCCAAGGCGCGCCTCCTGCGCGAGGCCAAGGCCCTCACGGTCGCCCGGCACCCGAACGTGGTCGGCGCGCTGGACGCGGGCGAGACCGAGGACGGCAACGCCTACCTCGTCATGGAGCTGCTCGAGGGCCGCACGCTCGCCGGCATCCTCGCGGCACGCCGCCGCACCGGCGTGGCCGATGCCGTGCACGTGGGCTGCACCGTGGGCCAGGCCCTGGCCGTGGCGCATGAACGCGGCGTCGTCCATCGCGACGTCAAGCCCGGCAACCTCTTCGTCGCCCTCGATGGCGCCGGCGGGGAGGTCATCAAGCTGCTCGACTTCGGCATTGCCTCGCTCTCGGGCGCGGCCGAGGAGTCGTCCGACTCCAAGCTGACGATGCGCGGGGAGGTGCTGGGCACGCCCGAGTACATGGCGCCCGAGCAGCTCCTGGCCGAGGGAGAGCTCGACCGGCGCTGCGACGTCTACGGGCTCGGCACCGTGCTCTACGAGTGCCTGAGCGGAAGCGTGCCCTTCGAAGGTCGCTACGGCCAGGTGCTCTTGCAGGCGAGCACGCAGGGCGTGCCGCCCCTGCGCTCGCGCGCGCCCGAGATCCCCGCCGCGCTGGCCGCGGTAGTAGAGAAGGCCCTGTGCCGCGAGCGCGCCGCGCGCTGGGCGGACGCGCGCGACTTCGCGCGCGCCCTGGCCGAGGCCGCGCCCGAGCTGGCCGAGGCGACCGCCCTGCTCGCCCCGCCGCCGGATTCGGCGCAACCGTTCTGGGCGAGGGAGGCGGAGCGCAGCACGCTGCGCGGCGCCGGGCCGGTGTCCGGGCGGGGTGCGGCGACGCCCCTCGGCCGCCGGCGCTTCCCGCGCGCGCCCTACATCACGCCCGTGCACACCAGGGGCGAGGGCACGTACGCGCTGTTCGGGCGCTCCGAGGACGTCTCCGAGGGGGGCCTGCTCGTGCTGACAGCCCTGACCCGCGCGCCGGGCGAGCGCCTGTGGCTGCGCTTTGCGCTGCCCGCGACGGGCCGCGTCGTGGAGGTCGAGGCCGTCGTCCGCTGGGCCAGGCCGGGGCGCGAGCTCGGCGCCGTGGGCTTCGAGTTCGTCGATCTGCCGGCCCCGGAGCGAGCCCTCATTCGCGAGTACGTGGCCTCGCTCACCACCCACAGCGGCTAGTGGACGCTACCAGGAGACCTCGGGGAACGGCCGGCAGGGCCGGGCGAAGAGGAAGCCCTGCATCAGATCGCTGCCGAGCTCGGCAAGGGCGTCGCGCTCGGCCGGTGTCTCGATCCCCTCGCACACGACCAGCATGCCCATCTCGTGGCACATCCGAGTCATCGAGCGGATGATCTTCTGCTTGACCGGGTCGGAATCGACCCCGCGCACGAGCGACATGTCGATCTTGACGATCTCGGGCCGGAGAACGGCGAAGCTCGTCAGGCCCGCGTAGCCCGCGCCCAGGTCGTCGATGGCAATGCGGAAGCCCTGCTCGCGTAGCCGCGCCACGGTGCCGCGGATCTCCTCCACGCTCCCCAGCTCCGCGCGCTCGGTGATCTCCAGGACGACGCGCGCCGCCATGGCCGCAAGCGGCGTGCCCTCGGCGGCGAGCTCGGGATCGTGCAGATCGCGCGGGTGCAGGTTGACGAACAGCGCGCCCCGCCCGGGCTCGGGCAGCATGGGCTCCACCGCCAGCCAGCGCGTGAGGCGGCCAAGCTCGACCAGCCGGCCAAGCCGTTCGGCCGCATCGAGCACCGCGCCCGGGTGCGGCAGCATGGGCTCGCTCGATCGCATCAGGGCCTCGTAGCCGAAGACCGTACGATCCTGGACGCGCACGACGGGCTGGTAGGCCATCCACAGCCCGCGCAGGGCCCGCTCGAAGCCGGCCTCGAGCCCCGTGCGGTCGCCGGCGCCGGCGCTGTTCCCCCCGGTCACGCCCAGCGCCTCGCGCTTGAGCCGGGCGAGCCGGCATAGCCGCGCGGCCTCGGACGCCGTGCGCGCGAGCTTCTCCGTGTCGAAGGGCTTGGGCACGTACTGGTAGGCGCCGTGCTCGACTGCCCGCATGGCGGTATCGAGCGACGGCTCGCCCGTGATGAGGATGACCGGCAGATCGGCGTCGCGCTCGCGCACCGCGCGCAGCAGGGCGATACCGTCCATGCCCGGCATGTTGATGTCGCTCACCACCACGTCGAAAGGGCCGCGCGCCAGGGCCGCGACCGCGGCCTCGCCGTCGGCGGCCGTCACGATTTCGAACCCGCGCCGGGTCAGGACGTGCCCGACCGAGCGGCAGACGCCGGGATCGTCGTCGACCACGAGCGCCCTGGCATCCTCCGGGGGATCGGTGTCCCGGGGAGCGGCGCTCGCCGGCTTCTCGCCGGCAAGCGGCGCGGGCACTTGCTTGTGTTCCTGCTCACTCATGACTGCTCGACCTCAGCTCGCTTCTTGCACCCGAGGACGCCCGGGCGCTGCCGCCTCTAGGAGTGTGTCGGAAAAAGCGTGCTCGAAATGGTCCAAGTTATCGAAATCGCTCACTTTACTCTGACGCTGGAACCGAACAATTCCGCGCACTTAGTTTTTTCTCCGACAGACTCCTAGCACGGCGGCGCCCGGGTGTGGCATCGTTCCTGCAAGAGCATCAGGCATGCCTATGCTTCCAACATCAGAGCCAGCCACGGGCGGCCGCGTCCTCGTCGTCGACGACGAGCCCATGCTTTGCCGTGCGATCGAGCGGATGCTTCGCGACCTGTGCCAGGTGGTCACGGCGCACGACGGCCGGCAGGCCCTGGAGGCCATCGCCGCCGCAGCCGGAGACTTCGACCTGGTGGTGAGCGACATGACCATGCCGGAGATGGACGGCGTTGAGCTCTACGAGCGGGCGGCTGCCGCCTACCCCGAGCTGGCCCGCCGCTTCGTGTTCCTGACCGGCGCCGGGCAGGACCCCGCGCAAGGCGAACGGCTGGCGCGCACCGGCCGGCTCGTGCTCGCCAAGCCGGCGAGCCGCGAACGGTTGCGCGCGCTGGTGGTCCAGGGGCTGCGGCGCTGACCGAACGCCGTGGCGCCGCTCACTCCGCCGCCGGCGGACCGCTGCGGCGCAAGGCGGTGCGCTCGGCGCGGAAAGCCTCGTAGCCGCGCTGGTAGCGCTCCGCGTCCGCGGCCGTGGCGCCCGTCACCTGCACGCCGAAGCCACTCGGCACGGTGGCCCCGGGTCCGGGGCCGTAGGCCCGCCGCCAGACGACTTCGACCTCCTGGTGCACCCTCCGGTCGGAGCGCGGCGGTATGAGCTCCAGCCAGAGCGCCTCGTGCGGCTCGGGCGGGACGAGCGTGCGCACGTACATGCCGCCCGCGCTCACGTTGTAGCTGTAGCCCAACTGCTCGGTGCCGCCGCCGGCCGAGCGGAAGCGCACGCTCGTGCCGTAGAGCACCCGCTCGCTCTTGCGCAGGTTGCGCATGGGTCGGCACAGGAGCTCGTTGGCCACGAAGAGCAGGTTGTCGGGCGCGGAGAAGGCATCGTGCACGGCGACCAGGGCGTCGCCCGCCAGGCCGAAACGCGCCTGGACGGCCAGGATCTCCTTGGGCGGCGTGTTGATGATCCAGGCAGCCTTGCCGCCTTGCCGGGGCACGCGCTGCGAGAGCGGCTCGCCGCCCTCTCCCTCCGCGTCGAGGGCCGCCGCGCAGACGACCACCCGCACCTCGTCGCGGGCCGCGAGCCGCAGCGCCTCGCCCGCGTCCTGCGCGAACGAGACCCGGAAGCCGGCGTTGCGGAACACACGGCCGATGAGCAGCCGGCTCGACTGATCCGGGTCGGCGATGACCGCCTCGTGCTGCTGCGGCTCGAGCGCGGGGCGTTCGGCGCGCGCGATGGCGCGTAGCCGCCGGCCCAAGGAATCGGCCTCGCGCGGGCAGCAGTCGTCGATGCCGCTGGAGAACGCCTCCTCGAAGCAGAGGTCCCCGAGCTCGACGCCGAGGCCGATCACGGGCACGGCGGCGAGCGCGATCTCGCGGCGCACGACGGTGGCCTCCCGGCGGGAGTGTCCCGCGTCCAGGTCGATGGCGATGCAGAGCGGACGGCTCTCGTCGCCGGGGCCAGGCTCACCCGCCACGTCGATGCTCTCCTGGATGTGCAGCGCGAGGCCCGCCGCGCGCGCGGCCGCCCACGCCACGCCGATCGTCTCGGGCCTCGGCGCGCCCAGCAGCAACAGGTGCGAATGGTGCCGGAACGTACTCCTGTACGTGAGGAGCCGGGCCGAGGACGTAAGTCCGTCCCTTCGGGACGGGGTTGGGGTCCCGACGCGCCCTTCGGGCGCGTCACCCCTGCCCCGCGATCGCGGCCGACTCGGCGAGCCGTCGTTGCCGGCGCGGAAATGCCGCGAACGGATACGTGTCACCTGCCAGGCTCGTGACGCATGACCCGGTTGCGGCCCGCGGCCTTGGCACGGTACGCGGCCGCGTCGGCCGCGCCGATGAGCTCCTCGGCCGCGCGCATGCTCGGGTCCCAGCCGGCCACGCCGATGCTGACCGTGACTGCCATCTCCGTCCCGCCCAGTGCGAACAGTTGCCGCTCGACCGTAGCGCGCAAGCGCCCCGCCGCCACCACCGCGCCCGACACGTCCGTGTCGCGGCACAGGACAACGAACTCCTCGCCCCCGTAGCGCACGAGCACGTCCTCGGCGCGGATGTTGCGGTGCAAGCGCTCGGCGAGCTGCTGCAGCACGGCGTCGCCTGCCAGGTGCCCAAAGGTGTCGTTTATCGACTTGAAGTGGTCGATGTCGAGCATCATCAGCGACAGCGCGCACTCGTGGCGCCGGGCGTAGGCGATCTCCTCGACGAGCCTCTCCTGCAGGTAGCGGCGGTTGTAGGCATCGGTGAGCGGATCGCGCAGGGCGACGTGGTTCATGCGCTCGGCAAAGCGTGTCTCGACCTCATCGACGTGGCTCAGGCGCAGCACCGTGCTGCGGCCCAGCCGGATCTTGTCGCCGACCTTGAGCCGGTGCGTCGCGCGGCACAGCGCGCCGTTGACCATGGTGCCGTTGCTGCTTTCGAGATCGCTGAGCTCGAAGCACTGCCGCCCGGCGTTCCAGTCGATGGCGGCGTGCCGGCGCGAAACCCGGTCGTCGAGGACCTGGACGTCGACGTGCTCGTCACGGCCGATGAGCGTGCGGCCCGCGCCCAAGGGATAGATCCGGCCCACGCCGTGCCCGGCCAGCGTGACGAGCACGATGCTCTCCACGGGCGCGGCGCCCGACTGCTCGTCCGCGAGGGGATTTCGCGCGGTCTGCCGCGTGCTAAGCGTGTCCTCGGCAACCATCGGCGCGTCCATACTACCCCTGCCCCGCGACGCCGGCACGGGATTCGGCGCCGTGACCCGGTCCCGGAGATCGGGCTCTGCGCCGCCCCGGCCGCGCGCAGAGGCGGGGTCGAGCCTCATTGCGCCACCACCCTGTGAATGGCCACGGGCTTTCCCTTCTGGGAGCTCACGACGTAGGTGAGCAGCGGCCCAGGCGCCTCGAGCGTCACCAGGACGCTCGTCGTGGGCTTGGCCAGGAAGGGCGACATCACCCCGAGGCCGACGGCGTCGGCCGGTCCGGTGTTGTAGAGGGGCTGCCCGGTTATCGCGACGAAGCCGCTCGTGTCGAGCAGACCGGCGCCGGTGAGGAAGTCGGACATCTGGCCGGTGCCGTTGCCGGTGGCGAGCACGACCACGACCCCGCCGGCCTTGGCGAAGGCGCTCAGGGCGTCCGCCACGGTCGCGCCCAGGCTGCCGAGCGCGCCGTCCGGGGCGCCAGGTTGGTCGTGGACGAGCAGCAGATCGAACTGGCCCGAGGCGAGCTTCGCCCCGAGCTCGCCGGCCGGCGCCACCTGGCTCGTCGCGTAGCCACGGCCCCGCGCCTTGGCCTCCGCGGCGATGGCGGCATCGACGGCGGCCATGGACGCGGCGCCCGCGTGCTCCCGGTAGTCCAGGATGCGAACCGGATCCTGCAACGGCAGGAACACGGCGTTGCCCAGCAGCTTGCGCGCCGGCGGCAGGACCTGCTCGAAGTCCATGCCGAGGACCACGACGTGGCCGACCGGCCCGCCGGTGCACGCCCCGAGCACGCACAGCTCGGTCGGGCAGTAGTGGTTGCAGATGCCGCAGTGCTGGACGTCGGACTGCAAGTCCACGCATTCGCCACCGCAGTCCACGAGCGGCGCCGGGCACGCTGGGCCGCCCGAGCCGCCCTGCCCGCCGTCACCGCCGCCCTCGCCGCTCCCGCCCG
>JACQWT010000102.1 GCA_016209145.1 Deltaproteobacteria bacterium | reverse complement strand
TTGCCGGAACCGCATACTACGACCGCGCACGGCATATCATCGCTCGGCGCGCTCTTGCTCCAGGCGCGCGGCAAGCTCGTCATCGACATGCTGCCACAGGAAGGGGTCGGGCAGCCGCAGCCCTGCCGCGCCGAATACCCACTCGGCCGCCGCCCCGCAGCCGCCGCCGCAGCTCTGGGCGTGCAGGCACCCGCGGCAGAACTCCGGCACGGTGCAGCGATAGCCGGTGACGCGCTCGTCGGCGAGCAGGGCCCCGAGATCCACGCCGGGATCGAGGATGTCCCGCCCGTCGCCCAGGGCCTCCCGGTGCAGCGTGCAGTTGCGTATGCGGCCGTCGGGGCCGAGCGCGAGCTCCTGCACGCTCGTGCCGACGGCGCAGCTTCCGAACTGGATGGGCGCGAAGTCCTTGGCTTCGATCATGCACAGCGGCACCGGCATGGTGCAGCTAAGCTGCATGCCGTGCTCGCGCGCGAAGGGCAGTGCCTGCACGAAGGCGGCCGCGACGTCTCCCAGGGTAGGCAAGAGCGCGGCAGCGTGGCGCACCGCGCGGCCGGCCGGGCTGAAGCGGCTCAGGGCCACCTGCCGCACGCCGAGCGACTGGAAGAGAGCGAGGATGGCCCCCACGCTGGCGGCGTTCTTGCGCGTGAGCACGGTGCAGCCGCCGACCGGAACGCCGGCGCGCGCCAGGGCGCGGATGCCGGCCACCGCGCGCGCGAAGTGCCCTGGACCGCCGGCGTGCTCGTCGTGCAGCGGCGCGGCCGGGCCGTTGAGCGTGACCTGCACGTAGCGCAGCGCGTACGGGGCCAGCCGCGCGGCCAGCGCCTCGTCGATGAGACCGCCGTTAGAGATGATCTGCGCGCTCGTGCGCCGCTCCCGCAGTAGATCGAGCACGGGCCAGACGGCGGGCGCGAGCAGCGGCTCGCCGCCCGTCAACGTGACGTGATCGAGCTGCCAGGCGCCGAGCAGGCGCCGCACCCGGCCGACGACCCGATCCGCCTCGCCGGCGGGCGGCCGGCCCCCGCGCTCGCTCGGCCAGGCGTTGTAGCAGTAGGCGCAGTCCTGGTTGCAGCGCGTCGTGAGCTCGACCGCCACCGAGTGCACCTGCGGGCGCTCGGCCGAAGGCGCCATGGCGCCAAGCTAGTGTGCCGTCCCCCAAGTCTCAAGAGCCATCCCCCTCGCGCGAAATCGACGCTCACGGCTCGCTCGGGGCCAAGAACCACACCGGACGCAGGGGAAGCAGCCGCCGATGCTCCTCGGGTACCTTCGCGTAGTGCTCGACCCACAGGTCGAACAGCCGCGTGAGGTCAAGCAGACGGATCTTGCGCTGCTCGGCCCGCGCGAGGTCTTCGGCGGGCTTGGTGAAGCCCGCCAGCGCGACGAAGATGCCGACGTCGGAGCCATGAAGCTGTGCGAGGAACTCGCGAACGTCCTTGACGTCGCCCTTCTGGGCACGGCGCCGGACCGCAACCTTGATGGCCGGCTCGCGGACTCCCAGCGGATCCGGGTAGGCCACGAGGTCGAGACCCTGGTCGGGGCCGGGGGGCGCGACCCAGGCGACATGGAAGCTCATGCCGCGCAGCAGCCCGGCGACCAGCCTCTGGAACTCGTACGGATCCATGCTCGCGAGGTGAGCGTTGATCTCGTCCCAGGCCGCCCCTTCGGCGTCCTCGAACGCGGAGGCGGCCGGCGTCGTCTCCACCTCGAGGTCGACGGGGGCCTCGTCCTGGCCATCGGGCGGCTCGGCTTGAGCCGCGGCCCAAACGCGATAGAGCCGCGCGGCTTCGCGAGTGAACCTCTCCGGATCCGGATACTGCTCGAGCGCTTTCCTGCCCGCGTCCGTGAGGGTCCAGTGTCCCTTGGCCTTGAGCATCCAACCAGCCTTCACGGGGCCGATTGTCATGAACTGAACGATCTTCTCGTACCGGCGTACGCCTGGACGCTTGGGGTACTCCGTGCTCTCGAAGTCGGTCGGAGCAACTTCGCTCGGCAGGCGGGCCAGCACGTCTTGCTTGCGCATCCCGTCCGGAGCCTGGCGCAGGATGCGAAAGACGCCTTGCAGCAGCTCACCTCCGCGTCGGTGCGTGATCTCCGGCATGGCTGTACGGGGAGACTACCACGCTCCCACCCTTCCCGAAGCCGCACGGCGAGACCGGGGTGCCTAACCGAATTGGGGGTGCGGGCGGAAAAGCGAACCGCCAAGGCGCCAAGCACGCCAAAAAACTGGTTGTTTTCCTTGGCGACCTTGGCGTCTTGGCGGTTCATCCGGCGGCGCTCCCCAGTTCTGGTAGGCACCCGCGAGACCGCGGCTTGCCGCGATCCGCCGCGGCCGTGACGTGCGCCCCTTGCACCTCCTGCTGGGACGGCAGCCCCGTTGCCAGGCCCCTGCGCAGCGCGCCAAGCGATCAGGCCTCCTATTCTCGAAAAGCGGGAATAGACTGGCCGATCACCTCGCGATCGGGGCCTCTATTCCCGCTTTCCGAGAATTGAGACGCCGATCGCGATGCGGCCCCTGCCTCCGCCATCTCCAACCGCTCGAGCACCAGGCGCAGGTCGCCCGGCAGCGGCGAGGCCACCTCCAGCGTGCGGCCCCCGTCCGGGTGGGGGATGGACAGCCGAGCGCAGTGCAGGAACGGCCGATCGAGGCCGTGCTTCTCGGCGAAGTGGCGGTTGGAGGGGGCGTGGCCGTAGCGGCCGTCGCCCAGCACGGGATGGCCGATGGCCGCGAGGTGCCGCCGGATCTGGTGCGTGCGGCCGTGCTCCAGGCGCAGCCGCAAGAACGAGTGCCCCGCCACCACCGCGAGACGCCGGTAGTGCGTGCACGCCGCCCGATCCCGGCCGGCGTCGCGCAGCGGCCGGCGAACGGTGCCCTTCCCTCGCGCAATCCCGCGGCACAGCGCGAGGTACTCCTTCTCCGCCGTTGTCGCACCCAGGGCCCGCGCCCACCGGCCGGCGGCTTGTGGCGCCTTGGCGATCAGGCACAGACCGCTCGTGCCGGCGTCGAGCCGGTGCACGGCCACGGCGCAGCTCAGGCCGGGCAGCGCTCGCACACGCGCGAGCAAGGAAAGCTGGCCCTCTGCCTGGGGGGTTGTCGGCTCGTGGGCGGGCTTGTCGACGACCAGGAGATCTGGCTCCTCGTGCAGCACCGCGGGCGGGGCGGGCACCGCCGGCCGGAGCAGCGTCACGGTCTCGATCTCGGCGCTGCGCGGCATCATGTCGAAGGGCACGACGCGCTCGGGCCGAAGCCCCAGCCTGGCGAGATCCGCCAGATCGCGCCCGAGCGTGTCGGGATCGCACGAGACGTAGGCCGCCACGAGCGGCCGGAGCGCGGCACAGGCCGCGCGGGCGGCCGGCGCGAGGCCCGCGCGCGGCGGATCGAGCACGAGCGCGTCCACTGCTTCGCCGCCGGTGCGCAGGCGTGAGAGCACGCGCGCGGCGTCGCCCGCCGCCACGCGCACGTCCAGACCCTGCGCCGCGGCCGCGCGCCCGGCCTCGATCGCGGCCGGAAGGAACGACTCGACCAGCGTGACCGTCGCCCCGCGCAGGGCGAGCATGAAGCCCATCGCGCCCGAGCCGGCGTAGGCGTCGATCGCGTGCCGCCCGGCGAGGGAACCCAGGGCCTCTTGCAGCTCGTGCGCGACGAGCTCGTAGATGCGGGCCGCCTGCGCCCGGTGCGCCTGCACGAAGGCGCCCGGAACCGCATGCACGAAGACGGGGCTCGTAGGCGCGACGCGATCCGGCGCCGCGCTCGCTCCCCACACGAGGGCCGGGGGCGAGCCGAGAAGCTGCGGCCGGCGGCCATCGTGCCTGCTCGCGGCGACGGCGATCACGGCCGGGGCGCGCCGGACGATGGCCGCGGCCGCGGCCGCGAGCTGTGCCTCGCTCGGCCAGCGCGCGGCGTCGAGCACCAGGGCAGCCATGACGGCGGCGCTGCCGTCCATGCCCAGCACCTCGCGCAGATCGACGGCGCGCAGCGCGCCTGCCCGCGGGCCACCGGCCGCTCGCAAGACGGGGCCGGCCGCCGCCGGCGCCGCAGCCAGAAGCTCGCGCAGCGCGCTCGCCACGGACGCAATGCTCGGCGCGAGCAGGGGGCAGCCCGGGATGTCGACCACCTCGTGGCTCCCCCCCCGCGCGAACAGCCCCAGGCGCGCGCCCGGTGCCGCCACGAGCTTGGCTCTGACCCGATAGCCGGAGCTGGGCTCGGCCGGCACCACCGGCAGAACGGGCGTGCCGGCGAGGATCGCATGGCGCGCCAGCGCACGGCGCACGAGAGCCTCCTTGCGTGCGAGCTCGGCAGGGTACTCGCACGGCGGGGAGGGACAGCCCCCGCAGCGCGCGGCATGCGGGCAGTCGGGCTGGGGCACGGCCTCAGCCTACCTCGCCCAAGGCCTCGGCCAGGATCTCGATCGCGACCTTGGCCTCGTCCTCCTCGACGGTCAGCGCCGGGCTCAGGCCGAGCGCGCTCTGACCGCAACGCGCGAGCAGGACGCCGCGCGCCAGACAAGCAGCGAGCATCTGGTCGCGTAGAGCGGGGTCGGGATCGAGGCCCTCGCGGCTCTTGACGAGCTCGATCGCGATCGCCAGCCCGCGGCCGCGCACCTCGCCCACCCGCGGGTGGCCGCCGACGGCCTCCCGGAGCTGGCCCTGCACCGCGTCGCCGAGCCGCTGCGCGCGCTCGACGAGCCCCGCTTCCAGCAGGTCGAGTGTCGCGCTGCCCGCGGCACAACACAGCGCGCTCGCGCCCCCGCCACCCAACTCCGGACCGTCGGCCGACGGGGCGCTCTCGCGGCATGCGATGACAGCGCCCAGCGGCAGCCCGCTGGCGAGCCCTTCTCCCAGGCACAGGATGTCCGGCTCGGCCCCGGCGTGCTGCCAGGCAAACATCTTGCCGCTACGGCCGGGGCCCATCTCGACCTCGTCGAGCACGAGCAGGATGCCGTGCTGATCGCACAGCCGGCGCAGCGCCACGAGCAGGCCGGCGGGCGCGACGACGCCGCCGGCCTCGCCCTGCACCGGCTCGATGACGATCGCCGCCACCTCCTCGGGATGCGCGAGCTTGCCGAGCACACCACCGACGTCTTCCAGCGCCGCCACGAGCGCCTCGTCGCGCCTGCGCAGCGGATCCGGGAAGGGCACGGGAAAGAGATCCGCAACCAGGGAGCCGAATCGGCTGCGCGCCGCCGCCTGCGCGCCGGCAAGCCCCGCGGCGCGCCGGGCGCGGCCCGGCGCCGGACCGGTGAACGCGATGAGCGCGGGCCGGCCGGTCCTGTGGTGCGCGAGAGCGACGGCCGTGCGCAGGGCCTGCGGGCCGGAGTTGCACAGCATGGCGCCGTGCTCCGGGCCCCGCACCGCACCGGCCCGGGCGAGCCGCGCGGCGAGGGCCGTCTCGGCCGAACAGCGCAGCGCGTCGCCGCCGCGCTGCCAGATCCTGCCGGCCTGCTCCCGGATCGCCGCGACGATGCTCGGATGGCCGTGCCCGGTGGTGCACGCCCCCCCGCCGGCGCTCATGTCCAGCAGATCGTTGCCATCGACATCGACAATCCAGCAGCCCTGGGCCCGCTCGGCGATCGCGGGGACCGCACCGCCCGCCGTCGCAGCGCCGGGGCCGCCCCCAATCAGGTCACGCGCCTCGGGGCCGGGGATCGAAGTGTGAAGCACGGGGCGACGCATGGCTACGCAATGATCGTACCCGCAGGTTTCGTCCAAGGGAACAGCGTTCGCACGCGCCCGCCGCTCGGACCGCCGCGCTCCCTGCTCCGTGCTTGACGCTGACCGCGTCATGTGTCACATGGAGACACATGAAGACGATCAACGTGCGGGAGCTCCACGAGCGCACCGGGGCTTTCGTGGATCTGGCGGCCGAGGGGCACGTCCTCCTCGTCGTCAAGCGTGGCGTACCGGTAGCCGAGCTCCGGGGGCCATCGTCGGCCACGCGCCGCCGGACGCTCCCGGATCGCTCCGCGCTCTTGGCCCGTTTCCCGCGCCTGCGCGGCGACAGCGGCCGGTTCCTCGAGCAGGATCGCGCGTGAGCCTGTACCTGGACACGGCGTACGTCGCCAAGTGCTACCTCAACGAGCCGGGCTCCGACCGGGTACGCGCGCTCGTGCGCGGTGAGTCGGGACTCACCTCCTGTGCCTGGTGCCGCGCCGAGATGGCCTGCGTCGTCCTGCGCCACGTGCGCGAGGGCGGTCTGAGCCCCAAGCAAGCCAGGGCTCTGCACGATCTGTTCCTCTCCGACGTGCGCGCGGGCGTGTGGAGCTTGATCCCCGTCGCGACGGATTTGCTGGGCGCGCTGGAGGAGCGCATCAAGGGCCGGTCGGTCTGACCTCGGCCGGGCAACGCGCCCCCGGCGGCGCCGCGGCAGGAAGCGTCACGTCGACGCGCACGCGCCCGGCACCTGCCGCGAAGGGCCGCTCCAGCACCCCGCCGCCGGGGACACGCACGCGCAGCGTGTAGCTTCCCGGGCCGGGCAGGTAGCGATCGAAGCGGCCGTCGCGGCAGCGGCTCGTCCAGGACTCGCCCGCGAACGTGCGGATCTCGGCAATGCTCACCTCGGCCACGACGGGGCGACCGCTCGCGTCGCGCAGCTCGCCGTAGACCGACGGGCCGTCGAGGTAGCGGTCCAGCAGAAGCTGCCAGCTCGGGCGGATGGCCTCGATCGAAAGCTCGCGCTGCGTACCCGCGACCCGGCTGCGCAAGGCGCTCTCGACGAGCAGCGCCACGGTGCCGTGGCTGGCGCGAAGCCAGTCCTGGCCCGTGCCGTCGACCGGGTACAGATTGCGCCGGAGCTCGATCGGACGGTCCGGGTGCCGGGGCATGCGGCGCACGATGTGCTCCGCCACGACCCAGGCGTCGTTGGGCTCCGGACTACGCACCCCTGCGATCGTGTAGGGCGCCAGCAGCACCACGGTGCCGACGTGGTAGGAGATGGCGCCGGCGAAGTGCTCGCCCTGGGCAAGCCGCATCATGGCCTGCGTCTCCGGCTCGGAGCCCGGCACCGCCCCGCGGTACCACATGTGCATCGGATCGGTGCGGCCGGCGCGACCGCCGAGCAGCCCCCAGCCAAAGGGGTAGTTGCGATACAGATCCACGCCCTTGTTCCACCGGGCCGGGCCGAGCGCCCCCACGTCGCGGCGGTTCTTGCGGCCGGAGCCGAAGTTCTCGCGCCAGGCGGCGAAGCCGTCGGGGTTGACGAGCGGCAGGCACCAGACGAGGGCTTCGTCCAGCCAGCGGGCCACGCGGGGGTCGCCCTTGCCGCGCTCCAGCAGGTGGCGGGCCGCGTCGAGCACCACGAGCGCCGACATCGGCTCGTCGCCGTGGTGAGCGCCGTCGAGGAGGAAGCTCGGCCGCGCGCGGGCGCCGTGCACGTCGCGGCCGATGACCAAGGCGAGGATGGGCCGGCCCTCGAGGCTGCAACCGATCTCGACGAGCTCGCTCACCTCGGGGTGGTGCTCATGCAGCGCAGCGAGCACGCTCCCGAGCTTTGCCACCTCGCCGAAGTTCTGCTCGATCCAGGCCGCGCGGGCACGCGGGGGCCCCGCCGTGGGCGCGGCCGGAGCGCGCAGACCCGTGGTGGCGCAGGCGCCGGGGCGCGCCGGCCAGTCAGGACCGGCGCTCGCGGCCGGCGGGGCGGACGCCGGTGCCGGCGCGAGGCCCGGTGCCGAGACCAAAGGCGGCGTGGCGCGGGCCCCGGGCGCGCTCGCCACCCCGTCCGCCCCCGGCGGCGCCACGCCTTCGCAGGCCGCGGCAAGCGCCAGCAACACAAGCGCGCGCAGGGCCTTCCCGCGTCGCGCAGCCGGCCTCAGCACTTGCCCGGGCACTCGGCCTGGACGCACTGGTGCACATGGAAGGCGTCCTGCGCGCCCCCGGGGTGCTCATCCATGCACTTCTTGCCGCAGCCCGGCTGGCCCCCGCACTGATCGGTGCACTGGAAGATGGCCATGCACTCGGGGTTGCCCAGGCACGTCTCCATTTGGGCCGAGCACTCCGTGTACACGCACTTCTCGCACGGGTTGAGCGGCTTGGACTCCGGGCAGCCCGCGTGGCACGCCGTGGCCGAGCAGTCGATGAGGAGGAAGAAATCGGAAGCGCCCTCGGCGTTCGCGCCCAGGCAACCCTGCCCGCAACCCTGGTCTTCCGGGCCGCAGCTCTGCACGCACGCGAGCAGCTTGGCGCACGCCGTCTCGCCGTAGCAGGCGCACCACAGATCCTGGCACTTCTCGGCGAGGCACTCGGTGCAGGGCGATCCGACGCCGGGACACTGGACCGGCACGCCGCCGCCCGGGCCTGCGCCCGCGACGTGGCCTGCGCCCGCGCCGGACGAAGATGCACTGCCGCCGCTGCCGCCCGCGGCGCTCGCCCCTCCGACGCCGCCCCCTGCGCCGCTGCCCGTCCCCGCGCCGCCCGTCGTGAACACGCTCACGTCGCTGCCGCAGGCGACAAGAAGGCCCGCGCCGCCGAGCAGCAGGGCGCCCAGGGTCGGCCAGAAATGCCGCCTCGGGCTCACCAAGAAGCGGGTGGAAAGCTCGCTCATGACGTCCATTGTACTACCTGTGCCAGGATTCGTCGCGCGGCGCGATGATTCAGGCAGCGAGGGCGAGCACCAGCAGCACGCCGCCGCCGGCGGCCAGGGCCAGGCCCAGGACGGTGGCCACCTGCCGGCCGAGCACGCGGCCGCCGGTCGAGATGGCGATGGCCGACTTCACGACGGTGGTGGTGACGGCGGCGCACGTGATGGCCGTGGCGGCAGTGGAGCTGTCGAGGCCGCCCCGGTGCAGCTCGGCCACGGAAAGGGTGATGGCATCGACGTCCGTGAGGCCGGCAAGCACGCTGGATGCGTAGAGCCCGCCCGAGCCGAGGTAAGTCTGCGCCGCCTTGGCCACGAACAGCACGACCCCGTACAGCAGGCCAAAGGACACGGCCTGGCGCAACTCGAAGGGGTTGCGCAGATGCACATCCTCGTCCGGGCCGGCTCGCACCCGGCCCGTGCGCCGGTACAGCCAGGCCGCGGCGACGAGCCCCACCGCCGCCATGGTGCCGAGCGAGGGCGCGAGCGAGACGAGCAGGGGCCGGTCGACGACCGCGACCACGCCCACGATACGGGCAAACATGGTGGAGCAGGCCGCGACGATGGCCACGGCGCACACGGCCGCCAGCCGCGCCTCGCTGCGCGCGCGGCCGGCGTAGGTCATGGTCACTGCGGTGGAGGAGACCAGGCCGCCGAGCAGGCCGGCCACGAGCAGGCCGCGCCGGCTGCCGACGAGGCGGGCCGCCACGTAGCCGGCGAAGCTGATGCCGGCCACCAGCACGATCATCATGCCGATCTTGTACGGGCTGAGCACGCCAAGCGGCCCGTAGGTGCGCTGTGGCAGCACCGGCAGGATGATGAGCGCGAGGATCACGAACTTGGTCGTGGCGTAGACGTCGTCGGCCGACACGCGGGCCATGAAGCCGTGGATGGGACGCTTGAGGGCCAGCAGCACCATAGCCACGGCGGCGCAACTACCCACCAGCAGGTAGCGCTGCGCGTCGGGCAGCAGCTCCGGCATGGCGGCGATGGCCCCCAGCGCGAAGGCGAGCAGGGCGGCGACCTCCGAGGACACGCCGAGCTCGCCGCGGGCGCTCGTGCGCAGGTGGGAGACCGTGATGAACGCGATCACGCCGAGCAGCAGCCCACCGAGCAGCCACAGCCCGGCGAACGGCCGGGCCAGCGCGCCGAGCGCGCCGAGCAGGGCAATGAGCGGGAAGGTGCGGATCCCGCCGAAGTCACCCGCGGCCCCGGGCTGCTGGCGCTGCGCCTGGGCCTGCTGACGCTCGGCGCCGATGAGCGCCCCGGCCGCGATGGCCACGAGCAGGGAGAGGAATGCATCGTGGAAGGCCACGGCTTGCCAGCGTCAGCCGAAGGCGCCGGCGGCGTCAAGCGCGGTCGGCCGCCGCCGCTTGCACGCAGGCATGCGCGCGTGCCATCGTGGGCCAGAGCCATGGATCGGAGCGCGGCTCCCCGCATGTGGCGACGCCCGGCCTGCCCGCGCCGGCCCCAAGGGGCACCGCGGCGCCGCGCGCGCGCCCTTTCGCTGGCTGTGGCCGCGGTGGCCGCTACGGCGGCGGCACCGGCGCCGGCCCAGCCGGCCGAGCCGGCCACGAGCCCTCTGGCCGTCGATCTGCGGGCCGACCTGCCGGTGACGCTGTCGGCGGCGCTCCTCGCCGGCGGGCTGCAGCTCGGGCGGGAAGCCATCGTGGGTGAGCGCTGCGCGCCAGGATGCGACGAGGACGGCGTCAACGCCGTCGACCGCCCCTTCGCCGGCAGGTACTCCGCGGCCGCGGCGACAGCCAGCGACGTTCTGGTCGGCCTGAACCTGGCGCTGCCGGTGGCGCTGGACGGGCTCGAGCTCGCGCTGGGCATGCACCCGGACGGGCCGGCCGGGTTCGGCGAGGACAGCTTGATCCTGGCCGAGACGCTGGCCGTGACCATCGGCCTCCAGTCGGCCGTGGCCATCACCGTGCAGCGGCCCCGGCCGCTGACCTACGGCGACGGCGCCGATCTCGGCGCGCGCAGGAGCGCGAGCGCCTATCTCTCGTTCTACTCCGGGCACACGTCGTGCTCGTTCGCGGCCGCCACCGCCTACGCCTACCTCTTCGGCGTCCGGCACCCGCGCAGCCCGCTACGGGCCGGCATCTGGGCGCTGGGCGAGGGGCTCGCCGCGATCGACGGGAGCCTGCGCGTGGCGGCCGGCTACCACTTCCCGACCGACGTGCTCGTGGGGGCGGCGGTGGGGACGAGCGTCGGCCTGCTCGTGCCGTGGCTGCACGCCCGGCGCGACGACGGCACAGCGCGCGCGGAGGGCACCGCGGGCCGCGGGACAAGCGCGTGGCTGCTCGTGCCGGCCCCGCTGCCGGGCGGCTTCGGCGTCACGCTGCTGGCGCTCTAGCGCAGCAAGAGCAGGCTCAGCGCCATGACGGCCATGCCTCCGAGCAGGCCGTAGATCGCCAGGTGGCCCTTGCCGTACTCGCGCGCGGCCGGGAGCAGCTCGTCGAGCGAGACGAACACCATGATCCCCGCCGTGGCGGCGAGCAGCAGGCCGAGCGTGTGCTCGGACACGGCGGTGCGCAATAGCCCGTAGCCCACGAGCGCTCCGAGGGGCTCCGCCAGGCCCGAAAGGAAGGAAAGCCAGAACGCCTTGGAACGGCTGCCGGTGGCCGCGTGGATGGGAACGGCGATCGATATCCCCTCGGGCACGTTGTGAATGGCAATTGCGACGGCGATGGACACGCCAATCGCGGGGCTCGCCAGGGCCGCGGCGAACGTGGCCAGCCCCTCGGGGAGGTTGTGCAGGGTGATGGCCGCAGCCGTGACCAGGCCCAGGCGCATCATGCGTCGATCCGGGCCGACGCGAGTCTGCGGCGCACCGGGCGCGCCCGGCACGGCGCCGCGCTCGTCACCCGTTGGCGGGGTCCCGGCGCGCCGCGCGTCCGGCTCGGGCAGGCGCGGCTCGTGCGGGTTCTCCTCGCTCGCCACCAGCCGATCGATGACGGCGATGAGCAGGATGCCGCCGAAGAAGGCGCCGGCCGTAGCCCATGACCCGCGCGGCTCGCCCAGGCTCCGGCCCAGGGCGGTCCGGGCGTCATGCAGGATCTCCACGAACGAGACGTAGATCATCACGCCCGCCGAGAAACCGAGCGAGAGCGCGAGAAGGGTCCGGTTCACGCGGCGCCAGAACACCGCGAGCGCCGAGCCGACGCCCGTGGAGAGCCCGGCGAGCAGGGTCAGCGCGAAGGCGACAAGGACGCGGTCGGACATGGGCGGGCTCGACGAGGGCGCCGTTCTCTGGCACCGCCCCTGCCCGGCGGCAAGGTTGTGCTTCCTGGACCGGCATCCTGCAGCACATGGGGGGCAACTCCTGTCCCCAGGTCCACGCGCTCACGGCTGACGGCAAGAGCTGGTCGAGCGACTGGCAGATGAACGACGGCTACGGCAAGTACTACCGCTGCACGGGGTTCAAGTAGGCGCTCAGCAGCCCGCGCTTAGCAGCCCGCCAGGTACATCTTCATCGTGATGGCGAAGGTCTCGGCCTCGGCCTCGGCCGTGACCCAGTCTACGCGCGCCGCGACCGCCGGCTTGACCCAGAGCCAGTTGAGCCACGGGCACCCCTTCTCGATCGTCTCGCCCAGGAACTTCCAGCCCGTAGGTGCCCACTTGCCCTCGTAGGCGGCGTGGCGCAAGGTGCGGATGCGCCGGACGAAGTGGTCCTCGCGCTCCGGGGGCAAGAGGGCGCGCCGGTGCTTGGGAGCCGTGACGCGCAACCGGGCGCGGAAGGGGCCGCGGTCGAGCAGGAACACCAGCGTGCTCTCCGGGCCGAGATCCACGCCATACTCGATGGTCCTTAGCGGCCGGCTCGCCACGTGCATGGCGCGCAGCTCGGTGCGCATCCACTCGCGGCCGCGCTCCTCGACCTGTCGGGCCCAGCCGTCGGCATCCAGGGCCTCCCAGCGGCCCAGCAGCACGTGCTCGGCGCCGGCGGTCGTGAACGGCAGGTAGCCCCACCAGCAGGGTCGGGGCACCGCGTTCCCCTCCCAAGCCGGCATGTGCAGGGCCAGCGGCGGGCGAAGCCAGGGCCGCCACCCCGCCATCAGGACCAGCACGGGCTCGGGGCTCGGGCCCGGGAAGCACAGGTTGCCCAGCACCGCGCGGGCGACGCGCAAGGCCTGGACGTACTGGACGCGTAGCGAGCTCTGCTTCGTGGCGCCCGCGGGCTCGCTCTGCACGAGCAAGAGCAGCCTCTCGCCGCTTTCCGGGTCGGTCAACGCCGCGCACAGATCGAGCTCGCCGGAGCCGCCGAGCTCGCGGGCGCACCAGAGCGGGCGCGCCTGCGCCCGGCCGCACAAGAGGCCCAACAGCTCGGCGTTGGCCGGATGGGAGAGCGCGCGCACCAGCCCCTCTTGCGCCTCGTCGTGGATGCCGCTCCACAACGTCGTGCTACCGGTCTCGCGGACGCTCGCGCTGGGGTGGGCCGCTGCGGGCTCGAGCTTGGCCGCAAACCCTCCCCCCGACGACGGCAGGTAGCCCGCGATGCGGAACGTCCTCTTTGCGCTCATGCCACAAAGGCTAGAGGCCGGGCGGCAATGGGGTCGTCGAGACACCCTCCGTCGCCTGGCCCGTTCCGGGCACCGACGGCACGGCCGGCGGCTTGGCCTCGCCCTCGGGTACGGCTTCGATCATGGCGTAGTCGCAGTCGCGCAAGATCTGTCGCGCGCGGCTCTCGTCGATGGCCACGAGCCGCCGGCGATTGCCCGCGATCTCGTGCTCGATGAAGTAGCGGCGCACCGGCTGCGCCGTGAGGCGCACCTCCCCGGGCTCGGCGCCCTCGACCGTGATGCTGTGGTGCCCGACGCCGGCGAGATAGCAGAAGTAGCTCGGCCCGCGCGTGGCGCCCACGAGCGTGCCGTTGTCGCGCACCGGAAAGACCAGCGGCGCGCCGATGTGGGCCGGCCGAACCACGCATACCTGGGCATACGTGGCGGGGGGCTGCCCGAACGGGTCGAGCGGGGGCTGCTTGGGGTGGGTGACGGCGAAGCCCCCGCAGGCGCCGACGAGCAGCGCCAAGGCGCCGGCGGCCAGGGCGCGGCCAAGGTGAAAGCTCGCGTTCATGGTGGCGTGACACTAGCCCGGATCGGCACGCGGTGGAACATGCGTGGCTACCCGTCGCCTCCGGTCCCCGGTATGCTAGTCCTGGCGGACGGCAGCGACCTAGGGGACCGAACAATGGCGAACAGATCTCTGGTGCTGGTAGGCATGCTGGGGGCGCTGTCAGGCGCCGGTTTCCTGGAATCGGCATGCGCCGGCTCGGAGGCAAACCCGGACGAGGGCAAGACCACGGCGTCGAGCACCAGCGCCTCGTCCACGTCGAGCGGCGGCGGTCAAGGCGGGGCCGAGGCCGACGCCGTCGGCGACCCCTGCGAGGGGTCGGGCGACTGCAAGAACGGCGTGTGCAAGGACGGCTACTGCTGCAACAGCCCCTGCAACGCCATCTGCCAGGCGTGCAACCTCGCGGGCACGGAGGGGTTCTGCGGGCCGGCGATCACAGGCACCGATCCCGACGGCGACTGTCCCGAGGGCCAGCTCTGCAACAGCCAGGGCAAGTGCGAGGGCGGCCAGCACCTGTGGAGCAAGCGCTTCGGCGGTGCGACCTTCGACGGGCTGCGCAACATGGTCCTGGACGGCGCCGGCAACATCGTCATGGTCGGCTACTTCTCCGGGGCGGTCGACTTCGGCAAGGGGGAGCTCAAGGCCGGGGAGGGCCGCGACATCTTCCTCGCCAAGCTCGATCCGCAGGGCCAGACCCTGTGGAGCAAGGGCTTCGCGCTCGCGCCCGAGCAGTGCACCTACTACGAGTGCCCCCTGGGCCTGGCGGTGGGCGCCGACGGCAGCGCCGTGCTCGCGGGCGGCTTCGAGGGCACGCTCAACCTCGGCGGCGGGCCGCTCGGCGCCACGGGCCGCGACGCGTTCGTCGCCAAGTTCTCGGCCGACGGGGCGCACCTGTGGAGCAAGTCCTTCGCCGCGCCGGACAATCAATTCGCCGAGGCGGTGGCCCTCGACCAGACGGGCAACATCGTCGTCGCCGGCGCCGTCAAGGGCGAAGCGGACTTCGGCGGCGGCCCGCTCGCGAGCGCCGACGCCGACGACATCTTCGTCGTGGAGCTCGATCCGAACGGCGCCCACCTCTGGAGCAAGATCTACGGCGGCACCGGCAACCAGCGGGTGCGCGCCCTCGCCGTGGACGCCCAGGGCGGCGTGTACCTGACGGGCCACTTCGAGGGCAAGCTCGAGTTCGCCGGGAAGTCGCTGGCCGGCGCCAACCCCAACAACGTCCTGGGCGGCGCCATCTTCCTCGCCCGGCTCCAGCCGGACGGCAAGGCGGACTGGGCCGACCGCTACGGCGACTCGGCCGACCACGACGCCCGGAGCATCGCCATCGACAGCTTCGGCAACCTCATCCTGACCGGCTGGATCGCCGGCACCGTGGACTTCGGCGGCGGGGGCGTGCTCGCGACGCAGGGCGGCTACGACGTGTTCCTGGCCAAGTTCAGCCCGGGCGGCAAGCACATCTGGAGCAAGAGCTTCGGCGCCGACGACTACCAGTACGCCTACCGCACCGTCGTGGACGAGGCTGGGAAGATCTACCTCGCCGGCGAGTTCCTGAACGAGATCGACTTCGGGACCGGCCCGAAGAAGAGTGTCGGCGCGTCCGACGCCTACCTCGGGCGTTTCGCCAAGGAGGGCACGGAGATCCGCACGGAGATCTTCGGCGGACCGTACGACCAGAAAGCGCTCGCGGTCGCGGTAGACGCCAAGGGCAACGTCATCATCGCCGGCGACTTCCGCGAGTCGTTCGATCTGGGCGGCGGTGAGCTGGCCAGCGCGGGCGACTTCGACGTGTTCGTGGCGAAATTTGCGCCCTGAGGAGCGCCATGTGCCCGCGTGCATTTGCGCTTACGCGCGCGGCCCCGCCGTGGTACTCCTTTTCCCCGATGAACGCGCGAATCGCCATTGTCCTCGTTCTCGGCTGCGCTTTTGCCAGCCTCGCCGGCTGCGGGCCGGACACCACGGCGTACAAGCCCAGGGAAGCCTACAGCGGGCAGAAGCCCAGCCTGCCCAGCGTGCCGAACCTGCCCAACACGAAGAAGAAGATCGGCGACGCGTACACGGTTTTCGGCGCGAGCCACGACCTGCGGAGCCGCGTGCACGGCAGCGACTTCCAGGACAAGCCGACCAGCATCATCGGCTACATCGTCAAGACCAACATGCCCGATGCGCCGGAGTGCGCCATCCACAAGACGGGCAAGGGCGATCCGCCGGGCTGCAAATCGGCGGTGCCCGCCTTCTACATCGCCGACGAGAAGGACGAGAAAGAGGAGATCATCGCCGTCCTGGGTTGGGCCTCGAACTTCGCCCAAGTCTACACCATGATCGACGCCATCGACCGCTCGGCGGCGGGCAAGGAGGAGGAGGCGAAGCTCGCGGACGAGTTCTGGGGCATGGACCTGCCCAACCCCATCCCGAACGTCGGCGCCAGGGTCAAGGTCACGGGCAACTACGGCGTGACCTTCACCAAGGCCACGGGCGGCGCCGCCTCCAACCCCAAGTACGGGATCATGACCGCCGACAAGATCGAGTACCTGGAGAAGCCGCCCAAGCTGGCCTCGCTGCCCGGGATGAAGCTCACCAAGAAGCTGTACTAGCCGCCTTCTCGCTTGGCCTGCCGCGCCGGTTCTGTTCTGCGATTCCGTTCCCGCGCGGCATCGGGGGCGCCGCCGCTCTTGCCGGTCCTGGTCTGCGCCACGCTGACCGGCTGCGTGGTCAAGACGCTGCCCGAGGGCGCGAGCGTGGTCGAGCGGCTCGACGTCATCGGCGCGGAGCAAGTTGACGCGGACGACGTCGAGGCGAAGATCGCCACGGCCGAGACTCGCCGCCTGCTCGGCGGCACGCTCGCAGGCGTGCCCGTGCTCGGCGTGCTCGACTCGCTGAGCGTCGAGTACGGCGTGTTCGACCGCTACGTGCTGCAGCGCGACCTCGAGCGCGTGCGGCGCTACTACCGCAGCCGGGGTTTCTACGACGCCGAGGTCCGGGCCGGGCGGGTGATCGAGCTCGAAAGCGGCGCGGTGCGCGTGGAGGTCGTGGTGGCCGAGGGCGAGCCCGTGCGCGTCGGCGACGTGGCGCTCGATTGGCCGGGCTGGCGCGAGTCCTTCGAAGCGATGGCCGAGCTGCAGGAGGCGATCGACGCCTTTCGCGCGCTCCCGCGCTTCGACGAGCAGGAGTACGAGCGGCTCAAGGCCAGGCTGCGCCGCAGCTTGACGGAGCGCGGCTACGCCCACGCCGCCGTGCGCGGCCAGGTCCACGTCGACCTCGTGCGGCACGTGGCCACGGTGCGCCTTCTTGCCCAGTCGGGCCCGCGCTGCACCTTTGGGCCCATCACCATCCAGGGCCTCGGCCCCATCCCCGAGGGGCCGGTGCGACGCGCCTTGGGCTTCGAGCCGGGCGAGCCCTACTCCAGCGCCAAGATCGAGGCCGCCCACCTCGCGCTCGGCGATCTGGGCGTGTTTGCCTCCGCGCAGATCGCGGCCGAGCTGGGCAAGCAGGGCGCCAAGCAGCGTTCCGTCATCCCCATCTCGGTGCTGCTGGAGCCGAGCAAGCTGCGCCGGGTCAAGCTCGGCGTGGGCGCCGAGCTCGGCAGCCAGCTCGGGTCTCACGCTGTCCTCGGGTGGGAGCATCGCAACCTGCTGGGCGGGCTGCGCCGCTTGGCGGCCGAGCTCCGGCCGGCGCTGGTGTTCTTCCCGACCCGGGCTGAGACGCTGTTCGAGCAGCCGCCGACGCGGGTGCTGCCCGAGGCGCGGCTCGATCTGCACTTCGTCCAGCCTGGGCTGCCGGAGGCGCGCAGCAACGTCCTGCTCGACGCCGGCACCCAGATCTACGCGCCGACCTCCATCTCCGTGCCCGCGAAGGTCGGCGACGACTTCAACATCGTCGGCTATCGCGAGCTCGACGGGTCCTTCGGTCTGGAGCGGCCCTTCTACGTGCGGCTGCCCGAGGCCACCAAGCTCTACGTCGGCCAGTTCATCAAGCTGCGCTTCGACGATCCGTTCTCCTACAACCAGCCCGACATTCCCGCGGGCTACGAGCGCGTCCTCATTCCGCACCTGGAGACGGTCCTGTGGTGGGACCTGCGCCGGGGCGAGAGCGGCGAGCCCGACCCCGTGAGCCCGCGCCGCGGCTTCTACCTCGGGACGAACCTCCAGTTGGCCGGCGGCTTCCTCGGCGGCGACGCGGACGACGTGCGCCTGCGGCCCGAGTTGCGGGCCTACGCTCCCGTGACCAAGAAGCTCACCCTGGCGCTGCGCGCCACCGTGGGCCTGCTGTTCCCGCGCTCCTACGGCGACACCTTGACCGAGCCGCCGGCGGCGCAGCCCACCGCCCAGCAGGCGCGGGACTTGCAAATCCTCTCCTTCCGCGCCCTGTACAGCGGCGGGCCGGGCTCGAATCGGGGCTACGGCTACCGCGAGGTGGGCCCCCACGCGCGCTTGCCCTTCCTCTCGCAGCGCGGCCCGAGCGCCGAGCTGCTGCCGAGCGGCGGGCTCGGACTATGGGAGCTGTCGACCGAGCTGCGCTTCCCGCTCTCCGCGAAGCTGCGGGGCGCTCTCTTCATCGACGCCGGCGACGTGACGCGCTCCAGCGACGGTTTTTTGCAACGGCTGGGCGAGCCGGTGCTGGAGCCCGAGGAAGGCGGGCCGGCCGGCGGCCGGGACGACGAGCTCCCGGTCGCGGTTTCGCTCGCCATTGGAGAGGCGTACTAGCAACGCGGCCACCGGAGGGAAGCACTCCCATGGAACCTCCTCTCATCTACAACCTGTTCCCCCGACTCGCCGGCCACATGGGACAGTGGCCGGCGCACGCCCGGCGCGCGCTGGAGATGGGGTTCAACTGGATCTTCGTCAACCCCATCCAGTACCCGGGGTTCTCCGGCAGCCTGTATGCGGTCAAGGACGTCTACCGTCTCAACCCGCTGTTCGTCCCGCCGGGCACCACGGATCCGGACCAGGCGCTGCGTCACACCCTCGACGAGCTGCACCGCCTCGGCTTGAAGGTGATGCTGGACCTGGTGATCAATCACACTGCCAAGGACTCTCCGCTCGTCGCGGCGCACCCCGACTGGTTTCGCCGGGACGGGAGCGGCGCCGTGGTCAGCCCGTCGGCGATCGACCCGGCCGACACGCGCCGGGTCACCGTATGGGGCGATCTGGCCGAAGTGGACAACGCCGGTAGCCCCGATCGCCAGGGCCTGTGGGCCTTCTGGACCGCGGCGGCCGACCACTACCTCGATCTGGGCTTCGACGGGTTTCGCTGCGACGCCGCGTACAAGGTGCCGCGGGAGCTCTGGGAGCACTTGATCGGCGCCGCCCGCCGCCGCCGGCTCGAAACCGTCTTCGTGGCGGAGACCCTCGGCTGTCGCCTGCCCGAAGTGCGCAGCCTTGCCGGGGCCGGCTTCGACTACCTGCTCAACAGCTCCAAGTGGTGGACCTTCGACGCGCCCTGGTGTCTGGAGCAGCACGAGCAGTTCGGCCGCATAGCCCCCTCCATTGCCTTCCCCGAGTCCCATGACACGCCGCGACTGATGGCGGAGACCGGCGGCCTGCTGGCCGTGCAGAAGCAGCGCTACGCCTTCGCCGCCTGCTTCTCGACGGGGCTGCTCATGCCGGTCGGCTACGAGCTCGGCTTCACCAAGAAGCTCGACGTGGTGCGCACGACGCCGGCGGACTGGGAGCAATCCGGCATCGACATCGGTCCGTTCGTCCGTCGCGTCAACCGGCTGAAGCTCGGCTCGGCCGTGCTCGGCGCCGAGGGCCAATGGACGATGCTGAGCCGTGCCGACTTGCCTACCATCGTCCTGCGCAAGACGGAGGCGCAGGCCCAGGCGGTGGTGGCGATCAACAAGGACTGGCACGCCCCGCAGACCTGCCTGCTCCCGCCGGGGCTCGCCGGCCGCATGCTGCGGCCGTTCCGCGAGGACGCCGGGCCGGCGCCGCTGCCCGATCGGCCGATCGAGCTCGGGCCGGCGGAGGTGGTGCTAATCGTGTC
>JACQWT010000319.1 GCA_016209145.1 Deltaproteobacteria bacterium | reverse complement strand
GCGCAGGTCTGGCGCGCGACCTCTGCTTGACCGTCGCCGGCTGGTACGGCGAAGAGGTGGGCGACGCGACGGCGGCCGAGCGGGCGCTGCGCTCGGCCCTGGAGCATGACGAGAACAGCGTGGAGGCGCTGGAGCAGCTCGAGGAGCTGCACCGGGCGCCGGGACGCGAGCGCGACCTTTGCGAGACGCTGCGCCGACTCGCGACCCTGATCGCCGGCGGCGCGGCGGCACAGGCCGAGCGCTCGCCGGCGTCACTGCGGCGCGAGGCCCACGGGCTGGCCGCCCAGACGCTCGCCGATCGCGAGCTCGGCGTGAGCATCCTGCGGGAGATGATCGCGGCGGACGAGGCGGACGAGTGGGCCCTGGGCGAGCTGTGCGCGGCGCGCGAGCAAGCGGAAGACTTCGGCGAGGTTCACCGCTTGCTGTTGCGACGCATCGAGCTGGGCAAGGATGGGGATGTCATCCGCGAGCTGCGCCATCAGGCGGCGAGCGTGGCCGCGAGCAAGTTGGACAAGCCCGAGGCGGCCGTCGAGCTCTACGAGCAGGCATTCGAGGATGATCCGGCCGACGCGGCCGCCGCGCAGGCGTTGCGCGAGCTCTACCAGAAGCTCGGGCGCCACGCCGACATGCTGCGGTTCCTGGAGCGATTGGTCGAGCTCTCCGACTCGCCTGCCAAGCGTGCCGACCTGCGGCTACAGAGCGCGAGGATCTGCTTGGAGACGATCGAGCGGCCTAGCGACGCCGTCGAGCACCTGAACGCGGTGCTCCAGGAGGTGCCCGGGCACGAGGAGGCGGTACGCCTCTTGGGCAAGCTGCTCGAGAAGGAAGGTCGCGACGACGATCTCGCCGATCTCCTGAGGAAACAGATCGAGCTCGCGGCAGGTCCCGAGCAGGCCGAGGCGAGGCTGGGCTTGCAGCTTCGCCTGGCGGAGCTGTGCGAGACGCGCCTGGAGGATCCGGAGCGGGCCGTTGCCGAGTACCTGGCGGTGCTGGAAGACCGCCCGGATCACCGCGGCGCGCGCGAATCGTTGGCGCGCCTGTACGAGCAGCAGGGCCAGCCGGCCAAGGCGGCCGAGATGATCGAGCGCCTGTTCGAGGAGGCGGACGACGAGAGCGCCATGCGGCTCGCCGCCAAGGCGAGCGACCTGTACCTCGGCGCGGGCGACGAGGAGGCCGCCGCCCGCGCCCTCGAGCGCGTGGTCTGGACGGCGGATGAGCCCGAGACCGAAGGGGGCGAGCCGCGCGAGAGGCTGGCGGCAAACCCGGCCCTGAGCGAGCTGCGCGACAAGCTGCGCGGCCTCTATCGCAGCGGCGACCTCTGGGAAGATCTGGCCGAGCTGACGACGGCGGAGGCAGATCTCGCTGCTCAGGACGGCGAGAAGGTGGTGCTCTACCGCCGCGCGGCCGAGACGTACGCGCAGCACGGCGAGCACGGGGCGGCGGCCGAGCTGCTCGAGCTCGCCCTGGAGAAGCAGGCCGAGGATCGTGATCTCATGCTCAGCCTGTGCGACGAGTACACCGCGGCCGCCCGAGGCAAGGACGCCGTCGCCGTCTTGCAGCGCGTGGTCGAGACCTACAAGGGCCGCCGCTCCAAGGAGGCGGGAGACATCCATTATCGCATCGGGGCCGCCCACCTGGCCGACGCAGAGGAGCAGGCGGCCCTCGAGGCATTCGAGTCGGCGCGCAAGATGGACCCCGGCTCGGTCAAGATCCTGCACGAGCTCGGCCGGCTCTCGCTGCGGCTGGCGGAAAAGACCGAGGGCGCGGAGCGCGAGGCGCACGTCAAGCGGGCAGCCAACTACTACCGCTCGCTCTTGCTGCAGAAGCTCGACGAGAGTGCGCCCGTGACGAAAGCCCAGGTGTTCTACCATCTGGCGCGGGTCAACGTGCTCGAGGGCGACAAGAAGAAGGCCATCCAGATGGTGGAGCGGGCCCTGGCCGACGATCGCAACCTCGCCGAGGCCAAGGCGCTGCTGGATGAGCTGAAGGCGTAGTGGGTCGCATCGTCGTGATCGACGGCACGCGCTGCGTGCCCGAGGAGGCGCGGGTTTCGGTCTACGACCGCGGCTTTCTCTATGGCGACAGCGTGTTCGAGACGGTGCGGACCTACGGCGCCGTGCCCTTCGCCCTGGCCGAGCACGTCGCGCGGCTGGGGCGCTCGGCGGCGCTCGTAGGCATCCGCCTGCCGCTCTCCGAGCCGGCGCTCGGCGCCGAAATAGCGCAGGCCGTCGCCGCCGCGGGCAACCCGGAGAGCTACGCGCGGATAATGCTCTCGCGCGGCTCCGGGCCCCTGGGCCTCGATCCGGGGTTGGCGAGCGCGCCGCTGCGGGTCGTGCTGGTCGAGCCGCTGCCCCCCGCGCCGCCGGAGCCGTACCGCGACGGCATCGCCGTCATCGCCGTGCATACGGTGCGTGCCTCGGACGCGGCGCACAGCGCCAAGCTGGGCAACTACCTGGCCTCGGCCCTGGCGCTGCGCGACGCCCGGGCCGCAGGCGCGTCCGACGCGCTGGTGCTCGACCGCGCGGGCGGAATCGTCGAGGGCACGACGGCCAACGTCTTCTTCGTGCGCCGCCAGCGGCCCGACGGCCCGCCCGTGCTCGTCACTCCTGCACTCGAGGCCGGCGTGCTGGAGGGGATCACGCGCGCCGTCGTGCTGCGCGTGGCGCAAGAAGAGGGGCTCCAAGTGCGCTTCGCGGCGCCCACCGTGGCCGAGGCGCGGCAGACGGACGAGGTGTTCCTCACCTCCAGCGTGCGGGAGATCGTGCCGGTGGTGCGCATCGACGGCGAGCCCGTGGGCGCCGGCCGGCCCGGCGAGATCACGCGCGCGCTGCACCGGGCGCTGCGCCGCCACGCGGGCGCGGGCGATGCGCCCATGCCGTGGGAGTAGATCTTGGACGCCGATCCCGCCTCGCTGGAGCTTACGGCCGCAGAAATGCGCACCATGGCCGAGGCCGTGCTCGGGCGCGTCATCGGCCACGTCGCCACTCTGGGCGAGCAGCCGGCCGGGAGCCCGGCGCAGGACGGGTCCGAGCTGTGCCGCCGCTTGCGCGAGGGACCACCCGAGGCCGGCACCGAGCTGGGCGAGTTGCTCGCGCCGCTCTTCGAGGAGTGGATCCCGTGCTCCTTCAACACGCCCGGGCCGGGCTACCTGGCGTTCATCCCGGGCGGCGGGCTGTTCCCGGCGGCCCTCGGCGACTTCGTGGCCGCGGCCGTGAACCGCTACACGGGGGTCTGGCGCCTCGCGCCCGCTCTCGTTCAGCTCGAGGCCAACGTGCTCGACTGGTTTCGCCAGTGGCTACAGATGCCACCGACCACCCGCGGCTTGCTCACGAGCGGCGGCTCGCTCGCCACGTTCAGCGCCATCGTCACCGCGCGCGAGCGGCTCTTGGGGAGCCGGCTGCGCGACGGCGTCATGTACTGCTCGACACAGGCCCACCACTCTATCGCCAAGGCCGCGCGCCTGGCCGGGATCCTCGCCGACCGGCAGCGCACCATCGAGGCGGACGGGCGCTTCCGGCTCTGTCCGGGCGAGCTCGAGGCGGCCATCCGGCGCGACCGCGCCGCCGGCCTCCGGCCCTTCCTCGTCGTCTCCAGCGCGGGCACGGTCACTACCGGCGCCATCGATCCGCTGGACGTCGTGGCCGAGATCTGCGCGCGCGAGGGCCTGTGGCACCACGTGGACGGGGCCTACGGCGGCTTCTTCTTCCTGTGCCCGGAGCTGCGTCCGGCGCTGCGCGGCCTGTCCCGCGCCGACTCGGTGGTGCTCGATCCGCACAAGGGCCTGTTCCTGCCCTACGGCACCGGCGCGCTGCTGGTGCGCGACGGCGAGGCTCTGCGGCAGGCGCACGCCGCGAGCGCCGGCTACCTTCCGGCCCTGCCCGAGGGTGAGATGTACGACCCGAGCCAGTACGGCCCGGAGCTCTCGCGCCCCTACCGCGGGCTGGGGGTGTGGCTGCCGCTCAAGCTCTTCGGCGCGGCCCGGTTCCGGGCGGCCCTGTCGGAGAAGAGAGAGCTGGCGCTCTTGGCTGCCGAGCGGCTTGCAGCCGTGCCGGGCATCGAGATCGTGGCGCCGCCCGAGCTCTCCCTTTTCGCCTTCCAGCTCGGCAGGCCGGGCGCCAGCCCGCAGGAGCGCAACGCCGCCACGCGCGAGCTCATCGATCGCGTCGTGGCGCGCGGCCGGATCATGCTGAGCGGGGCCATGGTCGGCCAGAAGTTCCTCGGCCGCGTCTGCGTGCTGAGCTTCCGGACGAGGCGCGATCGCGTCGAGCAGGGGCTGGAGGATCTGCGCGAGGAGACGGCAGAGATCGTGGGGCGCCCCGGCCCGCTGTCCTAGCCGGCTTGAGGCTACCCCTGCCCGCACGGGTCGTGTTCTCGTGGCTACGCGAGCGCGACCGCGGGCTCGTGGACGGACGGGCCGCCGCCCAAGTCGCGCTCGCGCTCAAGGCGGACCGGCGCTCGACGACGCTGCGCGGCTCAAGTCGCCGTACGAGCTCCTCTTCCGCGATCTGCTGCCGGCCGAGGCGATCTCCGGGAGTCCATGGCGTCAGGGCACGACGATGCGACTGCGTCTGACCAGCACGTCGAGCTCACCGACTCCGGGGCGTCGCAGGGTGATGACTACCCGCGCCCCGTCCGCCCCACGGAGATGCTGCACGCATTGGGAGATGGTGAACGCTTCGGCGAGCTGACCGTCGATGCGCACGATGACGTCTCCTGCGCGAACGCCAGCAGGTTGCGCGGCTCCGCCGTCGATGAGCTTGTCGATGACTACCCCGCCTGACCGCTCGGCCAGCACCGCGCCGATCCCCTCGTACTCGGTCGAGCCTGTGGCGCCGTCGCCCACCGGCTCGAGCTCCACGTCCTGCTCGAGCGTGTCGCGGCCGTTCGTCCGAAGGCCGGCAACGATCCTTTGCACGAATCCCGGAGCCGAGGTGCGAATCGAGAAGGGCCCGGGCGGGACACCGACCAACCGATAGCGACCGTCGGCGCCGCTATGTGCTGGCTCGATGGCGCCGACCACGGCGAACGTGTACAAGTCGAGCCCGACGGTCGCATCCGCGATGGGCTGGCCGGTGGCAGCGCCGAGCACCCGCCCGCTCAGCGTGGCTCCGGCCGCCAGGACGAGCCGAGTACCTCGCACCTGCTCGCCATCTTCGAGCTCGATGGGCTCGCTCAGGACCGGGGGGCGGCGCGGGGCGCTGGCGGCGAGCACATACCGGCCCGCGCTCAGCTTCTCAAGCTCGAAGTCGCCCGAGGGGCCGAGCACCGGGGAGGGATGGAGGCGATGGAGCGTGGACCGAGGCAGCCCACGTGGCGATTGGTCCGCCCCAGCGGCCGGCCGGAACGACTCGACGGCCACCTCACCTGAGGGCACGGGCGCGCCGTATGGGTCCACGAGCATGCCGGAGATGGAAGCGCCCTCCTCGAGACGGAGCACGTTCTGCGGCCCCGGACGCAGCCTCACGGCCATCGAGCGGCCGTAGCCCTCGGTGTCGGCCACCGCCTGGCACCCGGCCGCCTCCGGGCCGAAGGAGAACAAGCCGTCGTCATCGGTGCGGGTCGACCGCTCCGGCTCGTCGTCGCTGGCGCACCGTACGCGAGCCCCGGGCGCCGGCGTCCCGTCTGGATCAAGCACCACGCCACCGATGTCCTCGGCTCGCTGGAGCGTCACGTCGAGCCGTTGCCGTCCGCCGTCGGCTGGCCACGGCACGGACAGCCGCTTCGTGAGGAAGCCCCGGGCCGACACCGTGAGCTCGGTCGCCGCCCCAGTGCCCATGCTCAGGCGGTAGCTGCCGTCGTCGAGGCTGAGCGCGCCGGCCCCGCGGTAGCCGGCCAGCTCGAGCCGCGCGTCGGCGACCGGCTCGCCCTCCTGGTCGACAACGCGCCCGACGAGGACACGGGTCGTGGCGATGCGGGATGTGTCTTCGTCGCCTGCCCCACCTGACCCGGACGCCACGCCAGAGCCGGCAGAAGCAGGAGCTTGGTGCGGTGCCTCGACCGGCCGCCGCCCCCCATGGCCGATGCCGGCGACGAGCGACCAGAGCAACGCCGGCACGAGCAACATCGCCGCGCACGCCAGCGTCGCCCAGATCCACCGCCTTCGCCCACACTCCATGGCCACCGGATGAGTGTTGCTCGCACCTGCGAGAGGCGCAAGGCGTGGATAGGTGAAGCACCGATCCAGGCATGAGTGATCCCTCGCTCACCAAGCGCCAGCGGCGCGAGGTGCTGCGCGCCGTGGGCGAGCAGCTCCGGCCCGGCTCGGGCGCAGAGCGCGAGAACGTCTATCGCTCGGCGCTTCTAGGCGTGGATCTCGGCCTACCCCTGGCCGACGAGGCGCCGGCGGCGGAATTCGCGCGCGACGGGTCTCGGCCCGAAAGCCGGCTCGTGGACGAGCGAGCCGCCGCCCAAGTCGCGTTCGCGCTCAAGGCGGACCGGCGCTGCGCGGCGCTGCGCCTCGATCGCTCCGTCGCAGACGCCGTGGCGCGCGGGCTCGTGTCCGCACAGCTCGCCCGCGACGCGTGGCGTGGCTAGCTGCCTGGCCCCCGGCGCTGCCCCAGCGTGCACGCCCCCCTCCAGCGTGCCCGTCACGCCGCTCAGCCCGGCCGCGCCAGCAGATCCTCATTGCCGGTGGTCCCCGGTGACGGGATGACGGGCGGGCCCGTTCACGGCGACGGGGTGGCGGTGGTTCTTGTTGTGGCAAAGAGCGCGGCGCGCTCTGCCGGGACCCAGATCGGGCGCGAAATCATGCGTGGCCTCCTCCGGATGGAGAAGTGGCGAAGGACAGGACAGGGCGTCAACCGATGGCTGGCGTCGTCCGAGCTTGGGTTGCGGGCGAAGCCCGCGCCATGACGCCGCCCGCCGCGCTCTTGGGCTTGATGCCGCGGCGGTAGCAATCTCATCGGCCCGCGCGGTCCAGCGCAGCCCGCGCGGTCCAGCGCTGGCCGGAGGCAGCCCGGCGCCGCTGCTCGGCCGGCCTCCGGCCCCTGCGAACTGGCATGCTGTTATGGAAGTTACCCTTTTCTTGCCACGCGTTGAGCCGCGAAATAACCTTGTATTGTCACATCATCAGGCTACGCTCTCATCGTGCAACGCCTCGTGGCGGACCAGTTCATGGCTTGGAGCCGGTCACCCCGACGCAAGCCCCTGCTCGTGCGCGGGGCGCGCCAGATAGGCAAGACCTGGGCGGTCCTCGACTTCGGGCGGCGAGCCTTCGCGGCCGCGGTGCACCACGTCGACCTCGAGCTGCGTCGCGACGCGCACGACGCCTTTGGCGACGACCTCACCGCCCGCCGCGTGCTCTCTGCGCTCGAAGTGCGACTTGGTGCTCGTATTCTGCCCGGCCGCGACCTGCTGTTCCTCGACGAGATCCAGGCCTGCCCGCGCGCCATCACCGCGTTGCGCTATCTGCACGAGCAGGTTCCCGGGCTGCACGTGATCGCGGCGGGATCGCTGCTCGACTTCGCCTTGCGTGACTACTCCTTCCCGGTCGGGCAGATCGAGCATCTTGCCATGTACCCGATGACCTTCGTCGAGTTCCTGGAGGCGATGGGGATGTCGGTTGGGGTCGAGATCGTGCGGGCTGGACCGCAGCCACAGCCGGAGCCAGCCCATGCCGTGCTGCTCGACCAGTTGCGGCAGTACCTGTTCGTGGGTGGCATGCCGGAGGCGGTCCAGGCGTACGCCGACACGCACAGCCTGCTGGAGGCCGCCCGCGTTCAGCGCAACCTGATTGAGAGCTACCGCGACGACTTCGGCAAGTATGCCCCGCGGGCCGACAAGCAGTGCATGAACGTCGTCCTCGACTCCTTGGCGCGAGGCGTCGGACAACAGGTCAAGCTCGCTCCGCTCGCGAGAGGGTACTCGGACGGCGCCATCAGGCATGCGGTCGATGTGCTCGCCCGAGCGAGAGTGGTGACCCGTGTGCCGGGAGCGAGCCCGGCGGGCCTCCCGCTCGGCGCCTCGGCGTCCGGTCGGCGGTTCAAGGCAATCATGGTCGATGTGGGTCTGATGCAGCGGCTTTCCGGCATGCCGCTGGAAGTGGAGTACGCCAAGAAGGATCTGCTCGGCATCTACCGCGGTGCGCTGGCGGAGCAGTTCGTGGGGCAGGAGCTGCTGGCGTCGCTGGGATCGCAGGCGGCGGGCGGCGGCATCTACTACTGGGCCCGTGAGGCGAAAAGCAGCACGGCCGAGGTCGACTACCTCGTCGCCAGCGGCGGCCGCGTGCGCCCCATCGAGGTCAAGAGCGGGCCGGCAGGCCGGCTGCGCAGCATGCGCCTGCTGTTGGAGCAGCACCCGCACTGTGCGCCCGGGCTGGTCCTGTCCCCGGCTCCGTATGCCGAGCTACCGGAGCAGCGGCTCAAGTTCGTGCCGTTGTACTTCGCGGGATCGCTGGCCGGAGCCTGATCCACCACTCCCGAGAACCGTCCACGATGCCCTCGCGTCGGCCGGCACGCGCCGCTCACCGGTCGGTCGGGCCGTCTACTGCGGTCGGCGTCTCGGCACCCTCGCCCGAGGGCTCGTCCCACGAGAGCGGCCGCCCACTGGGCGGCGCGGCCTGGATGCTCTCGCGCGCCCGCCAGGGCGCGGCGGCCAGCAGCGCGCCGGCCTTGCGCCGGAGCGCGGCGCCGAGCCGGCCGCGCACGGCGGCGCGCAGCGCCGTGGCAAGCTCGCCGGCCGTGGCAAAGCGGTCGGCAATGTCCTTGGCGAGCCCGATGGCCAGCACCAGATCGACGTCGTCCGGGACGCGCGCGTAGTCGCTCGGCCGCGGGGGCTGCCGCTGGACGATGTTGTCGAGGACCTCGATGGGATGGGGCGCCGAGAAGGCCGGCCGGCCGGTCAGCGCGCGGTAGATCACCGCGGCGAGCGCGAACACGTCGGAGCGCCGGTCGATGGGCTCGCCCAGCGCCTGCTCCGGCGACATGTAGCTGGGCGTCCCCACGACCGACTGGTCGGCGCCGCTCGTGGCGGCCTCGACGAGCTTGGACACTCCGAAGTCGAGCACCTTCCACCGCTTCCCGTCTGCCTCCTCGGCGAGGAAGATGTTGTGGGGCTTGAGATCGCGGTGGATCACGCCGGCCTCATGCATGGCGTCGAGGGCCGCGGCCACCTGGTCGGTCATCCAGACGGTCTCGCCCAGGTCGAACGAGCCGCAGTGATGCAGCACGCTCGCGAGATCGGTGCCGCGCAAGAGCTCCATCGCGAGAAACGGGCAGCCGTCGTTGCTCCAGCCCCAGTCGAGCAACTTCACGACGTGCGGCGAGTCGATCTCGCGCTGCGCGCGGATCTCGCGGAAGAAGCGACGCACGGGGCCCGCCTGCTCGGCGAGCGGGCGCTGGAGCAGCTTCACGGCCACGGGGAAGCCATCCACGACGTGCTCGGCGCGGAACACCTCGCCCATCCCGCCGCGGCCGAGCAGCGCGCCCAACCGGAATCCGCCCACGATCTGGCCGGAGCGTGCGCCTGCTTTCTGCTCCGGCAAGTCGGCCCGCGCCGGCGGGAACGGCTCGGCGAGCCGAGAGGCCCGCTCGACCTCTGCCAGCGCCTGCTCCAGAGCGCGCCGCCGCGCCTGTGCCTGACGTCGCGCCAGCCACAGCGCCAGGCCCAGGGCCCCCTCGTAGCCGAGGCTCAGCGCGACAAGATCGAGCCCGTCGGCTTGCTGCGCCCAGGAGCCGGCCAGCAGCGGCACGCCCGAGCGGGCAAGCCCGACGACGACGAGATAGCCGGCGGCGAGCGCGCCATAGGGTGCCTTCCAACGCGGCCCGAGCCCCCAGGCGTACACCACGATGACGCAGAACACCGCGGCCGCGCTCGGTGCTCCGAGGTAGGCCAGGGAGCAGAGCCCGGCGCACTCATGCCCGCGCTCTGCCCAACCAACGCGGGGTGGTGCGAGCGCCGGTACAGGCGCGGGCCACGGTGCACGAGCACGAGAACGCGGCCGATGGTCAGGACATCGCCGTCCGCGAGCGGGCTCCGGTCAACGCGCGCGCCGTTGACGAAGGTGCCGTTGCGACTGCCGAGATCTCGGGCGCCGAGCTCATGGGCCCGGCAGCTCATGACCACGTGACGCCGCGAGACGAGCGAGTCGTCGAAGCTGCCGGCCTCGAACCGGGCGCAGCGACGACCCAGCACGATCTCGTCCTCGTCGCGCAGCGCCACGCGCCGACCGACGCAGGAGCCGTCCGGATGGTAGGCCACGGTCAGGATCCACGCCTCGCCCCCCGGATCGCGAGGCACGCCGGAGCCGAGGTCCGTGCGCGTGTCTCTGCCGTCGGTGTGCGCCATGTCGCGTTTGGCCCGCCGCCGCACCGCCCCTAGCGCGGGCTTCGCCCGCAACCCAATGGTGAAACCGATGCGCCCACACGAACGGAGCGGGCCGCCAGCAACGCCTCGCGGCCGTTGCGCGCTGTAGCCGCAGGCGAGCCGTCCGCGGCGAGAATTCCACGCTGGGGCTTCGCCCCAGACCCCGCGAACGGGGCCCCAACCCCGTTCGCCCTGACCGGCCGGTCTTC
>JACQWT010000318.1 GCA_016209145.1 Deltaproteobacteria bacterium | reverse complement strand
GACTTCCGCGACGCCCCCACAAGCAGGGGCAGGTGAAAACGGATAAACTCGTCAAGACGGGCCAGAATGGCCAGATTGTCCTCCGGACGCTTGCCGAACCCGATTCCCGGATCAAGGATCAGCTTGCCCCGCTCGATTCCGGCCGCTGTCGCATGTTGTATCCTCTCGGCGAAGAATGCGGTGATCTCGCGGACACAATCGTCATATGTCGGGTGCGACTGCATCGTGGTCGGATCACCCTGCATATGCATGAGGACGACCGGAACTTTCCGTTCGGCCGCCAGCCGGGCCATATCGGCGTCGAATCGGAGCGCCGAAATATCGTTGATCATATCCGCACCGGCCGAGAGCGCCGCCTCGCCCAGCAGGCGCGCGGCCGTGAGCGCGCCCTGCCCGCCCACGCCGGCGAAGAGCACGCGCAGGGGCGGCGCGCTCATGGCGTGGCCTCCGGCACGCGCCGGATGGCGCCACCCGGGCAGAACAACGCGCACACCCCGCAGCCCCGGCACACATCGGGATCGATGTGGACGAGCTCGTTCGCGACGTAGAACGCGGGGCAGCCGAAGAGCTCCAGGCAGGCGTTGCAGGTGGCGCACTGTCCGCACGCCTGGCAGCGGGATGCCTCGGCGCGCGCCTGCGCCTCGGAGAGAGTGCCCGCCACCTCGCCGAATCCCGCCCGGCGCTCGGCCGGGCCGAGCTCTGCCGGCCTCTGCCGCGCGGGCACGGCGAGCCGCGCGGCCGGGCGCACATCAGCGTGCGGACCGGCCTTCGGCCACTGCTCGGGCCGCGGCGGCGGGGGGCGGCGATCCGCTGCCGCCGGGCCGCGCAGCTCGCGGTCGATGGCCCATGCCGCGCGCTGGCCGTCGGCGATGGCGCCGGTGACGGTGCGGGAGCCCGAAGCGAGGTCGCCACCGGCATAGATCCGCGGATGCGAAGTGCGCATGGTCTGCGGATCGACCCAAAGGCTTCCGCCCGGCGCCCGCCGCAGGCCGAGCTCGGCGGGAAGCGCATCGAGATCGGCCGCCTGGCCGACCGCCACGATGATCTGGTCGGCAGGAAGAAGCGTCCCGGAGCCAGGCACCGGCATGGGCCGCCGCCGCCCGTCAGGGCCGGGCTCGCCGGGACAGGTGCGCAGGCAGCGTAGGCCGCCTTGGGGGCCGCGCTCGACCGCGAGCGGCAGCACTTGCAGGCTCAGGGTCACGCCTTCGAGCTCGGCCGCGGCGATCTCGCCGGGCAGGGCCGGCATCTCGGCGCGCGTGCGGCGATAGGCGATCGTCACTTCTGCCGCGCCCGCGCGCAGCGCCGTGCGCGCCGCGTCGATGGCGGCGTTGCCGCCCCCGATCACGACCACGCTCCGGCCGGTGCCGAGCGGGCGGGCGGCGCGCTGCGCCGCGAGATAGGCGAGAGCATCGACCACGTCGGGCGCGCCCGTGCCGGTCGCGCCGGGCACTTCCAGCGCGACGGCGCGCGACGCGCCGAGCGCGAGAAGCAGGGCCTTGCTCGGTCCCGCGAGCAGCTCGTCCAGGCTCAGGTTGCCGCCGAGCCTGCGGCCCGGCTCGAAGCGGATGCCCAGCGCCAGGATCCGCGCGACATCGCGATCCAGCGCCTCCTCGGGGAGGCGGAAGCGCGGGATGCCGGTGCGCAGCAAGCCCCCGGGCTTCTCGCCCGCGTCGTACACGGTCACATCGTAGCCGCGCTTGCGCAGATCGTGCGCCGCCGCCAGGCCACAGGGCCCCGCGCCCACGATCGCGACCGCCATGCCGTTGTCCGGCTCGCGCTCCGGCTCGTAGGGGAACTGCGGCCGCCGGGCGGCCCAGTCCAGTACGAATCGCTTCAGGTCATTGATGGCCACCGGCTCGCCCGGCGCGGCGCGTACGCACGCGGCCTCGCAGGGATGGTGGCAGACACGGCAGACGCTCTCGCAGAGCGGCAGCTTGCTCGCGATGAGCTCGAGCGCCTCGCCATACTCCCCCGCGGCGATACGGCCGGCATAGCCCTGGATGCACAGGCCCACGGGGCAGCACGCCGCGCAGGGCGCCACCGCGTCCGGTCGCGTCTCGGCGGCATCGACCCTGAGCGCCGCCAACCGCGCGCGCGCCGCAGCCATGTGGCGGGCATAGGGCTGCGACGGGCCGAGCCCGCAGCGCTCTGCGCAGCCCTCGCGGCCGCAGCGGCGGCAGCGGTCGTGGTCGACCTCGTAGGCGCCGAGCGAGAACGGCCGGCCCGTCTCGCGCGCGAGGAACACCGGGCAAGGCCGCTCGGCAATGAGCACGGCGACGCCGCTCGCCTCGCGCGCCCGCGCGAAGGCGGCGATGGCAGCCGCCAGATCCGCCGGGTCGAAGCGCTCGACGTGCGCCGCGCCGAGCGCGCGCACCAGCTCCTCGAGGCGCGCGCTGCGCACGCTCTCGCCGGCCGAGAGCGCTACGCCGGGGCTCGGCTGGAAGCCGGTCATGGCCGTGACGTGGTTGTCGAGGATCACCGCCACCATGTTGGCCCGCTCCTTGATGGCGTCGAGCAAGGGCGGCATGCCGGCGTGAAAGAACGTGCTGTCGCCCATGAAGCCCACGGTGCGCCGGCCGGTCATGCGGCTCACCCCAGCCGCCAGCGTGAAGGCGGCGCCCATGCACAACAGGGCGTCGGCCGCGTGCAGGGGGGGCCCGTAGCCCAGGGTGTAGCAGCCGATGTCGTTGAAGTAGAGCTGGTCCTCGGCGAAGGCGGCGCGCGCCGCGAAGTAGGTCGCGCGGTGGGGGCAGCCGGGGCAGATCACGGGCGGCCGGGGCGGCAGCAGCTCCGGCTCGGGCGCGGGCGCTGGCTCGGCGCCGAGGCCGAGCGCGCGCCACAGGCCGCGGGCGATCGTCTCGGGCTCGTACTCGCCGGCCACGGGCAGATGGCCGCTGCGCTTGCCCAAGATCTGCGCGCGCAACCCGTGGCGGCCGCACAGCGCCGCCACCTCGTCCTCGAGGAACGTCGAAAGCTCCTCCACGACAAGCAGCCGATCGAGCCCGCGCAGCAGCTCGACGAGCGGGGCCTCGTCGATGGGGTAGACGGCGCCGAGCGTGGCGAGGACCACGCGCTCTCGCATGCCTTGCTCCGCGAGCACGTCGCGGCAGGTAGCCGCCGGCGCGCCCGCCGCCAGGATACCGTCGCGACCCTGTCCGCTGCGCGCGAACAGCCCGGCCTCTCGCGCAAACGCCCGGGCGCGATCGAGCCGGCCTTCGATCTCGGCGCGTAGCTTCCGGGCGGTGGCCGGCAGCGGCACCCAGCGCCAGGAGTGGCGCTCGAAGTCGCCCACCCGCGGCGGGGCGAGCGGGCCGTAGCGCACGGGAGCGCGCGAGTGGCTCACGCGCGTGGTGATGCGCAAGAGCACGGGTAGCTCCGCCTGCTCGGACAGTGCGAAGGCCAGCCGCGCCATGCGATGAGCTTCGGCAGGCGTGGCCGGATCGAGCACGGGCACGTGGAGCATGCGCGCGAGATGACGCTGGTCCTGCTCGTTCGAGCTCGTATGACAGGAGGGATCGCCGGCGCTGACGATGACCATCCCGGCCCGCACGCCCAGGTAGGGGATGGTCGCGAGCGGATCGGCCGCGACCATCAGGCCGGCGTGCTTCATGGCGCACAGCGAGCGCGCGCCGGCCAAGCTCGCGGCGAAGCACAGCTCGAGCGCGATCTTCTCGTTGACGGCGTACTCGAACTGGACGCCCCGCGCCGCCGCCACGCGGGCAAACGAGTCGGTCACCTCGGACGACGGCGTGCCCGGGTAGCCGGCCGCCAAGGCTACGCCTGCCTCCAGTGCCCCGCGCACGATGGCCTCGTTGCCGAGCAGGAGCTCGGTATGGCCCTCGACATCGACGAGCAACGGGTGAACGCCGGTAGCGGACACGAGGCGCGACGCTATCGGAGCCTGCCGGCACGTCAAGTCCACAAACGTAGCGGAACCGGGGCGGCACGATGCCGCTCCCGGTCCCGCTCGCTGCGCCGCTGTGGCCGGCTACTCGGCCTTGGCCGCCATGTCGTTGAGCATCTTCACCTGATCGTAGGTGATGCCGCCGGCCACGCTGCCGGTGGGCCTGCCCGTCGGCCACCACACGAAGTCGGGGTGGAGCTCGCGGCTCCCGCCCACGTACTCGCCGCCGAAGATCTTGCCCTTGGCGTCGGTCTCCAAGACGTACTCGTAGGAGTCGGTCCGGGTGTAGCTGTTGTCGCCGACGTGCGAGTACTGCGCGGGGCCGGCCTCGCCGATCCAGTCGATCTCGAGCTGCACGTGGAAGAAGCGCTTGGCCTCAGGGTTGTACGTGTAGGCGCTCCCCTCGGGCAGGCCGACCAGCTTGACCGCCTCTTCCTTGGTGATCTCGCGCAGCTTGCCGTCCTCGGTGCCGTTGGTGACGCGGAAAGCGCTGACCGGCTGGTTCCAGACCTGCAAGTCGTAGGTGCGGTCCTCGACGTAGCCCTGCTGGCGGATGCCGAGGAGGTTCGTGGCCACGATGTGCAGCGTGCCGGGGTTCATGTCGCGGCACTCGTCCTGCGGGATGCGGCCGTCACCTTCGACCTTGGGTCGCTCCTCGTTGCAGCGCTCGCTCAGGAACTTGACGGGCAGGCTGCGCGTGTACACGAGGGAGAAGAGGCCCTCGATGTCGCCCGGATAGAACTTCACGCCGTTGTACTCGATCGGCTTGACCGCGGCCGGCTCGCTGATGGCGTAGGGAGCCCAGCCGTGGCAGATCCCCCACCAGGTCGGGATGCACACGCCCTTCTCCTCCTTGTCGTTGCGCCGGGCGCAGGAGGAGCCGTCCTTCAGGTCGTTGCAGTCGTAGTCGGCATCGCAGCTCTTGCGCATGCCGCGGTAGTGATCGATGCCGTAGGCGCCGCTGATGGTGTCTTCGATGCCTTCCTTGCCGAAGGCCTTGCCGAACTTCGCGGTCGGCGAAAGGCTCTCGTCGCCATCCCATTTGGCGTTGATGTTGTCGTTGTACGTCCCCCAGTAGTCGGCCGGGATGGGCGGCCTGGCCGCCTTGCCGGACAGGGGCAGCTTGGCCACGTCGTACTCGAAGTTCTCATCGACGAAGGCCGGGTTGTTGGCGTCGTTCCACTTCTCGAAGCCGACGTCCTGGCCCAGGTCGCCACCCGAGCAGCCGCTGGCCGCGCCGAGCGCGCCCAGAAGGGCGGCGAGGCCGGCGGTACGGGGCGAGAGGGAAAGGGCCGTGCGAATGGTGCTGGCTGCGTTCATCTGGCTCTCCTGAAGGCATCTGTAGTTGGGGCGCGCACCGTGTAGCATATTGTAGGCCAAGGTGTACAGGTCCGGCGTGACGTGCTAACTTGTTGATTTTGTTTACACGCGCCACGCACCAGCGCCGACCGATCTGCCTCAGTGGATCGCCAACGATCCCGAGTGGGGGATCCAGCGGCCCTCAGAGCAAGCCGCCCGGCGCGGGTCCTGCGTGCTACGATCCTCCGTGCCAGGGTGGGTCTGGCCCGCGGGAAGTCGCCCATGCGCACAGGCCACGGAACGCTCGCCGACGCGATGGTAGTCGCGGCCGTGCTTTGGCACCTCGCCGTGGTCTACGCCGGCGGATGGGGAGCGATCCGCACCACGCCGCACGCCAACGACTTCGCCTCGTTCTACTACGCGGCGCGCGTGGCCTGGCGGGGCGACGATCCATACGTCACCGCGTCGCTGCATGCCGAGGCCAAGCGCGACGCCGCCAGAAGTCGCACGGCCAAGCTCGCGGCGCAACGGCCCCGCAGCGAAGGGGGCTACGCGACGAGCGCGGGGCTGCCTCGTGGGCTCGCGGCGCTTGCCTCGACGCGCCCGGCCGCGGAGGTTCCGGTTCCCTATCCCTTCCTCTACCCACCGGCGTTCTTGGTGCTCATGGGCTGGACGCTGCCCCTGAGCCTGTCCCGAGCCTACCGGCTTTGGTTCGTCGCCAGCGAGCTGTCGCTGTGCCTTGCGCTCCTCTGCCTTTGCCGCTGGTGGCGGCCGCTCGGCCGCGGCGGCTGGCGGTTCGTCGTCGTCGCCGCCCTCCTGCTGCCCGCCACGGTGGAGAACCACATCTGGGGCCAGATGAATCTGCCGACGCTGGCGCTGGCGATGCTCGGCCTGTGGCTGGTCGAGCGAGCCCCGTCCGCGCCCGGCGCGGGCCGCTGGCGGGCGGTGGCCGGCGGAGCCCTGCTCGGCTTGGCCTGCCACGTCAAGATGGCCCCGGCGCTGTTCGTCGTCTGGTGGCTGCGGCGGAGCCGCGTCCGGCCGGCCCTGGCCGCCCTGGTCACCGTGGTGCTGCTCTCCCTGCTCGCTTGGGTCGTGCTGGGACTCGACATTCAAAAGAGGTTCCTGCTGGCCGTTCTCCCGCGCCTGTTCGTCGGCGACTTCAACGGCCTTGGCGTGCCGCTGGACAGCCCGGCCAACCAGTCCCTTGCCGGTTTCCTACAGCACGTCCTGGCGGCGGGCGCCGGCCAGCCGTCCCGCCTCGTGCTCTGGCTGGCCTCGGGGGGCGGCATGCTGGCGGCTGCGCTGGCCATCGGACGGCGGCCGGACCCGACTTGCGATCCCTTCTCGCATGCGGCCAGCGTGGCGGCAGTCGCGCTGGCGATGTTGCTCATTCCCGGGTACTGCTTCGAGCATCACCTGGTCTGGGCCATTGCGCCGCTGGCATTGTCTGCGATTGCGCTCGATCGCGGGCGACTGGCCCGCCGCTGGGCCCTCCCGGTCGGAGCGTCTTGGGCTCTGCTCATGCTCCCGCTCGGCCTGCTTCAGGCGCCGCTCCAGTGGAAAGGACACAAGGCCGCTCTCGATCTGATGCTGCGCGAGGCGCGGCTTGCCGGGCTCATTCTGCTGCTGGCGCTGATGCTGTGGCTCGCCTGGCGACAGCCATCGGCTGCGCCGCGCTCGGGCCCGACGGCGCGCTGATGCCCATGCGCCTACGCATGGACCGCGCGCCCGTGCACGGCCAAGGCGGCCTCCTTGACCGCCTCCGAGAGCGTGGGGTGGGCGTGCACGGCACGACCCAGATCCGCGGCGCTGGCCCCTAGCTCCATCGCCGCTACGGCCTCGGCGACGAGCTCGGAGGCGTGCGGGCCCAGGATGTGCACGCCGAGAAGCCGATCGGTCTGGGCGTCGGCCAGCACCTTGACCATGCCGTCCTCGGCGCCCATGGTCCGCGCACGGCCGTTCGCCTTGAAGAAGAACTTGCCGACCTTGTACTCGCGCGCCTGCTCCTTGGCCTGCTCCTCGGTGAGCCCGACCTGCCCGAGCTCGGGCGAGGTGTACACGATGCTCGGGATGGTCGCGTAGCTCACGCGGCCGGCCTTGCCCGCGACCAGCTCCGCCACTGCCGCGCCTTCCTCCTCGGCCTTGTGCGCGAGCATCGGTCCGGCGACGAGATCGCCGATGGCGTACACGCCCGGCGAAGCTGTGGCGAGGCGCTGGTCGATCCCGATGCGCCCGCCCGGGCCCGGCGCCAGACCAACCGCCTCGAGGCCGAGCCCGTCGGTGTACGGCCGCCGGCCCACGGCCACGAGGAGCCGGTCGCAGTCGAGCTGCTCGATCTGCCCCTTGGCGTCCTCGACCACGACGGCCACTCGGCCGCTTGCCACGCCTGCCTGCGCGACGCGGGCCGAAAGCCTGAAGTCGAGCCCTTGCTTCTTCAGCGCGCGACGCAGGAGAAGCGCGATCTGCCGATCGGCAAAGGGAGCGACCTCGGGCAGCATCTCCACCACGGTCACGCGCGCGCCGAGCCGGCGCCAGACGCTCCCGAGCTCCAGGCCCACGGCGCCCGCGCCAACCACGATCAGGTGCTCGGGCACCCGGTCGAAGGCCAGGGCCTCGGTCGAAGTGACGACGTGCCGGCCGTCGAAGCTCATGCCCGGCACCGCCATGGGCGCGCTGCCCGTGGCGAGGAGCACGGCGCGGCCGCGTAGCTCGCTGCGCCCGGCCTGGGCGGCAACCTCGACCACGCCTTCGCCCTTGAGCGTGCCGAGGCCGTGATGCACGGCCACGCGGTTCTTCTTCATGAGCTGGCCGAGCCCGGCGGCAAGCTCGCCGACGACGCGCTCCTTGCGCGCCATGAGCGCCGCGAGATCGAGCCGGACGGCTTCGGGCGCGATGGCGACGCCGTGCTCGGCCATTCGCTCGCGCGCCGCGTGGTACAGCTCGCTCGACTCGAGCAGCGCCTTCGTGGGGATGCAGCCCACGCGCAGGCAGGTGCCGCCGAGCAGCTTCTCCTTCTCGACGAGCGCCACGCGCAGGCCGAGCTGGGCGGCCCGGATGGCGGCGACATAGCCGCCCGGCCCGGCCCCAACGACGATCAGATCGAACGAGTCCATCTCATGCCTCCGGCACTATGCTACGCGCGGGCTGCGCCTGCGGCTCAAGGGTGGAACCGCTACGCCCGCACGAACGGAGCGAGCAGGCGCGACCGGCAACGCCCCGCGGCCGTCACGCCCTGCGGACGCAGGGGTGCCGTCCGCGGCGAGAATACCACGCTGGGGCTTCGCCCCAGCCCCCGCGAACGGGGCCCCAACCCCGTTCGCCCTGACCGGCAAGTCCTTGCCGGAACAGCATACTGCCACCGCGCGCTGCATACTGCCCAAGCCATGAAATGCCTGCGACCGGGCCCGGCCGCAAGACCCGCGCCGTGCGCCGAGCCCTACGGCCGCGCATAGCACTGCGGGCAGTCGTGGCCACAGTGATGCGACCAGGAGCCGTGCTCGGCGTAGCGGCCGACGTCCACCGCCACCGTGCAGCCGCAGCCGTGCTTGTGCCGCTGGCCCCGGTCGGGCCGCGTGCTCGCCCCGGGGCCGAACAGCGCCACGAGCGCCGGTCCGTCCACGCAGCTCCCGCGCGCGCCGAGGCCCTCCTGGGCCAGCAAGGGCTCGCAGCAACTGCGCAGCGCGAGGCCGCAGCTCGCGGCCGCATCGCGAACCGCGGCGAGCATGCGCCGCATCTCGGCGCGGTCGGCCGGATCCGCCGGATCGGGGAAATGGATCTCGACTCCGCGCTCTCTCGCCCGCCGCTCGGCCCGGGCGTAGCGGTCGACGATGCTGGTCGTCACGTGGCGGATGCCGAGCCGGCCGGCGGCGCGCAGGATAGGCGCCAGGCTCTCGGCCGAGAAGTTGTAGCGCCAGCTCGCCTCCCCTTCCCCTGCCGTCCGGTAGCGGACGAGCGGATCGATGAACACGAAGACCGCCTCGGGCGGGCCGCTCTCGCATAGGGCCGCGAGCCGATCGAGCTGCTCCGTCACGCCGGGAGCGCGCGGCTTGCAGACGGGATCGTCGGGCAGGATCGTGAAACGGTACCAGAAGCGGTAGCCCTCGATCTCGCGGCGGCGCGCCAGCCAGGGGCCGAAGTCCTGGCTCCACAGGCCGACGCTGTGGATGTCGGCCGGCGTGAAACGCAGCTCCCACACCGGCTGGCGGGGCCCCTGGGGATGGAGCACGCCGTGGCGCAGGCCGCCCAGGAGCTCGTCCAGGTGGAAGCGAGGCATGTCGGTGCGGCGACTCGCCACGAGGACGAGCTTCTCGGCGCCGTGCCCGTCGGCCAGCTCGCGTGCCGTTCGCACCGGCGCGTTCACGCCGCGCTCGGCTTCTTGCGGCGGCGCAGCAGGCCGACGAGCCTCTTGCCCGCGTAGGCGACGATGGCCACGGCAAGCAGGGCGGCAAGAATCGGCAGGAGCACGGCCAGCACGGAAAGGGCGACGGATCCCAGGGCCTCGGCCGTCGAGACCACCGGGTTGGCGATGCCCCCCGTCGCAACCGACGAGCCCGCGCGCACGACCGCCGAAAGTCCCTTGACCGCCGCCGCGGCCCCGCCGCCCGCGATGATGGCCAACGTGTAGCGCAGAAACGGGCTCATCCCGGTGATGGTCGAGGCCGTCACGACGGCACCCGCCACGATGGCTGCGGGCAGCGCGATGGTGTCGAGCAGGTTGTCGACCCAGGGGACGTAGTAGCCCGCAATCTCGACCGCGGTCGCGAGCGCGAAGGCCACCAGCGCGGGCCAGGAGCCGATCCAGTGGAAGCTCTCGGCCAGGCTGAGGTGGCCGCTCAGGCTGGCGATGCTCATGACGAGCAGTGGCACGAACACGCGGAAGCCGCACGCGGCGCTCAGCCCGATGCCGACGAGAACGCTGAGGGCGATTTCCATGATTGTCTCCACTCTGGACTAGCGCGGATGGCTCTCGACCCACTCGATCCCCGCCCGCACGTAGGCATCGACGTCGACGAGCTCCTCGATGTCGACCGCCAGCACCTCCATGGTGCGCGTGTCCACGAGCACGTTCCAAGGCACGCCCGTCACGGCCGAGACCGATCCGATGCGGCGCGCCCGGGCGTCGAGCACGACCGTGAAGCTCGTGCCGTGCTCCGCGGTCCAGTCGCCGAGATCGCACAGCGTCGGTGCGCTGCCCTCGGGCCCCTCGGCCACGGCCTGAAGGAACTCAGCTCCCTCCTGGCGCAGCGTCGGCGAACGTGCGGCAAGCTGCGCCGTCTCGCGGTTGCAGTGCGGGCACCACATCACCACGAGCGAGAGGCAAAGCACCTTGTGCCGCTTGGCCTCCGGGTCGTAGTAGTCGGCGAGCGAGACGGTCTGCAGGCCGGCGGCGCGGTCGGAGTCCACGTAGCCGCGGAAGCTGAAGTTGGGGAAGGTGTCGCCCGGCACGTCGCCCTGGCGCGGCCGTGCTCCCCAGCCCTGCGCCGGGTAGTCAACGCCATCCGGATTGACGCCGCGGCCGGGCACGTCGGCGTCGTCGAATGGCGCGCAGTCGGGCTCGCCACCGCAACTTTGCAACGCCGCGACCGCAAGGGCCGCAACGAGCAGGGGGCTGGGCCTTCGGTGGGCGGCACGCGGCGAGCGGCGACGCGGCATGGATGCCTCACGCCGCCGGGTACTCGCACGTCCCGGGCTCGCCGTAGCAGCGGCCGTTGACGCAGATGCACAGGGCCGCGCAGTCCTCGCCGTCGCAGTGGGAGATGCAGACGCGCAGCGCCACGCACTCGGGGCTTGCCCGGCACGCGTCCAAGGGCGCGCCGCAAGTCGCGAACAGAGCGCAAGCGGAGCACGAGGCGCAGTCGCCGGTACCGTCGCAGTAGGCGACGGGATACGGGTCTGGCGCGCAGCTCCCCAGGGGGCAGCCCGGCTCCGAGCCCGAGGCCGCGCACGAAGGCTCGGCGTCATCGCCGTCGCTTCCCGGCGTGATCACCCCGTTGGCGCAACCGCAGAGGGCCGTTGCCAGGGCGAGCAGCGCGGGTCCGAGACAGTGTACGAGGCACAAGTTGGCCATCCCATCCCTCCCTGCGGCACCGCCGGCCGCCGGCGCGGCGCGACGCCGCGCTTCGAGCTTCGGCCAACTCTGTTGCCGGCCGCCCGCGGCCCGTTCACACCCCCACCGCGCGAGGCGCGCCCGGCGCGGCCGGGGCCGGCGCGGCGGGCTCCTGCGCCGCCGGAGGCAGCCGGCCGAGCAGCCGCGGAAGCTGGGGCAGGTGCTCGGTGGCCCGCTCGATGTGCCGGTTCAGATCCTCCACCGCCTTGCGCGCCCCGACGTGCAGGTCGTCCACGAGGTCGTCGAGCACCGTTCTCGTGTGGTCCAGGCCGAATCCAGCGACGAGCGCACCACGTGCCGGGCCACGTCCAGGCCCCGGTCGAGCGGCGCCAGCGGCCGGCGGTCCTGCTCCTCTGCGCTCAGGCCCACCGTGCGCTCCTTGACGTGCTGCACGAAGATCCCCAGCGAGCGCTGCATGGCCGGCTCGACTACCGGGGCGACCAGGCGCAGCCCGTGCTTGGCCGAGCCCAGGGGCCGGCGGCGGTCCTCGCCGCGCTTGTACTGCTTGAACTGATCGCGGTTGTCGACGAACGCCAGGCGAAGCCGCGCGGTGCCGCCGTCGTCCTGCTCCTCGACCACGATCAAGTTCTCCGTGACGTAGCCCCAGATCCCCCAGAGAAAGACGTCCCGGCCGGCGTCGCGCGGCCGCAGATCGGGGCAGAAGTCGGTCTCGATGAAGTAGCGGTAGACCGTGGCGAAGAACACCACGAGCTGCTCGCCCAGCTCGGGGTGGCGCTGCCAGAGGTCGGCGTGCTTCGGCTCCCAGAGCTCGTGCAAGCTGTACGTGCCCAGGGCGCGCCGCCCGGAGCCGGGCGCGCTCGCGAGCTGCTGGAAGGTGTAGAAGGTGCGCGGGATGCGCTCGAACTCGAGCCGCCGGCCCGACGAGTCGCGTAGCCCACGGCGCCGGTAGAGGGCGAGCTGACGGCCGATCGTCGCCATCGCCTGCTGCCGCGCCGGCTCGTCCAGGGCGCCGAGAAAGCCGGCCATGCCGAGGTGAAACCCGGGGAGGCGCGCGAGGTCCAGGTTGCGCACGTCGAGCGGCGGCAGGTGGGCCACCTCCCACAGAAAGCCGGTGCCGAAGCGCGCCGCGAAGCGCAGCATGCTCGTCGAGAGGAAGCCGGCGTAGGGCTCGACTTGGTACAGCGGGTAGTCGTGGTGGAAGTCGAGGACCTCGAAGGCCAACTGTGCGTCGCCGTGGCGCCGCCAGAGCGCGCGCGCCTGGGGCGACAGGTCGTCGTAGATCCGGGCCGAGAGCGCCCGCGCTACCGCCTCGTTGCACTGGTAGATGGTCTGGATGTGCGCCGGGCCGCAGCGCGTGTCGTAGGAGTAGTAGGTGATCTCCGGCACGAGGAAGCACTGGTCGCCGAAGCGCTCGAAGCAGCGCTCGATGATGGTGCGGGCCTGCTCCCAGGGCACGTGGGTGTGGCGCGAGCCGCGCAGCCAGCGCAGGGTGTCGCGCACGCCCACGGTGATCGGCGCCTCGAAGAAGGCCGAGAGCCTCTCCTCCATTGCCGGGACGAGCGGGTTGCGCCGGGCGAAGCGCTGGAACTCCCCGAGCTGTGCGGCGTCGCCGATCCTGACGTGCAGGTACTCGTCCGCACGCCAGAGATCGTAGGCACAGTGGCGCAAATCCAGGCCACGCATGATGACGCGCAGGAAGGTCGCCTCCTCGTTGCGCGGTACGCCGTCCTGCTCCGGATCCGCCTCCATCCAGGCCAGGAAGTCCGGGGCGAAAACGGCGCCGGGCGGGCCGAAGCCGAAGTAGGGGATGAGCCGCGCCGCCTCCGTGGCGTCGAGCAGCGCCTTGTCGTACGTGGGCATGATGTTGTAGCCCACGGTCCCGAAAGCGTACGAAACCATCGAGCGGCGCAGGTGGGTCGTCCGGCGCCGGACGAGGGGCATGGAGAAGAAGTCTATCTTCCCCTTCTTCACGAGGTAGCGCTCGCCCAGCTCCTCGGCCAGACGCTCCAGGCTGCGCGAAAGCGTGGGGCGACCGCACCAGCGCGCGAGGCTCGCGCGCAGCGCCTGGCGATCGAAGCGCAGCACGTCGGTGTGGGAGCCCCCGGCGCCCTCGGACAGCGGCTCGGTGGCGCTGAGCAACGCGTGTAGTCGGCGGTAGTTGTCCATGGGACCCCCGCGCCGCCCGGCCGTGCCGGCCCGAGCCCGAGCGGTTCGTGAATCGTCTCCGATGCTAGCAGAATCTCGGGCGCCCCTGGGGGCGTCTCGGGGCGCCTTGTGCGGGGCCACGAACCGTCCTAGGGTCGCCGCATGGGTGCCCGTTCGCGGTGAGCGCCCTGAAACGCGGTGGACCTGTCCGTGGCGCGATGCAGAAGCCGGCTTGGAGCCTATCTGGCAGCCCTGCCCTTCGGCCTGCTGGGCTGCACCGCCATCCTGGGCGACGACTACGAGGTGCAGTACTGCGACGACCTCGGCAACTGCGACAAGTGCACCAAGTGCGCGCGCTCCGGGCAGTGCGCGCAGGAGCAGAACACCTGCAACGCCAACCCGTCCTGCGGCGGCATGCTCGATTGCATGCGCACGAACTGCGGCGGCAAGTGCCCGCCGGAGGTTCCCGACAAGTGCGAGGACTGCTGCCGAAACGAGAACCCGCAGGGCTGGGATGCCTACGTCGTGCTGATGCACTGTTCCCGCTGCGAGTGCCGGGACACCTGCAACTACGACGGTAAGTGCTAGGCTCAGACGCGAGCGAGGTAGGCATGGGTCGTTTCTCGGGCAAGCGCGTGCTGATTACCGGCGGGGCGGGAGGCATCGGCCTGTGCACGGCCGAGATCTTCGCCCGGGAGGGAGCCGAGCTCGTCGTCGCCGACATCGACGCCGAGGCCTTGAAGGAGGCCGAGCGGCGGATCCGCGATCTTGGCGCCACCGTCCACGGCTACCAGGTCGACGTGTCGAGCCGCGAGCAGGTCGAGGATATGGCTCGCCGGGTGCTCGCCGAGCGAGGCTTCGTCGACGTGCTGATCAACAACGCCGGCATCGGTCACACCGGCGAGCTCGCGGACACTAGCCTGGAGACGTGGCGCCGCCTGCTGGCCGTCGACCTCTGGGGCGTGCTGCACAACGTCTACGCCTTCCTGCCGTCGATGCTGGAGCGTGCCGAGGGACAGATCGTCAACGTCTCCTCGGGCCAGGCGTTCTTCCGGCTCCCGACCTGGGGAGCGTATGCCGCCATCAAGGCGGCGGTGGGGGCATTCTCCGAGATCCTGCACTTCGAGCTCGCCCCGCGCGGCGTCAGCGTCACCACCGTCTATCCCTACCTGGTCGACACCGGCTTCTACCGCGACGCCCAGTCGAGGAGCTTCGCCTCTCGCCTCTCGATCAAGCTCATGCCGTACTACGCCGATCGGCCCGAGAAGGTGGCCCGCATCATCTTCGAGGCGGTGCTGCGCCGCCGGCCGGTGGAGATGGTCAACGTGCTCAACGACCTCGGCTACTACATGCACCTGCTGCGGCCGCTGGCGAGCGTGGTCAGCCGAGTCTCGGCCCGCGTGCTCGGCGGGCGGTGACGGGGCGCCCAGTCGGAGGCGGGCTCTCACAACTCCAAGTCCCGGGCGCAGCAGCGGCTGTTGCCTGCCGCACGCGACGAGCACTACGCTGTACACCATGGTGAGAGTGTCGCTGGGTGCAGGCTGCCTGGTGCTGACCGGGGCTGTGGCGGGGTGCACGCCGGGGCATGAGCTGGCTCGCGTGCGCGCGGCGCGTGAGCTCAGTTGCCCGGAGGCAAACATACGGGTCAAGTGGATTGGCGGCGCCCCGGGGAACCTCGGCGATGTGTACATGGTGAACGCCTGCGGCGTGAGAGCGACGTACGTTTGCAACGAGGCGCAGGAGTCCTGTCTCAAAGAAAGCGACGACCGCGTAGAACGGTAGCGGATCAGGTTTGGCTGGCCGCGGTACCGTTGCCATGGCCGCGTGCCGGCTGGATTCGCCGCACGGGTACCTTCAGCCCTCCCGCCGCAGCCGTGGTCCGTCCGCCCGGTCCTCCACGACCCAGCCCGCCGCCGCGAGTTGGGCCCGGATGGCGTCGGCGCGGGCGAAGTCCCGGCTCGCGCGCGCCTGCTCCCGTTCGGCCACCAGAGCTTCGACGTCGGCGGGCAAGCCGGCGGCGGCCTCGGGCGGCAGCACGCCCAGCACCTGGTCTGCTTCCTTCAACGCGGCCACGGCACCGAGCGCGTGCCGGGCGCAGAGCCGGCCCTGCCCCATCAGGTAGTTGGCCTGGCGCACGAGCCGAAACACGGCGGCCAGGGCCAAGGAGACGTTGAGATCGTCGTAGATGGCGCGCCGGAACTGCTCCTTGGTCTCGGCGATCCAGCCCTCGGCATCGTCCTTGCATGACGTCTCGGCCGACACCGCGGTAAGGTTGCGCACGCACTCGTCGATGCGGCGCAGCGACGCCCGGCCGGCCTCGATCGCCTCGTCGCTCAGCCGCAGCGGCTGGCGGTAGTGCGTCTGGAGCAGGAAGAAGCGGATCTCCCGGGCCGCGTAGCCCCGCGCCAACAGGTCGGGCAGGGTGACGCGCGTGCCCTCCTCGTAGGTCACCTTCTTGCCGCCGCTCAGGACCAGCTCGCTGTGAAGCCAGAAGCGGGCCCCGGGCTCGCCGGTCAGGGCCCGGCTCTGGGCGATCTCGTTCTCGTTGTGCGGAAAGATGAGATCGACCGAGGCCATGTGGATGTCGAAGCGCGCGCCGAGCTCGGCGCGCGCCATGGCCGAGCACTGCACGTGCCAGCTCGGGTGCACGTTGCCCCACTCGGTCCGATAGCTCGCCCCCTTCTTCATCTCGCCCAGGGTGGAGCGCCGCAGCAGCGTGAAATCGCGCGGATCGTCCTTCTCGTAGCGCTCCAGATCGACGGTGGCGCCGACCTTGATCTTGCCCAGATCCTTGCCGGACAGCTCGCCGTAGCTCGGCACCCGGCCGATGTTGAAGTAAACCGAGCGCAGCTTCTCGTACGCGTAGCCCCGCTCGACGAGCTCGCGCGTGAGCGCGATCATCTGCTCGACGCTCTCGCTCGTGCGGGCGTAGACGTGCGCCGGCAGGATCCCCAGGGCGGCCAGATCCTCGTGGAACTGGGCCTCGTAGCGGGCGCACAGCTCCTTGACGGGCACGGCCTCGCGCTCGGCCGCCTGCATGGTGTTGTCGTCGAGGTCGGTGATGCTGACGACGTGCCGGACCTCGTAGCCGGCGAAGCCGAGCACCCGGCGCACCAGATCGTCGGCCAGCATGCGGCGCAGCACGCCCAGGTGCGGGCGGGCGTGCACGGTGGGACCGCAGGAGTACATGCCGACGGCGGCGCCGCCCGCGAGCGGCTCGAAGCGCTCCTGGCGCCGCGTCAACGTGTTGAAGAGCTCGAGCCCGACGGGCGCCTGCTCGGGCGCCGCCGCCTCGGTCACCTGGAACAGCGCCGTGGACAGATAGCGCTCGCCGCCGTCCGGCAGGATGGTCACGATGACGCCGCTGCCGAGCTCCCGGGCGAGCCCGCAGGCCACGTGCAGGGCCGCACCCGAGCTCATGCCCACGAGCAGGCCCTCCTCCCGGGCCAGCCGCCGGGCCATGTCGTAGGCGGCCTCGTCCTCGACGTTGACCTTCTCGTCGAGCGCCGCGGGATCGTAGATCCCGGGCACGTACGCCTCCTTCAAGTTCTTCAGGCCCTGGATCTTGTGGCCCAGGTACGGCTCGACGCCGATGATGCGGATCTTGGGGTCATATTCGCGCAAGCGCCGCGAGCAGCCCATCAGCGTTCCCGTCGTGCCCATGGCAGCCACGAAATGCGTCAGGCGGCCGCCGGTCTGCGCCCAGATCTCCGGCGCGGTACCGTAGTAGTGGGCGGCGGCGTTGGCCGGGTTGTTGAACTGATCGGGCAGGTAGTACTTGTCGGGCTCCTCCGCGGCGAGCGCGTACGCGCGCTCGATGGCGCCGTCGGTGCCGAGCTCGGCCGGCGTGAGCAGAAACCCGGCGCCCAGGGCCGCGAGGATCTTGCGCCGCTCCACGCTCACGCCCTCGCTCATGGCGAGCACGATGGGATAGCCCTTGATTGCCGCCACCGTGGCCAGGCCGATGCCCGTGTTGCCGGAGGTCGGCTCGATGATGGTCTTGCCCGGCACGAGCTCGCCGGAACGCTCGGCCGCGTCGATCATCCAGAGGCCGATGCGGTCCTTGATCGAGCCGCCCAGGTTGTTGCGCTCGAGCTTGGCCCAGATCTCGACCCTGGGGTTGGGGCAGAGCTTGCGCATGGGCACGAGCGGAGTGCCGCCAATCTGGGCGAGCAGGCCGGGCTGCGCCGGCGGCTGCGCGGCAGAAGCACTCGCGCCGGGCGCGGCGGCGCCGGAGGCAGAACGGAGCTCATCGTGCTGACTCATGACTGCGAGCCTTTGCCACAGAAACGACGCGGCGTCGCCGGGGACGCGGCCCGAGCCCTGCGCGCTCGACGCGCGCGTGCGGAGGCCCTATGCCCCCATCCATGAGCGAGCACGATCGCGTTCCGACGCCAGGCCCGCGCGAGCGCTACGAGCGTTTCAAGCGGATGCTCTACCACCACGACGGGCTCCGGCTCAGCCTCGACCTTAGCCGCATGCGCCTGGGCAAGCCCGAGCTCACCGCGCTAGGACCCGCCCTGGACCGCGCCCTGCAGCAGATGCGCGAGCTGGAGGCGGGCGCCATCGCCAACGCGGACGAGGGCCGCCGGGTCGGCCACTACTGGCTCCGGGCCCCGGAGCTCGCGCCCGAGCAACGGCATGCTCGAGGCCAAGGCCGCCTACGAGCGGGCCGGGCTCCGGTTCGGCCGGCACGCCGTGGCCGTGACCCAGACGCAGAGCGCGCTCGACCGGTTCGCCCTGGAGCAAGGCTTCCTCGCACGGCTTCCCATGTGGGACTGGGTCGGCGGGCGCACGAGCCTGATGTGCGCCGTGGGGCTCCTGCCGGCGGGGCTGCAAGGCGTCGATCTCGACGCCCTGATCGAGGGAGCGCGGCTCATGGACGAGGCGACGCGCGCGCAGGAACCGCGCCGCAACCCGGCGGCGCTGCTCGCGGCGGCCTGGCACGCGGCGGGCTCGGGCCGCGGAAGCAAGGCCATGGTCATGCTCCCCTACAAGGACCGGCTGGAGCTGGTGGCGCGCTACCTGCAACAGCTCGTCATGGAGTCGCTGGGCAAGCGTCTCGATCGCGACGGCCGGGAGGTCGAGCAGGGCCTGGTCGTGTACGGCAACAAGGGATCCACCGATCAGCACGCCTACGTGCAGCAACTGCGCGACGGTCCGGACAACTTCTTCGTGACCTTCATCGAGGTGCTGCGCGACAGGGCCGAGGGCCGGCCGAGCCTGGAGGTGGAGCCGGGCGTCACGAGCGGCGACTTCCTCTCGGGCTTCCTGCAGGGAACGCGCGCCGCGCTGAGCGAGCGCGGCCGGGAGTCGCTGACCATCACCATCGCCGAGGTCGATGCGCGCTCGATCGGCGCGCTCGTGGCCCTCTACGAGCGCGCGGTCGGGCTCTACGCCTCGCTCGTCAACGTCAACGCCTACCACCAGCCGGGCGTCGAGGCCGGAAAGCGAGCGGCCGCGCAGGTCCTCGAGTTGCAGGGGGCGGTGTGCCGAGCGCTGCGGCAGCGGGGCGTGCCGCTCGGCGTCGAGGAGGTGGCCGCGGCCGTGGGCAGCGACGACCCCGAGGCGGTCTTCTGGGTGCTGCGGCACCTGGCCGCCAACCCGTGGCACGCGGTGCGGCAGGAGCTCGCCCCGGGTGCCCCGCCCTACGAGGCGCGCTTCTCGGCCGAGCAGAAGCCATAGAAGCTACGGCGGCTCCAGGCGCCGCCAGAACGTGTCCAGATCGGGGTAGAGCGGCGCCTCGATGTGCAGCCGCCCACCGTGCGCCGGGTGATCGATCTCGATCGCCACGGCGTGCAGCGCGTGGCGGCCGAGCTCGAGCCGGCGCTGGTCCTCGGCGCCGAGCACGCCGTCGGCGGCGCGCGCGAGCAGGCTCTCGTCCGGGCCGTAGAGCTTGTCGCCCACGACCGGCAGGCCGAGCTGAGACAGGTGCACGCGGATCTGGTGCTGGCGGCCGGTGTGCAGCGTGCACAGCAGCAGGGCGTAGCGCTGCTCCGTCCCGGGGCGCCGACGGCGGCCCAGGACCTCGAAGGTCGTGACCGCGCTCAGGCCGGTGCCGGCCGCGGCCGGCCGCATCTTGATGCGGGCGTAGCGGCCGCCGTCGTCGCGCTCGAGCGGGACCTCGCAGCGAAACCGATCCTGCTCCGGACAGCCCCAGGCAATGGCCAGGTAGCGCTTGAGCACGCCGCCCCGGAGCTCGAACTGCCTCTTTACCGCGCGGTCGGCCTCGGGCGTGCGGGCCAAGAGCAGCACCCCGCTCGTCTCGCGGTCGAGCCGGTGCAACAGCGTGGGACGCTCCCCGGAACGCTGCCGCTCGAGCAGCTTGACCACCGTGCTGTGGTGGTAGCGCGCGGTGGGATGGACGGGGACATGGGGCGGCTTGTCGATGGCCAGCAGGTGCTCGTCCTCGAAGAGCACCGGCAACTCCAACGCGGGAGCCGCCTCGTCCCAGGCCGGCCGCCACAGCACGATGCGCTCCTCGGCCCGTACGCGCCGGTTCTTGCGCATCCGCCGGCCCGCCAGATCGTAGGCGCCACGCAAGACGATGGCCTGGCAGCGCGTGCGGCTGGTGCGCCGGAGCTGGCCTTGCACGAAGCGGTCGAGCCGCATACCGGCCGCCTCGGGGGGCACGCGCAGCACGCGCATCACGGCGTCCGGCTCGATCCCATCGGGCCGTACGATGCTCGCAGGCGCCTGTGCCGCGTCCGGACCGGGCGGCTCGCCGGGGCCACTCCCCTGCCAGCGTTCCATGGCGACCATCCTGCAACGTAACCGTTCACGCATTCCAACACCCGGCTCGTCAGGCGGGGCTGCGCGCATGAGCGCGCCCGCAGGCCCGGGCCGCAGCGTACTCCTGTACGTGAGGACCCGGGCCGAGGACGTAAGTCCGTCCCTTCGGGACGGGGTTGGGGTCCCGACGCGCCCTTCGGGCGCGTCACCCCTGCCCCGCGATCGCGGCCGACTCGGCGAGC
>JACQWT010000273.1 GCA_016209145.1 Deltaproteobacteria bacterium | reverse complement strand
GCGCGGGTATGCTGCGCGCGGTGGTAGTATGCGGTTCCGGCAAGGACTTGCCGGTCAGGGCGAACGGGGTTGGGGCCCCGTTCGCGGGGTCTGGGGCGAAGCCCCAGCGTGGAATTCTCGTCGGACGGCTCGCCTAGGGCTACAGCGCGGAACGGCCGCGGGGCGGTGCCGGTCGCGTCTGCCCGCTCCGTTCGCGCAGGCGTATTGGTCTCACCCTTGAGCCGCAGACGCAGCCCGCGCGTGGTATGGAAGGCCGTCTCGACGCCATGGACCTGGAGCTAAGCGAAACACAGCAACTCATCGTCCGCTCGGCACGCGACTTCGCTCAGCGCGAGATCGCCCCCAAGGCCGCCGCGCTCGATCGCGAGGAGCGCTTTCCCGGCGAGCTCGTCAAGGGGCTGGCGGAGCTCGGCCTGATGGGGGTCAACGTGCCCGCCGCGCTCGGCGGCAGCGAGGCCGGGGCGGTGGCCTATGCGCTCGCCATGATGGAGATCTCCCGGGCGTGCGCCTCGACGGCCGTGACGATGGCGGTCACCAACATGGTGGCCGAGGTCATCACCGAGTTCGGCACGCCGGAGCAGCGCGAGCGGCACGTGCCCAAGATCACCGCGGGCGAGTACCAGGCCGGCGCTTTCGCCCTGAGCGAGCCGCAGGCGGGCAGCGATCCCGCCGGCATGACCACGGCGGCGGCGCGCACGGACGGCGGCTGGGTCCTCAATGGCGAGAAGCAGTGGATCACGAGCGGCGCCTACGCCGGCGTCATGATCGTCTGGGCCCGTACCGACACGCCCCAGGACCGGCGCGGCGCTCGTGGCATCAGCGCCTTCCTCGTCGAGCAGGGCACGCCGGGCCTGCGCATCGGTCGCGCCGAGGACAAGCTCGGGCTGCGCGGCTCGAACACGGTGGCCCTGAGCTTCGAGGACTGCCGTCTTCCGGACGGCGCCCTGCTCGGTCAGGAGGGCCAGGGCTTCCGCGTGGCCATGGTTGCCCTGGACGGCGGCCGCATCGGCGTGGCCTCGCAGGCCGTAGGCATCAGCACCGCGGCGCTCGAGGCGGCCGTCGCCTACGCCCGGGACCGCAAGCAGTTCGGCCAAGCCATCGCCGAGTTCCAGGCGATCCAGTGGATGATCGCCGACAGCCGTACGGAGCTCGACGCGGCACGGCTGCTCGCGCTGCGCGCCGCGTGGCTGAAGGAGCAGCGCCGGCCCTTCAGCGCCGAGGCGGCCATGGCCAAGCTCTTCGCGAGCGAGGCGGCCTGGCGGATCTGCGACCGGGCGGTGCAGATCCACGGCGCCTACGGCTACGTCAAGGATCTGGCGGTCGAGCGGCACCTGCGTGACGTGCGCGTGACGCGCATCTACGAGGGCACGAGCGAGGTGCAGCGCATGGTCATCGCCCGGGCCGCGTTGCGGTAGTACACCATCCTGGAAGTCCCGTGGGAAACTAGGAACTAGGAACGAGAACGCGAACGCACGATGCGAATTGTCGAGCACCGCAAGCAGCTTGATCGGCGCCGCGGCGAGGTCGAGACACCGGCCGGCAATGCCGTCGCCCTTGCGATCCGACTTCGTTCTACGTTCCGTGTTCGCGTTCCTGTTTCTAGTTGCTAGTTCTTCCTTGCGCGAAGGGGAACCCGGAGCGGCATACTCCGAATAACGTGGCCTCGGCCGTGGCGCGGCCGCCCGAGTTTGCGCCGGAAGACCAGACGCAGTGCAAGGTCAAGAAGAGCCAGTCCAAGCCGCTCGTCGTGGAGTGGCCGAGCGCCGACCGGGGTGAGCTCGAGGGCAAGGCCAGGAGCCAGGTGGTGGTCGTGAGCTACAGCGGTTGCGAGATGGTGCTGCTGCCGCACTGCAAGGCCCCGGGCACCTATCGCTACAGCGCGTTGACGCCCAAGCAGGACACGATCACCATCAAGAACGAGGACGAGCTGTACGCGAGCATCCCGATCTACGCAGCGCGGTTCGAGGGCAAGCTGGCGTCGGCGGGTGAGCTCAACGTGGTGATGACCATCGTCGGCCGCTACGACACCGACCGGCCCGAGGTCCGGGCGGACGAGCTCGATGGCATGTGCCAGGGGGCGACCCATGTGATCGCGGGTCTCGCGGTGGGGGCCTTCGAGTTCTTCGCCGGGGCGGCAGCCGAGGTGGGCGCGGGCGCGGAGGTCTTGGGCGCGGGGGCAGGAGCCAGGTCGAGGGCGAAGCGCGAGATGCTGAACCGCGACGGGCAGCCGAACGAGTGCCAGGCCGGCTCGGCCGCGCCGTCGCCGCCAGCCGGCTGCGGCGCCCTGCTGCGGGTCGAGGTGGTGCGTCTGGGCGAGCCCAAGGAGCCGGAGATCACGTGCCCGCCGGACACGACCTTGGAGGGCGGCAAGTGCGTGGCCGGCGTCGAGTGCCCCGCGGGCACGACGCTGAAGGCCGGCAAGTGCGTGGCCGGCGTCGAGTGCCCCGCGGGCACGACGCTGCAAGGGGGCAAGTGCGTGGCCGTGGTGGACAGGAGCTGCAAGGCAGGCATGCACTTCGAGGCGGGGCGCGGCTGCGTGGCGAACGTCGTGCCCGCGCAGCCGGTCTCGGTGTTGCCGCCGCCAGCGCCTGCCCCCGCGGGCCCGGGCGAGCTCGGTGTGCCGGGGCCCAAGCCCGGGCCGTTTCTCGGGGAGCAGCCGCCGGCCGAGACGAGCGACGGCACGACGCTGAAGATCGTGGGTCTGATCACCGGCGGCGTGGGGCTGGCCGGCGTGGGCATCGGCGTGGGCTTCACCGTCTACGGCGACAACAAGTACGAGGAGTCGCTCCAGTACTGCACGGGCAAGGAGCCGAACATCCGGTGCTACGAGACGCCCGTGTGCCCGGTAGGAATAACCTACTGCCCTGGCATGACGCTGCAAAGGGAGTCGCAGGACGCGCACAAGGTGGCGCTCGGGTCGTTGATCGCCGGCGGAGTTCTCACCGTCACCGGGGCCGTGCTGGCCGCCATCGGGTTGGTCCAGTCCGGCGGAGTGTCGTCGGCCTCCTCGGCCTCCGAGGCCAAGCCGAGCGAAAGCGAGAAGCCCGGCGACGGCGACGACGACATCGCCCGGCTGAGCGTGTCGCCCTGGCTCGGGCCGTCCGAGGCGGGGTTGGCGCTTACCGGGCAGTTCTGAGAGGCGCCGGCCCGCGCTTCGTGCGCGGTGCCGTCCGCTTCTGGCTCGTCCCTGGCCCCCGCTACGGCAACCTTGGCCTTCGCTGCGCCCGTTCGGCATGGCCCGCTCGCCGCCCGGCCACGGCCGTGCGCCCCGCGCCCTGCCGAACCTCTGCTCGGGGCCGTGCGGCCGTGACCGCGAGGCCGGGCGGCCGGCGACCGGCCCGAGCCCCCGCCGCGTCTCCCGGTAGAGCGGCGGCGGCGGGGGCGGTGGGCTGCTCTGGCGCTGGCGCTCGCTGCGACGCTCGGCTGCGCCGGGGCCGGCGCGCCCGACTAGCCCGGCGGCGGTGCGAACAGCGAGCAACCGCGGCCACTGGCGGATCGAGAATCGCCTGCGCCATGTGCGGGACAGGATCTACGACGAGGATCGTTCCCAGGTCCGCAGGGGGCGGCGTCCTCACGCGATCCGCGGGGAACAGGGCCGCAGGCAACCGTCCGGCTACCGCAGCCCGATCGCATCGAAGCGCTCGACCGCGCAGCGCAGAAGCTTGAGGAAGGTCCTGCCGCCGGGATCGCGAAGAAGCGAAAGCCTCGAGAAGTCGTGGTCGCAGGGCGAGATCACGGCCTGCGCGTTCGCCCAGGGATACTTCGCGTTCTCGGGCGACACCTGAACGTCGACGGCGGGCAAGAGCTTCTCGATCTCGCGGGCGAGCGCCAGCGCGCTCCTGGACACCTGACGTAGCTGTGCGGTCCGCCCCTCGTAGCCTTCGCGGATCGGCGGCGACAGGAACAGAGCGCGCATGAACTTCTCGAAGCCCACGTGGCGCCGGAGCAGCCCGCCCTGGCCATGCAGCTCGGCGGTCGTGTCACGGATCCGGTATGCCTTGGCGATCTTCGCAGGCCTGATTGGCGACGGCGCCGTCCGGTCGCTCCCGGGGGCCAGTGGGATCCAGCAGCTAGGTGGCGCCGCCCTAGGGGTGCCCGGCGCTGCACATCTTCGCAACGCGAATCGATCTTGGGTGAGGCCTGGCCCATCTCGATCATCGGCGCGGCGCGTCTCTGGGCGATCCGCTCGCCGGCAGCCTGCTACGGCGCCGGCCCAGGCACAGCCCACGGCGACAGCAGCCCGCCTGCCCGCGCCAGCCCACCCGCAAGAGCCAGGTCCGCGGCTCCACGCCCACCAGCCCCCCTGGGTCCCACACCGCGCCTACGCGCACCGGCCGGCTCCAGCCGTCGAAGTAGGGCCCGCTCGAGAACGGGTCGGTGCCCACGGGCCGGACCCGCTTGCCC
>JACQWT010000244.1 GCA_016209145.1 Deltaproteobacteria bacterium | reverse complement strand
GCGCGCGTCCACGGCGTCGAGGTTCTGGCCGAGATGGCGCCGCCCGCGCGCTTCGCCGGCTGCGACTTGGGCGTCGTGATCACGCCGGCAGCCACGGTGCCCGCCGTCGTGCGGCGGCTCGCCGCGCTGGGCATCAGACGCGTCATCGTGCAGACGGGCGGCTTCTCGGAGCTCGATGCCGGTGGCGCCGATCTCGGTGCCGAGCTCGGCCGGCTCGCCCGCGAGGCCGGCGTGCGGCTCATGGGGCCGAACTGCGTCGGCCTCATCCAGCTCGCCACGGGTAACGTCGCCTCGTTCGCGGTCATCTCCGACACCTTCGTGCCGGGCGACACGGCGGTTGTCTCGCAGAGCGGGGGCGTGGCGCTCAGCTACATGCGCGCGCTCGGCTCCCAGGGCGCGGGCGTGGGCTGGATGGCCAGCATCGGCAACAAGCTCGACGTGCACGAGGCCGACGTGGCCGCGTTCCTGCTGCGCCACAAGCCAATCGGCCGACTCGTGTGCTACCTCGAGTCGGTCAGCGCCGGCCGCGAGCTGTGTGAGGCGGCGCGCCAGAGCGACGTGCCCGTCATCGTGCAGAAGGCGGGCCGCACGGCCGTGGCCGTCCCCATAGCCGCGTCTCACACCGCGGCGCTAGCCGGGGACGACGCGGTGATCGCGGCGGCGCTGGAGCAGGCCGGGATCATCCGCGCGCGTGACACGCGCGAGGTGGAGCTGGCGGTGCACGCCACGCGGATGCCCGAGCTGCGTGGCGACCGGGTGGCGCTGCTGGCGCGCTCCGGCGGCCACGCGGTCGTGGCGACAGACGCCTGCGCCGAGGAGGGCCTGTCGCTGCCGCCCTTCTCCCCCGAGCTGTGCGCCGATCTCGGTCGCATCCAGCCCGAGACGGTGATCCGCCGCACCAACCCCCTCGACTTCGGCGACATCTACGACTTCGACCGCATGGAGCGGATGTTCGAACGGATCGTCCGCGAGGCGGGCATCGACGGGACGCTTCTCGTCATGGTCTACAACCGCCTGCACGAGGGGGAGGGGGCTCGCCGCCTCCTCGGCCGCATGGCCGAGCTGTCGCGCAGCAGCGGCAAGCCCATCGCCATGGCCGTGCTGACGGTGGAGGAGGAGCTGGCCGCCGTGCGCCGTGCGACGCTCTGGCCGCTGTTCGGCACGCCCGAGGAGGCAGCGCATGCGCTCGGGCTGTCGCTGCGGCGCCACCAGGCCCGGGCGCGCGGGGCCGGTCCGAGCGTGCCGCCACCGGCCGGCGCGGGGGCGCCGGCGCAGGAGCCGGCCGAGCCATCCCGCGTCTGGTCGCTCGTCGGCTCGCTCGCACTGGTGCAGGCCGCGGGCATTCCGGTGGCCGAGACGCGGCCGTGGCACAAGGCACAGGATGGGCCCTTCCCGCTCGTGGCCAAGCACAGCGCCGGCTCGGACGAGGTCGTGCACAAGGCGGCCGCCGGCCTGGTTCGGACTGGCCTGACCGACCGGGCCGCGCTCGTGCGCGCGGCGGCCGAGATCGCGGCGGCGGCTCGGGCGCACGGCCTGGGCGAAGGCGAGGTGGTCGTGCAGCCCGAGCTAGGGGGCGTCGAGCTGTTCCTGGGCGCGAAGCGTGACGGCTCGTTTGGCCCCGTGGTGCTCTTCGGCTGCGGGGGGAGCCTGGTCGAGATCGTCCGCGACGTCGTGGTTTGGCCCTATCCCTTCGCGCTCGCCGAGATCGAGCACTGCTGGAGCCGCACGCGGCTGGGCCCGCTCGCCGGCGACCGGCTTGCGCCGGCGGTGCTGGCGCCGTGGTTGGCCGGGCTGGGGGAGCTCCTGGTGCGCCACCCGCATATCCAGGAGATCGACGTCAACCCGGTGGTGATTGGCGCCGGGGGGGCGCAGGCGGTGGATGCGAGGGTGGTGGCGCGCTGTCCGCGGGCATGACCGGTAACCGTTCACGCATTCCAACACCCGGCTCGTCAGGCGGCCGTGAGCGCGACGGGACTGGCAAGCGGAGCAGCGCCCGGAGGCCCGGGCCGCAGCGTACTTCTGTACGCGAGGACCCGGGCCGAGGACGTAAGTCCGTCCCTTCGGGACGGGGTTGGGGTCCCGACGCGCCCTTCGGGCGCGTCACCCCTGCCCCGCGATCGCGGCCGACTCGGCGAGCCGTCCCTGCTAGCGCCGCAATGCGTGAACGCATACCATGAGCACACCTCGCTTCTCCGCGCGCACGGCCTTCGGCCGGCAGCCCAACCGGCTCGCGCAGCTCCTCCAGGAGGCCCGGGCCGCCGGCCGGCAGCTCCTCGATCTGACCGAGAGCAACCCCACGGTGTGCGGCTTCCGGGAGCCGGCCGCGCTGGTGGCGGCGCTCGGCGATCCGCGGGGGCTGCGCTACGAGCCAAGCCCCCTCGGCCTGGCCGCGGCGCGGGAGGCCGTGGCCGGCTACTACCGGCGCCGGGGCCTGCGCGCCGAGGCGGGGCGCATCGTGCTGACGGCGTCGAGCAGCGAGGCGTATTCCTGGCTCTTCAAGCTGCTCGCCGATCCGGGCGACGCGGTGCTCGGGCCCGTGCCGAGCTATCCACTGTTGCCCTATCTGGCGGCGCTCGAGGGCGTGCGCCTTTTGCCCTATCCGCTCATCCGGCGCGAGCGCTGGCGCGTCGACGTGCCGGCCGTCGCGCGCATCCTGGGCGAGCACGACGCGCGGGTGCGGGCCATCGTGCTCGTGAGCCCGAACAACCCCACGGGCTCGCTCGTGCGCCGCGACGACGCGCTCGCCTTGGGCCGCCTCGCGGCGGCGGCGGGCGCCGCGCTCGTCGTCGACGAGGTTTTTGCCGACTACGGCCACGGCCCGCCCGGGGAAGATCGGCTGCCGCGTTTCGCGCCGCCCCAGCAACCTGGCGCTCTGGAGCTGCCGTGCGAGCGCGCGCTGTGCTTCGTGCTGGGGGGCCTCTCGAAGGTTGCCCTGCTGCCGCAATTCAAGCTCGGCTGGATGTGCTGCTACGGCCCCGAGCCGGCTCTCGCCGAGGCCCTGGGGCGGCTGGAGCTCGTCGCCGACAGCTTCCTCTCGGTGTCCACGGCGGTGCAACTTGCCGCGCCGGCCGTGCTCGCCGCGTGCGATGAGCTCCAAGCCGAGGTGCACGAGCGGTTGCGCCGCAACCTCGCGGCCATCGATGCGGCCATCGCTGCCGCCGGGCCCGCGTGCCCGGTGCGCCGCCTCCCGAGCGAGGGTGGGTGGTACGCCGTCATCGAGGTGCCGCGCACGCGCTCCGACGACGAGTGGATCGAGCTTCTGCTGCGCGACGAGGGGCTCGTCGTGCACCCCGGCTACTTCTTCGACACGGAGGGGCCCGGCAGCATGGTCGTGAGCCTGCTCCTGCCGCCCGAGGTGTTGGCCGACGGCATCGGGCGCGCCGTGGCGCGCTGGGCGGCGGGGTAGTGCCATGGGCGTTAACCGACCGGAAATTCCTACAGGAAGGCGGGAAGACGGGAAGGACGTGAGAGTTTCGGATCCGGACAACCAGCCCGTCCTTCCAAACTTCCCGGCTTCCTGTGAATTCATCTGGCCACGGCGGTTAATGCCTATGGGGGCGCTCCGCTCCCCCCTCTCGGACTCTGCCCCCCGAGTGCCGCGCCGGAGCACGTCACCGCATTTCTGGAGCGCGGCACTTACCGGTGCAGTGACACGAGCGTCGGCGTGCCGAAGTTGTGCGTCCCGCGCACGGCGTGCCAGCCGGGCGGCAGGGCGGGCTCGGTCCACGCGAAGAGCCACTTGGCGTCGATGGGCGAGAGGTTGACGCAACCACCGCTCTTCTTCTCGCCCCAGTCGTCGTGCCAGTAGGCGCCGTGCAGGGCGTGCGGCCCGGTGAAGTTCTGGGTGTACTGGACCTCCGCGTGCACGAGCGTCTGGACGGTGCTGCTCACCATCGTGGCGGTGAGGAACTTGCCGTTGATGCTGTACTCGCCCACGGGCGTCGAGGCCGTCTCGATCGCGGGCACGCCCCGCTCCGGCATGCCGCCGCGGCCCGGGGAAACCAGCGTGGCAAAGACGGGCTTCGCGTCCTCGTAGGCCACGAGCCAGCCGCCCTCGATGCTCACGTCGAGCCAGGTGCGCCGGCCCTCTCGGCGCGCGCGCACTTGCTCGGGGACGCGCTCGGCCTGCCGCGCCACCGTCGCGTCGGCGGCGTCGCAGTACAGGCCCGCCTGCGCCGTGGCGAGGAAGCGCCGCTCGCCGGCCACGATCTCCTCGCCGGTCAGCCCCTCCCACCCCTTGGCCGGCCAACTCGCGCCGGTCGTCGCGAAGCTCCCGTCGGCGGCGCGGCGGTACTGCGGCCGCGGCCTCTGGCGGAAGAACGCCAGCGGAAGCCGGTGCTCATTGCCGAGCATGACGCCGCGGAAGCTCGAACGCGGATAGGGCCGCACCCGGTCGCGGGGCACGACGGCGCGATCCCAGGTCAGCAGCCAGGAGCGGCCGCCGTGGTCGAACTCGCGGGTGAAGGCCAGGGTCGAGCCGAGCGCGATCCGGATCTGCCGGGTGCGGGCCCGGGGATCGAGCACCGGCAGCGCCGGCGGCGGCAGGCCGGTCGGGCCCTGCGCGTCTGCCGCGGCGCGCACGCGCTCCAGGTGGGCCTCCAGATCCCACTCGGCGCGGCGCTGCTCGGCCTCGCCGGGAATCGACTGGTAGACGGGCGTGCCGAGCGACTCGCCGTAGCGATAGGGCCATGGCGACTCGGCGTCGGCGGCCGTCCGGCGCAGCTCGGTCACCACGGGGTCGTCCGGGTCGGTCGTGGCGTCCGCGCCGGTGCACACGTAGCCGCGCGGCTCGACGGCGTACCAGGCGCGGCAGCGCGACTCGGGGCTCGTGCCGATCTTGCTCGCCGCCGGGCCGCTCCCGGCAACCCGCACCGAGTCGCCGAGGGAGAGGTAGCCGATCCAAGCCTCGCTGCCCGGCTCGGGGCGGATCCACAAGAAGCGGACCTTGCTGTAGATGCGCAGCTCGGGCGCAGCACTGGCCCCGCCCGCGTCGGGCGCGGCGGGTGCCGAGCGCGCCGGAGCGGGCGGCGCCGGAGCGGCCGTCGCCGCAACCCGGGGCGGGCTCGCCGGCCGGCTCGGCGGCGCCGGCTCGGCGCAGGCGCACAGGGGGAGCGCGGCAAGGGCGGCGGCCGCGTAGAGGCGCATGACCTACCGGTAGCGCACGATGGCGCCAAGTGGCAACCGAACGGCGATGACAGCGGCACGCGGCGCGGGTATGCTGCGCGCGGTGGTAGTATGCGGTTCCGGCAAGGACTTGCCGGTCAGGGCGAACGGGGTTGGGGCCCCGTTCGCGGGG
>JACQWT010000243.1:1808-7611 GCA_016209145.1 Deltaproteobacteria bacterium | reverse complement strand
GGCTAGGAGTGTGTCGGAGAAAGCGTGCTCGAAATGGTCCAAGTTATCGAAATCGCTCACTTTACTCTGACGCTGGAACCGAACAATTCCGCGCACTTAGTTTTTTCTCCGACAGACTCCTAGTCCGGCTGATGGATGACGCGCTGCGTGGCGTCGATGAAGTAGTACTGGCCGTACCGCTCGTTGCCGAAAGTGAGCGCGCCGAAGCCGTTGACGAGCACACTGAAGGCGCACAGCAGCCAGAAGGGGACGCCGAGCCGTCGGGCGCCCAGCGCCAGCATGAGGAACAGCAGCGGCGCGAAGTCGTTGGAGAATCGGTACCCGAACTGGATCCAGCCGGTGTTCTGGTAGAGGAGATTCGGCACGGCCACGGCGGCAGCGCTGGCGGCCGCGGCCCGGAACAGGCCAGCGGTGCGTCGCGGCCACAGCGCCCATGCGTAGATGGGCGTCGTGAGCCACAGGGCCAGGCCGTGGCCGTTCACCTGTAGCCCCCGGCCGGGGGAGTAGAACGGCAAGCCGGCCAGAACTACCGAAAGGTTGCGTCCGAGGTAGTGGTACGAGAACAGCCCCCACTTCTCGATGCGCCCGCGCCAGGCGACGGTGAGCAGGCGGTGCCCGAACTCCGTCGGATCGCCGAAGCGCGCGTGGTTGTGCCACATCAGCAGCGCGAGCACGGCGGCCACCGGCAGGGCGAACAAGGCCACCGCGCGCAGCCAGGCCGCGACCGAGGCGGCAGTCACGGCGCCCGCGTGCTCGCCTTCGCTCTGCCGGCGGCCGGCGCGGCCCGCCCGCCATGCCTCGCAGAGGAAGAACGGGAAGGCGAACGCCACGGGCGGGCGCGTGGCGAGCGCCAGCCCGAGCATCAGGCCCGCCAGGACCGGGTGCGCCGCATCGATGCTCAGAAGCAGATATGCCGCCAGCAGGGCGACTGCCACCACGTGCGCGGCGAACCAAACCGTGCCCTGCTCGGCGGTGAACCAGTACACTGTGCCGAGGCCGAACAGCAGTGCCAGGGCGGCGTTCTGCCATTCGCGGCGCGCCGAGCGGCGCGTGGTGCGCAGCCGCTCCAGCACCAGGAACACAAGGCTTGGACCGACGGCCGCCAGCCACAGGAACGCCTGGCCGTCCCGGACCCGCTCCGGGCTGCCGGCGACGGCCACGATCGGCAGCAGCAGCAGCGCGGGAAACGGGGGAAAGCACACGTAGTGCTTGCCGTCGTGAAGCGCGAAGTCGTTGTTGCCCGTGTAGGGCGGGGGAGGGCCACCGAGATCGAGCCGGCCTTGCAGCCAACTATCCGCCAGCAGGGCGTAGTGGTTGTACGCCGTGTGCGACAGCAGTCGCGCGCGCGGGGCGAAGGCGACGTAGACCGCCGTGAGCACCAGGTAGATGGCCAGCGCCACGCCGATCCGCCGCCGCAGCGCGCTCGCCCGGCATGTCGCAGTGGACACATCCTCCATGGGCACGTCCCAAGGCTAGTACCACTCGTGGCGTTTCGCGACTGCGGCCGCGGCAGGGGTGGCCCTCTTGCGTGGTGCAGGGCGGCCGGCTACCGTCCCCGTGCTCCGGGCGGGCGCCGAACGGCTCCTCGGCTGCGCCGGCCCACGCGGTTCCGACGTGTCCCCCTTGCTCGCAGTGCCTGCTGCCGACGTCCGCGTCGAAGGCATGGCCGTGGAGGCCAACTTGACGGCCGCCTGGCTCAACGCCGCGCTGCGCGAAGCCGCGGCCGGTGCGCCTCCGGGGGCGGCCGATGCGGAGATCTGCGGCCTGCTCACGGGCCGACTGTCTCGCTCGGGCAACGACATCGTCGTCCGCTGCCGCGTGCTGGCCCGGGTCGGCACCCCCTGCGTCCGGTGCCTCGATCCGGCGCTCGTGTCGGTTCAGGCGGATCTCTCGCTGTTGCTCCAGCCGGTGTTGCGGTCGGAACTGCGCCTCGGGCCAGCCCGAGCGGGATGGGCGCCCGAGCACGAGTTCAGCGTTGCGGAGGCCGATCTCGACGTCTACGACGGCGAGACCGTGGTGCTCGACGACTTCGTCCGGGAGGCCATCCTCCTGGAGATCCCGAACTTCCCCTTGTGTTCGCCGTCGTGTCCGGGTATCGCGGCCACCGGCACATGCATCGCTCCACAGCCGGCCCCCGCGCCGGCTCTTGATCCCCGATTCGCCGCGCTCGGCGCGCTACGCGACGCAGCGCGGGAGGATTGCTCCAGTCCGCGGCCGGCCGCGCCCGCCCCGCGCGCTCGGCGCAAGAAGGCCATGCTTCGCAGCACCGCGCGCCCTGTGCGCAGGAAGAGATGACAGGAGGCCGCGATGGCCGTCCCCAAGCGAAAGAAGACACCGAGCAAGCGCAACATGCGTCGCGCCCACCACGACCGCGTCAGCGCCGTTACGCTGACGACGTGCGAGAGTTGCGGCGAGGTCCGGCTGCCGCACCGGGCCTGTCCGGCCTGCGGCGAGTACAAGGGGCGCCGGGTCCGCCTGCCCAGCAAGCAGGCCGCCGGCTGATCCCGCCGACTTCGAGGGCTCCCGTGAAACCTCCGAGCGAGCAACGGCCCAACCCCGAAGAGACGGCACCCGTGGAGCTCCGGCCGGGCGCGTTGCCCCTGGGCGAGAGGCTCGTGCCGACGCCCGCGGCCGTGGCGGACCTGTTCGTCCCCAAGCAGATGTTCTTCACCAGCGGCATGGGGATGCACCGGGACAAGCTCACATCCTTCGAGCTTGCGCTGCGCGACGCCTGCGTCGAGGACGCCAACCTGGTGTCCGTGAGCTCGATCTTCCCGCCCCATTGCAAGGTGCTGCCGCGCAACAAGGGGATAAAACTGATCCGCCCCGGCCAGGTGTGCTTCTCGGTCATGGCGCGCGAGAGCACGGACGAGCCAAACCGGCTGATTGCCGCCTCCATCGGCCTCGCCCGACCGACCAACTCGGACGCCTACGGGTACCTCTCGGAGCACCACAGCTTCGGGCAGACCAAGCTCAAGGCCGGCGACTACGCGGAGGATCTCGCGGCCAGCATGCTGGCCACGACCCTGGGCCTGTCCTTCGATCCCGACAAGGCATGGGACGAGCGCAAGGAGGTCTTCCGCATGAGCGGCCAGATCGTGCACACGCGCTCCATCACCAAGACGGCCAAGGGCAACAAGCGCGGCCTGTGGACGACCGTGGTGGCGCTCGGCGTGTTTGTGCTCTGAGCGGCAGGCCGGGGAACGGGGCATGTCCGGCACGGCGCGGCGCCGCACAAGCTGGCTGCGGCAGGCACGGCTCGTGCTGGAGAAGGACATCCGGGCGGAGCTCGCCACGGGTGAGGTCCTGATCACCGCCGGTTTCGTCGCTGTGCTCCTGGTGGTGGTGGCCTCCTTCGCCTTCCGCGCGGGCCCGGAAGCCGGGGTGCGCGTGGCGCCGGGCGTCATTTGGGTGGCCGTCGCCTTCGCCTCCGTGCTGGCGCTGTCCCGTGCCTGGCAGCGCGAACGGGAGAACGACGCGCTGGCGGGACTGCTGGTCATGCCGATCGCGCGCAGCGCCATCTTCGCCGGCAAGGCCCTGGGTTTGGTGCTGTTTCTTGCGGCGATCGAGCTGCTCGTGGTGCCGACGGCGGCGCTGCTGTTCGATCTGCCCTTGGGGCGGCTCGGCCCGGGGCTCTTCCTGCTGTGCGCCGCGGCCACGCCCGGAATCGCCGCCAGCGGCACGCTCTTCGGCGCGATGACCGTGCGCACACGCGCTCGCGATCTGGTGCTGGCCGGCGTCCTGTTTCCCCTGCTCGCACCGGCGCTGCTGGCCGCCGTGGCCGGCACGCGCGAGCTGTGCTCCGGGGCTACGGTGGGCGAGCTAGCCGACTACCTGGAGCTGATGGTCCTGTTCGCGCTGCTCTTCGTCGCCGGCGGGGTGGGCCTGTTCGGCCTGCTGGTCGACGAGTAGCACGCCCTGGTCTATGGTCGGCACCATGCCGGTGCGCCAGCGCCGCCCGCGCTCGGTCGCGGTCTTCGGCGGGAGCTTCGATCCGCCGCACGTCGGCCATGTCCTGGCCGCGGCCTACGTCCTGTCCACCGCCCCGGTCGATGCGTTGCTGGTCGTTCCCGTCTTCCGCCATCCCTTTGCCAAGCCGCTGGCGCCGTTCGAGGCCCGCATGGAGATGTGCCGGCGGGCGATGGGGTGGATGCCACGCGTGGAGATCTGTGCGATCGAGCGCGAGCTCAGGGGCACGAGCCGCACGCTGCACACCATCGAGGCGTTGCGCCGCCGCGAGCCCCAGAGCTCGTGGCGCCTCGTGATAGGCAGCGACGTGCTGGCCGATCTGTCCAAGTGGCACCGCTACGACCGCATTGCCGAGCTCGCCCCGCCGCTGGTGCTGGGTCGGGTCGGCCATGCGGCGCCGGGCGCGCCGGCAGCGCTGCTGCCGCAGGTGTCGAGCAGCGAGATCCGGTACCGGCTGGCCCGGGGCGAGCGGTGCGAGGTAGAGCGCCTGTGCCCGCGGGCGGTGCTCGAGCTCATCGACAAGCTGGGCCTGTATGGAGGTGCCGAGCGGTGACCAGGACACAGCTCCGCGTGCTCGTGCTGGGCCGGGGCAAGGTCGGCAGCGCGCTGGGGCGGGCGTTGCGTGCCGCCGGCCTGGCGGTGAGCTGCCGGGGCCGAAGGGACGGCTGGCCACGAGGGCCGATCGAGGCCCAAGCCGTGATCCTCGCCCTGCCCGACGCCGAAATTGGCGTGGCGGCCCGCGCTCTGGCCCACGGTGGCCGCCTCGGAGCGCGAGGGTGCACGGCCCTGCTGCACTGCGCGGGCGGCCTTGGTCCCGAAGTGCTCGCGCCGGCCCGAGGGCCGCGCGTGGCGGTGGCGCAGATGCACCCGCTGGTCTCCTTCGCCTCGGCCCGCCATCCGCCGTCGCTCGGCGGTGCGTACCTACTCGTCGACGGCGATCCGCCGGCAGCGCGTCTGGCGCGTGCCCTCGGCCGGAGGCTGGGCATGCGGCCGTTCACCCCGGCGGCGCTCGATCGCACGCTCTACCACGCCGCCGCTTCCCTCGCGGCCGGCGGCGCAGCGGCGCTCGGTGCCGCCGGGGTGGAGTTGCTCGAGGCGGCGGGCATCGATTCGCCTCGGGCTGCCGCCATGCTCGGCGCGCTGCTGCGCACCGTGGCGGACAACGTAGCGCGGCTTGGCCTGCCGGCCGCGCTGACCGGCCCGGTGCGGCGCGGCGATGACGCGATTCTGGGGCGCCATCTGGATGCCGTAGGGCGGCGGGTGCCGCAGTGGCTGCCGCTGTACGCGGCGCTCGGCCGGGCGCAACTGCGTCTCGCGCGGAAGCTGGGCGAGGCTCCGGCGCGAAGTCTGGCCCAGATGGCCCGGGCGCTGCACGAAGGCAAATAGAGAAACCTACCACACAAAAAGCACGGGCGCTCGTGGCGCCGATGGGGTATCATCTGTGCGCTGGTCTTCTTCCGGGCCGGCTGTCGATCGCTTCTGCGGGATTGTCTTGAGCATGCCGTCGTCCAGCTCGCCGGCGTCATGGTTGCGTCCGGGGCAGGCGCCGCCCACGGCGTTCGCGCAGCTCGACGCCGTCGTGAGCGACGGCGGGCAGTACGGCGTGCTCTGCGTGGAGCTCGCGGCCGATGGCTTCGCTCCGCTTGCCCGGCACGTTGCACGCCGCGCGCGGCAGTGCGGGCGCCCGGCGCTGGTGGCGGCGGGCAGCGAGCTGGCCGAGCCCTGGCGGGAGCTGTGTCGCGATCTCGGCCTGGGCGATGCGACCGAGCCGGCCGAGCTGGCGTCGCGCATAGTCCGGGCTGCGGCGCGGGCGATCGGCGTGGCGGGCGGCGGG
>JACQWT010000243.1:0-1769 GCA_016209145.1 Deltaproteobacteria bacterium | reverse complement strand
TCCGGGGCAGGCGCCGCCCACGGCGTTCGGCCGCGACATCTGCGGCGAGCTGCGGCGACTCGCGCTCGATCCCGAGCACCAGCTTCTGCTGGTGATCGTGACTACGCCGGGCGACGGGGTCGGTCTGCCGCCGGCTTTGCCGCGCTGCCCGCTGTCAGCCCGGGAAGCGCCGGGCGAGGGGCAGCCGGAGCCGTGCCAGCTCCGGCTGGCGCTGGGCGTCCAGGGGCTGACCGAACCTGACCGGCACCTGTGGTGGGAAGCGGTGGTGGCGCAAGGCGCGCCCGGCCCGGGCGCGGCGGCCGATTCGCTGTGCGCGCTCGACGCGTGGTGGGAGACGGCACGGCGCCCGCTTGCCTCGCCCGCGCCGCGGCATGCCCCGGTCGGCGCTGCCGGCCGTGAGCTCATGGCCTTGCTGGGCCTCGCCCGGCAGGCGCTGACGGGCGCAGAGGTACGGGGCCTCGGGCGGGCCGCGGCTGCCTTGCAGGGGCTGCTCGGCGCCGGCCTGGTGGAGGCAAGGCCGGGGGATCGCTTCGTCGCGCGCCCGGGCGTATGGGGCGCAGAGGCGGCTTCCTGCGCCGGCCGGCGGCGTCTTGCCGCGGTGCTCGCGGGGGCTGGGTCCGATGCGGTGCCGGCCGACGCCTGGAGCCTGATGCGCGCGTCCGAGCTGCGGGCCGAGCTCGGCGACGCCGCAGTGGCCGAGGAGTTGGCCTTCGCGGCGCTCAGGCGGGTGGGGGAGGCATCGGCGCGCGAGGACATGTGGCGCCGCTGGCAGGACACGGCCGCACGCTTGGGGGCCCAACCGGGCGGTCCCGACGATGTGGCACAGCTCGCCCGCCTGGAGCGCAGCGCCGAGCTCGCGCTCTCGCTCGGTGACGGCGATCGGGCCGAGCGCCTGGCGCGCCAGGCCCTGCGCCTGGACGGGCAGCGCTTCGAGACGCTGCTCCTGCACGGCCGCGCGTGCCTGGTCCGCGGCGATCTGGAGGCATCCTCCGCGGCGCTCGGCACTGCCTTGGAGCGAGCCGCGACGCCGCTGGACCGAGCCCGCGCCAGCGCGGCGCTCGCCGAGTTGCGCCACGCCCAGGGCGACTACGCCGCGGCGGCGCGGCACGCCGCCGACGCCGGACGGGGCGGGCCGGGCTTGGCGGCGCGACGTGCCCGGCTGGGCGGTCGCAACGTGCTGGGCAAGCTGCTCCTGGCACAGGCGGCTTGGCGGCAAGCCGAGCAGCACTTCGCGGCGGACGCGCAAGAGGCGGCTCGGGTCGGGGACGCGGAGGCCGAGCTGCGCGCTCGGCTCAACCGCGCGGTGGCCGTCCTCTCGGCCGGCCGCCGGGACGAGGCCAGGAGCTGCTTCGAGGAGATTCTCGCCGAGAGCGAGCGCCGGGGGGCGCTGCGCGCCGTGGGCTACGCGCTGTCGAACCTCGCGGCGATCGCGATCCTCGATCTGGACTTCTGCCGGGGGCTCGAGCTGTCGGAGCGGGCGATCGGGCTGCGCCACCGCCTGGGGGAGCGGCTCGGGCTGGTTCGCCCCATCACCAACCTGGCCGACCTTCGCCTGCAGCTCGGGCTCGTGTCCGAGGCCGAGCAGGCACTGCGCTTCGGGGCGAAGGCATGTGGTGACGGCCTGCCGCCTTCGCACCAGATCTACTTCGGCCTCTGCGCGGCCAGGATCGAGCTGGCGCAGGGCCGGACCGGCGCCGCGGGCCGGCAGCTTGGGGCCGCTCGCGCGGCCGCTGCGGCATCCGCCACCACCGCCGCCGCCACCGCCGCTC
>JACQWT010000242.1 GCA_016209145.1 Deltaproteobacteria bacterium | reverse complement strand
TCCTCTCCGCCGGCACCGTTCAGCGACCCCGACCGACTGACGACCGGGCCGCGGCTAGCCGCAACGCCTTGCGCACCGTCGGCCACCTGCTGTCACAGCCACACACGAGCCCTGGCGGGTTTCGCCCGACACGCTCCTAGGAGTCTGTCGGAGAAAAAACTAAGTGCGCGGAATTGTTCGGTTCCAGCGTCAGAGTAAAGTGAGCGATTTCGATAACTTGGACCATTTCGAGCACGCTTTCTCCGACACACTCCTAGCCGCACCGTCTCTGGCCGCAGGCCGCTTACTTCGGCTATCCGCCGCCCAGGTTTGGGTCGGGGCGGGTCGGTGCGTCCTTGGGCTTGCTCAGTGTGGCGGCGGCGGGTGCCCCGGCGTATGCTTGGTGCTCGAGATGGAGGCTCCGGGTGCAAGTAGCAGCGCTGGCGGGGCTGGGGCCACGGCTGGAAGGGGCCCAGCCGAGGGCGGGGCCGGTGCAGCGACCGACGGCGGTCACGGCGCTACTGGTGGGGGAGGGGTGGGCGGCCACCCGCCGCCGAGCTGCGGTGACGGAGTCGTCGGTGGCGGCGAGGTGTGCGACCCGGCCGCTCCCGCCTCTGCGTGCTGCGCCCAGGACTGTAGCGCTGCGGCCGCCGCCGACACCCAGTGCGGTCCCGATCCGGACGGCGCGGGCTGCGAAGCACCTCCGGCGTGCGACGGCACCGGGGTCGCCCCGGAACACTGCGTCGCCCGCACCGAACCGGGAGGCGCGCCCTGCACCGACGACGGGCTTTTCTGCACCGGCACCGAGGCATGTCAGGGCGGCGTCTGCACGAGCGGCGGAGATCCCTGCCCGGGCCCGGACGGCGACGATGACTGCAAGGAATCATGCAACGAGCAGAGCGATAGTTGCACGGCCGGAGACGCGTATGGCTCGGCTTGCGGCAGCGCCAAGGCGTGCAGCGCCGGCCTTTGCCTCGGGGGCAAGCACCTGTGGAGCAAGCGCTTCGGCGATGCGAGCGGCCAGTACGGCTGGGCCGTCGCCGCCGACGACGCAGGCGACCTGCTGCTCGCCGGCGCCTTCTACGGCACGATCGACTTCGGTGGAGGCGTGCTCGACAGCGTGGGTCTCGGCGGCAGGCCCGGCTTCCTGGCCAAGCTCGACGGGGCGGGAAACCACATCTGGAGCAAGCGCTTCGCCGGTACCGGGGACGTGAGCCCCGTTGCGGCCAGTTGCGACAAGGAAGCAAGTGTCGTCGTGGCAGGTTTCTTCTGGGGCGGGGTCGACTTCGGCGGAGGTGTGCTGGCGAACGCAGGGTTCGGCACTAGTGATGTCTTCCTCGCCAAGTTCGGCGCTGCAGGAAACCACATCTGGAGCAAGCGCTTCGGCGATGCCCTCGGCAACCAGGCGGCGACGGCTGTCGCCTACGACGGTCAGGGCAACGTGCTCGTGGCTGGCCAGCATGACGGCGCGGTCGACTTTGGCGGCGGCGAGCTCGATGGCACCGGGGCATTTCTCGCCAAGTTCGACCCGGCCGGCAATCACCTGTGGAGCAAGAGCTTCGGCATCTCCTGCAACTGCTACGCTCGTGGCGTGGCCGGGGACGGGGCAGGCAACGTTGTCGTCGTGGGCGAGTTCCAAGGCACGGTCGACTTCGGCGCCGGCGTGCTCGCCAGCGTCGACGGCGGCAAGGACGGGTTTGTGGGCAAGTATGACGCTGCCGGAAACCACGCTTGGAGCAAGCACTTCGGCAATGAATATGGTGCCGCGATCCACGCGGTCGCTGTTGAGGGCGAGGGCAGCGTGCTGCTCGTGGGCGACTTCTCCGGTGAGGTGGATTTCGGGGGCGGGGTGCTGGGGAGCAAGGGGAATCAGGGGGACGTCGTGGTGGCCAAGTACGACAAGGCCGGCAAGCACCTGTGGGCCAAGTGCTTTGGCGACGCCTCCTCACAGAGCGCCCGCGCCGTCGCCGTGGACAGCAGCAACAACGTGATCCTGTCCGGCCGACTCACGGGGGGCACGATCGATTTCGGTGGCGGACCGCTCACGAGCGCTGGCGGCTCCGACGTCTTCCTCGCCAAGCTCGATCCGCAGGGGAACCACCTCTGGAGCAAGCGCTTCGGCGACGACCAGCACCAGATCGACTCGAGCGTCGCAGCCGACGCTGAGGGAAATGCGTTCATCGCTGGGCCGTTCCGGGGCACGGTCGATTTCGGCGGCGGACCGCTCATGAGCGCTGGGTTTGAGGACGTTTTCGCGGCCAAGTTTGGCCCCTGACCGAGCTCCGATCCGGTGGCCACAATGGTCCGAACCTCGATAGCGTCGCTGTGCCGGCTGCTGCTCGCGTCAGTTGCGCTCGCCGGTGGTTGCCAGGCCGTCGTCGTGCTGGACGGGCCCGATGTGGGCGCCAGCGGCGGCGGTGGCGGCGAGGCGGCCGGGGGAGCCCTTGGCTTTGGCTCTGGTGGCGGTGGCAGCGGGGCAGGCCCCGAGTGCGTCACACAGGACGACTGCGGCGAGAAGGGCACCACCTGCCACCCGGCCGGCTGCGAGGCCGGCAAGTGCGGCTTCAATGACGCTGACGAGAGCACGCCGTGCGCCGAGGACGGGGGCAAGGTCTGCGACGGCAAGGGCACCTGCGTGGAGTGCACCAAGAGCGAGCACTGCACAGGTGCGACGCACTGCGACGCCTATGCCAACAAGTGCGTGCCACCGAGCTGCGAGAACGGCATGCAGGACGGCGAGGAGACCGACGCGGACTGCGGCGGTGTCCAGTGCGCACCCTGCGGCCACGGGAAGACGTGCGAGGGCGCCAGCGACTGCGCGAGCAAGTACTGCGAGTCAGGCCAATGCAGCGCCTGCGCCGGCGACGACGACTGCGCGGGGGCCGCGGATACCTACTGCTCCTCGGGCCACTGCGTGGCCAAGAAGAACCTCGGCGCCACCTGCAGCAACCCCGGCCCGTGCCTGAGCGGCCACTGCGCCGACGGCGTCTGCTGCGACGAGCCTTGCGCCGGCCTCTGCGATGCGTGCTCGAAGGAAGGCGGCGCTCCGGACAACGGCACGTGCCAGCCGCTGGCGCAAGACATGGAGTGTCGCCCGGCAGCCGGCGCCTGCGATGTGGCCGAGGTGTGCGATGGCATGAAGAGCGCCTGCCCGGCGGATGTGCTCAAGGGCAAGGGGACACCCTGCCAATCCGGGACATGCGACGGCTCTGGCTCGTGCGTCCCGGGCCTGCACCTCTGGAGCAAGCGCTTCGGGGACGCCAGCGACGGCCAGGCTGGCTACCGCGCCGCCGTGGACGGCTCGGGCAACGTGTTTGTAGTGGGCAGGTTTGAGGGCAGCGCGGACTTCGGCGGCGGGCCGCTCAAGAGCGAGGGCTTGGGCGATATCTTCCTCGCCAAGCTCGGCCCGTAGGTGTGCCTTGCCGGGCTGCGGCCAGCGGAAAGCGCGCGCGGGCTGCCGGCCCGCCGCTGCTGGTGTCCGCCTGGGCCCGGGCCAGGGCTGGCGAGGGGCGCGCAGAATCGCGCCGGAGGGCAGAGCGTTTACATTTCGCGGGGTTGCGGATCGGCCCGCCCCCGAACGGGATGCCCGCGTCGCGCAGTGCCGCGTGCGTGTCTCATGTGGTGCCCCCTGGGACAGCTTCAGGCTGTCACAGGGGGGCCGCCACCCCGGCGCTGGCACGGCGGTGCCTGGTTTCGCGGACGTGCGCGCCCCTGCGGGACGGTTGCGCGCGGCATGCTCCTTGCAGTTTCGGCTCGGCATGCGCCGCGACAGCCGACGCGACTTGCGGCGCGCGGGAGCGGCCGGCGCCGCCCTGTTCCTCCTGTGCGCGATCGCAGCGCCTTCCCGCGCGTCACCGGTCTTGTCCGCCGAGATGGGCCTCGACGCGCCCGTGCTCCTGCGCTCGGGTCTCGGATCGGCGGTTGTCGTGCGCGAGGGTTCCGGCTACTTTGTCCTCTACGGCGACGCCAAGGGAGCGGGTCAGAAGCCGGGCAGCTTGGCCGCGCGCATTGGAGCCGCCGGGTCGGTCCTCGATCCGCTGGGCATCCTGGCGGCCGGCGTGCCGCTCGGGCGGCTCGTCCCCGGCAAGCAGGGCTACCTCGTGTTCGTGGACGGTTCGGGGCCATGGGCCGGCGACGTGGTCGCCATGCGCCTCGGACCGGGCGCCGTGCCCATGGATCTCGCGCCATTCCGGAGCGAGGCGGTGAGATGAGCGGTCGGAGCAGACAGAGTAGCTCGTTCGTCGCGCTGGGCTTCGCCGTGCTCGGGTCGGGCTGCGCGAGCATCGTGGTCATCGAGGAGGCGTGGCGCGAATGCCATCCAGGCGCGGCGGGGGGCTGGTGGAGATCGGGTCCCGGCCGGGAAGAGGCAGTGACCGCCCTATCGTAGCTTGGTTGCGCCGCGCTCGCCGCTGGAACTGCGCGCTGCCGGGCATCGGCACCTTCGGCCAACTCGGCAGCGGCAGCCACGCGCCCTTTCCAGGACGAAGTCACCGGAGTCGTCCACGCCGAGATCCGCATCGCCGTGGGTCTCGTCGAGGCAACTGGCGCGGAACTGCGCGAACGGTTACCTTCCCTCCAGGAGCCGGGCAGCCGAGCTCCCTCTCTGGCACCGACACGAGGCCCCGATGTGCGGCATCGCCTGCATCTTGAACGTCAAGCGCGATGCCGAGCGCCTGCGCGAGACGGCCATGGCCATGGCCCGACGCCTCAGGCATCGCGGCCCGGACTGGAGCGGGATCTACGCCGACGAGCAGGCCGTCCTGGCCCACGAGCGCCTCGCGATCGTGGACGTGGAGCACGGGGCGCAGCCCCTCCGGAGCGCGCAGGGCGACCTGGTGCTGGCGGTCAACGGCGAGATCTACAACCACCGGCAGCTTGCCGCCGGGCTCGCCGCTCCCTACCCCTTTGCCACGCGCTCCGATTGCGAGGTGATCCTGCCGCTCTACGCCGAGCGGGGGGTGGAGCTGCTCGACCGCCTGAGCGGCATCTTCGCCTTCGTGCTCTACGACCGTCGTCGGGGCACGGCCCTCGTCGCCCGCGACCCCATCGGCGTCGAGCCGCTGTTCCTGGGCTGGGACGAGGCCGGGAACCTGTACGTCGCGTCGGAGCTGAAGGCGCTGGTCGGGCCATGCCGGCGCATCGAGGACTTCCCGCCAGGTCACTATCTGCTGACGGGGATGAGCGAGCCCGTGCGCTACTACCATCCCGGCTGGCGGGGCTTCGAGGCGGTGGCCGGCAACCCACTCGATCTCGGCGCGCTGCGGGCCAGCCTGGAGGCCTCCGTGCGCCGCCAGCTCATGTGCGACGTGCCCTACGGCGTGCTCGTCTCGGGCGGGCTCGACTCGTCGGTGATCGCCGCCATCACCCAGAAGCTGGCGCCCAACCGCACCGAGGAGGACGACCGATCGCCCGCGTGGTGGCCGCGCGTCCACTCCTTCGCCATCGGCCTCGACGGCTCGCCGGACCTCGCCGCGGCCGCGCGCGTCGCCGCCGCGCTCGGCACCGTGCACCACGCCTTCCGGTTCACGGTGCAGGAGGGCATCGACGCCCTGCGCGACGTCGTTTTCCACATCGAGTCCTACGACGTGACCACGGTGCGCGCCTCCACGCCGATGTACCTGATGGCACGCAAGATCAAGGCCATGGGCATCAAGATGGTGCTCTCGGGTGAGGGCGCTGACGAGATCTTCGGCGGGTACCTCTACTTCCACAAGGCCCCCAGCGCCCGTGCCTTCCACGAGGAGACCGTGCGCAAGCTCGACCTGCTCTACAAGTACGATTGCCTGCGAGCCAACAAGTCGACGGCCGCGTGGGGGCTGGAGACCCGCGTACCCTACCTCGATCGGGAGTTCCTCGACGTGGCCATGGCCTTCGACCCGGCCGCGAAGATGGTGGGGCCGGGACGCATGGAGAAGTACCCGCTGCGCCAGGCGTTCGAGGGCTACCTGCCGGCCGAGATCCTGTGGCGTCAGAAGGAGCAGTTCTCGGATGGCGTGGGCTACGCCTGGATCGACTCGCTCAAGGCATTCGCCGGGCAGAAGGTGAGCGACGCGCAGCTTGCCGAGGCCGTCCATCGCTTCCCGGTCAACACTCCGGCGACCAAGGAGGCATACCTCTATCGTGAGCTCTTCGAGTCGCATTTCCCGCTCGACTCGGCCGTGGCCTGCATTCCCGGCGGACCGAGCGTGGCTTGCAGCACTTCCGTGGCCATCGCATGGGACTCGAGCTTCCGCCACAACGCCGACCCGTCGGGCCGGTCGGTGCGCGACGTGCACCGCGCTCCGGAGTGAGCCGGCGCCGGCCCCGGGCAAAGGAGCGGCAGGCGAGTCGTCCCGATCGGTGAGCAACTCAAGGGATCCGAGAACCTGGCTCTGGCCACGCTCGAGGCGCGGGGCCACGAGGTCGTGTGCGTGCCGCTGCTCGGCCAACCAGGCTGCTCGTAGGTGCGTGATATCCCCAGGATTTCCCGCTCTTCGGCGGTGGGCCTCTGACGGCCGTGGGCAACTCCGACATCTTCCTCGCGAGGCTCACGCTGTAGGCCGCCTGGCCTGACCCCGCCGCGCCGCCCTCGCACAGCGGCACCAGAGCCGTCCTTCGAGACGTCTTTCGGAGGGCGGCGTGATCCGCCGCGTGGTGGTCTGCCGCGTCCCGCTCACCGACGCCGGGCTGCCCGCGCTCGCGGGCAAGGACTCGCCGCCCGAGCCCACCGCGGCGCCGGCCCGGCCGCCCCCGGCACCCCGCCGGCCGGAGCCATAGTCCGCCTCCCGCTCGTCCCCGGCGTGTGGATCCTGCGCGGTCGGCCCGGAGCTGTGGGCTTCGGGGCCGGCTGCCTTCGTGCTCCTCGTCCTCGGCTTCGGGCTGGCCGCATGCCGTGGCGGCCGGTGGCCGTCAGGCTGAGCGCGCCAAGCGCCGGCGCTCCTGCTACCCTCGGGACAGGGGATCCCGTCCATGGTGCCTATCTCGCGTCGAACGCGGGCGCTGCTGCTGTCGATCGGCCTCGCGCCGGCCGGTTGTGACGAGACGGCCGAGACGCCGGCCGCCGCCGTCGTCGACTCCGCAAGCTACCCCGCCGTGCTCGCCCCGGTCATCTCGCCGGAGCTCGCTCCCGAGCCGCCCGTCCTCGGGCCCGCGCTCCGTGGGCAGTACTACCCAGGCGTTGCCACTGACGGCGATGGCTACCTCGTGGCCGGGCACGACGACCGCGGCTGGACCGACTGGGGGCCGGCGGTCTTCGCCTCTCGCGTGGCCGCGAGCCAGGCCGCGATCGTCTCCGGCGGCTGCGCGTGCACGTTGTCGTCCAGGCGCCGCGCGCCCGACGCGCTCGCTGCCGCGGCGCTCGCTGCGCTCGGCGTCCTCGGGTGCAGCCGTCGGGGCGGCGCCGGCAGACGAAGCAGGGTGCGGCGCGTCATGTCGAGCAGGACCACCAAACCGGTGCCGATCCTCGCAGCCGCGCTCGTCGGCCTGGCGGGATACGGCTGCGGCGTGATGGCCTGTGTCGAGGCCCAGCCCAGCTCGGGTGGCCCCAGCGGGCTGGGCGGGCATGGCGGCGCGGCCGGCTCGGCGGCGGCTGGCGGCGGTGGCGGGGGCGCGTCTGCCCACTCCTGCCCTCCCGGCCTGACGCAGTGCGCGAGCGAGTGCGTGGACACCGGCGTCGATCGCGAGCACTGCGGCGGGTGCAGTCAGATCTGCGAGCCGTGGCAAGTCTGCGAGGCCGGCAAGTGCGTACCTGGGTGCCTGGGCGGCACGACCAAGTGCGGCGGGCTCTGCGTCGACACCGGCAACGACCCGCTGAATTGCGGAGGCTGCGGCCTGGAGTGCGCCCCCGGCAAAGTGTGCTCGCTCGGGCAGTGCGGCCCCACGTGCCTGGGCGGCACGACCTTGTGCGAGGGCAAGTGCGTCGACCTCAACATGGACCCCAAGCACTGCGGCGGGTGCGCGTTGGCCTGCCCCACGGGTCAACCCTGCTCGATGGGCAAGTGCACCTGCGGGTGCGTGGGCGGAACGACGTGCTGCGGCGCCATGTGCGTCGAGACCCAGAACAACCCGAAGCACTGCGGCGGCTGCGGGAACGCTTGCGCGCCGGGAGAGGAGTGCTCGGCCGGCAAGTGCGGTGCGCCCTGCCTGGGCGGCACCTGGAAATGCGCGGGCAAGTGCGTCGACCTCGCCGTGGATCCGGCCAACTGCGGCGCTTGCGCCGTGGACTGCGCTCCCGGTCAGGTCTGCTCGGCCGGCAAGTGTGATCTGGTGTGTCTCGCGGGGCTGGTCAAGTGCGGTGGACTGTGTGTCGATGTGTACACCGATCCGGCCCACTGCGGCGCTTGCGGCCACGCCTGTGCTCCCGGCGAGGTCTGCTCGCTCTGGGCGTGCGCGCTGGATTGCTCCGGCGGCCTGGTCAAGTGCGGTAGCAAGTGCGTCGATCTCTCCTCCGATCCCGTCCACTGCGGTGCGTGTGGCCATGGCTGCCCGCAGGGTCAGGTGTGCTCGGAGGGGCAGTGCGGCCTGACGTGCCTGTGCGGGCTCACGAAGTGCAGCGGCAAATGCGTGGACACGAAGTCGGACCGGTACAACTGCAGCGGATGCGGCAACGTCTGCCCGGGGGGACAAGGCTGCCAGCAGGGCTTCTGCACCTTCAACTGCCCGGGCGGCACCACCAAGTGCGGTCCCCAGTGCGTCTTCACCCAGAGCGACCCAGACCACTGCGGGGGCTGCGGAAAGGCCTGTGGCCAGGGGGAGATCTGCTTGCAGGGCACGTGCACCAAGCAATGTCCGGGCGCCACTGAGCCATGCTGCGGCAAGTGCGTGAACACCTCGACGGACGCGGAGCACTGCGGCGGGTGCCATCAACCCTGCAAGCCGGGCCAGATCTGCGAGGGCGGGGCCTGCCAGGCGCCGTAGCTTCGCCGGCGGACGGCGCCCGCGTGGCCGCCAGCAGCTTGCCGCGGAGCAGGCAGCCCCGGAGCGCGAGATGGGAGCTTTCGAGCAACCGTGCACGCAGTCACCCGCGCAGCTCGTCCGGCGGCCGCAGGCGCGTGCGCGTCAGGGCAGGCTATTCCCCTTCCAATTGCCGAAAAGCGGAAATTGGGGTGCCGATGACCGGCCTGTCTGCCCGCCAATTGCCGGAATTCGGCAATTCGACCAGGGATAGCCCGCTGGGCGACCTGAGCACGCGGCGCACGCCGCGGCGACGGCGCTCCGCAACGCGCGGCCGGCTTGAGCTCGGCGGCGCGTCCCCTTGACCACGCCTCGGAGCCGGAGCCGCAGCCGGAGCCGGAGCCGCAGCAGCGGACGCAGACGCGGACGCGAACGCAGCTACCGCTGGTGCCTTGCCAGCCGCTTGATCTTCTTGGCCAGCTTGGCCGGATCCAGCGGGTACTTGGCCACGTCGGCCGCGCCGGCCTCGATCAGCTCTCATCGCGCCCCGCAGGATCAGGTAGGAGGCGCACAGTTCGAGGAGCTGCGGCCACTCCTCGACTCTGGACGGCGGCCCGGCCGCCCCCCCTGCGGCCGGCGCAGCGGGCCAGAGCCAGCGCACACCGGCCATGGCGAAGAAGGCCACGACGGCGAGGCCCAGCCGGTGTGCGGCCTTCGCCTGCCGCAGCAGCGCCGCCGCCACGAGCGGCCAGAGAGATAGGATGCTGGCGAGGACGTTCATCGCGCACCTCCTGCCGGCGGGGCGCCAACTGGGGTGCTCGCTAGGCGATTAACATCACAGGCATTTCCAGGGACCCTCGCATAGGAGATATGTCAACTTCGGCGACGAGATCCGCGGGGCGAGGGCTCGCGATCGGCGCGGGGGTGCTTGCCGGGTGGGAGGGGTTTGGTTGGCCGTGTTGCCAGACTGCCTGTCGACAAAGCAAGGGCACCGTGCTATGAGTTTGCCCATGCGTGTCCGGCCAACATCGATGGTCCACCTGGCGCTAGGAGTCTGTCGGAGAAAAAACTAAGTGCGCGGAATTGTTCGGTTCCAGCGTCAGAGCAAAGTGAGCGATTTCGATAACTTGGACCATTTCGAGCACGCTTTCCCCGACAGACTCCTAGTGGCTGCCGTTGCAGCAGCATGCGCGGCGCCGGGGAAGTCGAACGATGGCTCCGGCGGCAGCGGTGGCTCCGGCGGCAGCAGTGGCTCCGCCGGCGAGACTGGCGCGACTGGACAGGGCGGTGCGGCCGGCGCCGGTGGCGAGCAGGGGTGTCCCTGCACGGGCGGGCTCTTGTGCTGCCCGACCGGCGACGGGGGCGTCGTGTGCGTGGACATGGCGCACGATCCACACAACTGCGGGGCGTGCGGCAATGGATGCGCTCCTGGAGATACGTGCCAGGAAGGGATGTGCGGGTAGCGTCGGCCAGCGCCGGCCGGTGCTAGCCGCCCGCCGTACCGTCGTCTTGGTGGTGATCGCGCTGCCGGCCGCGCAGCCTGGCTGCTCCGCCGTGGTCGAAGGCGACGGTTCCGGCAAGGGCGGGGTGGCCGCCGATGCAGGTGGCGGGGGCGACGCTGGGCCATCCGCCGACGGCCAGGCGCCTCCAGCGGACGGCGTCTGGCAGATCGCGGCCGGCTACAACCATACCTGCGCGCTGCGGGGCGACGGCACAGTGCGCTGCTGGGGCAGCAACACCCTGGGACAACTTGGCGACGGCACCTTCGCCGGCGGCCCCGTGTCAGTCGCAGTCAAGGGGCTGCACCAGGCGGTGGCGATCACCGCCGGCCTGGACCATAGCTGCGCCATGCTGGCCGACGGCACGGCCCGCTGCTGGGGCAACAACAGCTACGGCCAGCTCGGCGACGGCACAAAGGCGCATGCGCCGTTGCCCGTGGAGGTAACCGGCCTGCAGAACGCCGTCGGCATCGCTGCGGCGGAGTTCCTCAGTTGTGCTGTCCTGGGTGACGGCACCGCGCGCTGCTGGGGGATCAACCAGCACGCCGAGCTCGGCAACGGGACGAAGACCGACAGCTCCCTGCCGGCGCCGGTGGCGGGCGTGGCCGGCGCAGTGGCGGTGAGCGCATTTGCTCAGCACGCCTGCGCCCTGCTCGCCGACGGCACGGCGCGATGCTGGGGTGACAACGGCTCGGGCCAGCTCGGCACCTGGCCGACCTCGGAATACGTCCCCGTCCCGGTTCAGGGCCTGGTTGGTGCGGTCGGCATCGCGGCTGGAAGCTGGCACAGTTGCGCCGCGTTGAAACAGGGCGGCGCGCGCTGCTGGGGCGCCGGCACGAAGGGCCAGCTCGGCGACGGCACTGGGACAAGCAGTCACGAGATCGTGGCAGTCGCCGCTCTCGCTCAGAGCGTCGCTGGCCTTGCCGCTGGGGCCGAGCACACCTGCGCCGCGCTGGCCGACGGCACGGCCCGCTGTTGGGGCGGCAACAGCGCGGGACAGCTCGGAGACGGCAGCCACAAGACAAGCAACGTTCCAGTCGCCGTCAAGGGGCTGGCTGGAGTGGTGACGATCAGCGCCGGCCTGATGCACACCTGCGCGGTGCTGGCCGACGGCACGGCCCGCTGCTGGGGCGGCAACCTCACGGGCCAGCTCGGCGACGGCTCCCACACGCCGAGCAGCGTGCCCGTCGAACCGCAAGGACTGTAGGCGCCCAGCCTTCTCACTGGCACGTGCCATTCGTGCACCACTGCCCTGGCTTGCACGCCTTGTGGCAGCCGCCGCAGTGCGAGGCGTTGCTCAACGGACCTGCGGGCAGGCGTTGGCGCAGCCGCCGCAGTTGGCCGGGTCGTTCTGCACGTCGACGCACTTGCTGCCGCACTTGGTTGTGCCGCCGGGACAGCTCAGCGCGCAGTTCCCTTGGAGGCAGATCTGTCCCTGCGGGCAGGCGTCGTTGCATCCCGCGCAGTGATCGGAATCAGCCCCGAGCGCAACGCACTCACTCCCGCACTTCGTCAGCCCGCAGAGGCACTCGGCGCCGCACAGCCCCGCGGAGCAGATCTCGCCCGGCGCGCACGCCTTGCCGCAGCCGCCGCAGTTGGCCGGATCGGTCTCCAGCTCGACGCACTTACCGCCGCAGTCGGTCTTGTTCAGGGGACAGACGCAGAGCCCGTTGAAGCAGATCTGGCCGGGCGCGCATGCCACCCAGCAGTCGCCGCAGTGCATGGAATTCGTCTTCGGGTCGGTGCAGATGGGCGGGCAGACGCAGGCGCCCCCCGGGCAACCGAAGAAGTAGCTGCACTGGTCGCCTGCGCATATCTCGTTGCAAGCGCACTTGTGGCCGCACTTGCCGCAGTGCTGCTTGTTCGACCCGAGGTCGACGCACTTGCCGCCGCAGTTCGTCTTGCCGCCGATGCAGGCACAGAGCCCTGCCGAGCAGATTTGGTCGGGCCCGCACGCCTTGTCGCAGCCGCCGCAGTGGGCGGGGTCGCTCTTGAGATCGACGCACTTGCCGCCGCACTCTCCGAGGGCTCCGGCGCACACGCACTCGCCCCCGGCGCAGAGCCGATCCGGCGGGCACGCCTCGCCGCAGCCGCCGCAGTTGGCCGGATCGGCCTCCAACTCGACGCACTTGCCGCCGCAGTCGGTCTTCTTCGGGGGACAGACGCAGAGCCCCTTCGAGCAGTACTGCTCGGGCCCGCACGCCTTGCCACAGCCGCCGCAGTTCGTCGGGTCAGTGCTCAGGTCCACGCAGTAGCAGGGCTTGCACTCCGGCTGCTTGCAGCCGCACATGGTCGTACCGCCCGGGCACTGGAGACCGCAGGTGCCCCCCGAGCACACCTGGCCCGGGCAGCAGGCGGCTCCGCAGCCGCTGCAGTTGCCTGGGTCGCTCTGCACGTCGACGCACTTGTTGCCGCACTTCGTCATGCCCCAGGCGCAATCCGCGCTGCTCTGGCCGGCCGAGCACACCTGGCCTGGGCCGCACACGACCCCGCAGCCGCCGCAGTTCTGCGCATCGTGCTTGGTCCACACGCACTCGCTGCCGCACTTGGTCGTGCCGCCAAGGCACTCGACCCCGCACTGGCCGGCCGAGCAGACCTGGTCCTGCGGACATGGGCTGTCGCAGCCGCCGCAGTGGGTCGGATCGATGCCCGTGTCGAGGCAGACGTCGCCGCACTTGCTCATGCCGCCAGCGCATTCGGGCGAGCATGTCCCCAGCGAGCAGACCTCGCCCTCGGCGCAGAGGTTGCCGCAGCCGCCGCAGTTGGCAGGGTCCGCGTCCGTGTGCACGCACTCGTCACCACACCCGGTGGTGCCGCCCGCGCAGACGAGGGCGCACTGGCCGGCGGTGCAAGTCTCGGCGGGCGCACAGACGCTGCTGCAGCCGCCGCAGTGCAGTGGATCGCGGCTGGAGTCCGCGCACTCGCCGTCGCAGCAGATCTCAGCGTCGCCGCACGCCGCACAGCCTGACGCTCCGGCCGAGCCTCCGCCGCCGGCCCGACCGGATGCCCCGCCGGACGAGCCTCCCGAGCCGGCCTGGCCAGGCGCCCCACCCGAGCCGGCCCTACCCGCGAGGTCGATCGTGGCGCTGCCGCCGCACCCGAGCACGGCCGCGAGCGCCGCGGCCAGGGCTGGCGGGGCGTGGCGCACCCGGGCGGCGCCCAGGACCCGGCGCCGCTTGAGGTGGGTGTGCGTCTTCATGCTGGCGTCCTCGTGGATCATAGCTCGGCGCCAGGGCGCCCGCACGGCTCGCGGCCACGCTAGGAAGCAAGCCGCATCGTCCGCTGGCTCCGCCGCGGGTTCCAAAGCCCGTCCGGCGCGGGCGCGGCCACGCAGGCGCCCCTGCCCAGCGTCGACGCCGCAAGCGAGGAAGCCGCTGCTGCGCTCGCGCCAAGGACCGGCGCCTGGCCCAAGGACGTCCCCGCCCAACTCGCCGCCGTCCGAGCCGTGTTCGCTCAGGATGCCCAGCGCAAGACAGGGCTGACCCTCGTCGAGGTCTGCGCCCACTTCACCGGCGCCAAGCCCGCCAAGGTCCGGCAGCACCGCGACAGCCTCGTCAGCCTCGGCCTTCTTGCCCGCTACGAGGCAGCCGGCACGGCCCACTGGCACGCGCCGTAGCCTTCCCGCCGGGGCTGTCGGGAGGGGCATAGCCGTTAGCAGCAAGCTGTTGAGCTATTAGCCTCGGAGCGGAAAACGAGAGGTTTCCAGCAACTCGCCGTCTGGCCGAGCGAGCTTGCAACACCGCGAACTGGCTGAGCCAAGGGCTAGCCGCTAACTGCTAGCGGCTATGCGGGACCGCGTGTGGACGGTTCTCACCACGAACGACGGGCTCGCCTCGTGGCTCTGCCTGCGTGCCGACGTGGAGCCCGTCGTCGGAGGACGCTACGAGCTGTTCTGGAACCCGGACCCGGCGAGGCCCGAGAGCGACTCCACGATCGGCTGCCGCGTGCTTGCCATCGACCGTCCACGGCTGGTCCGCTTCACCTGGCGAGGGTCGGACGCCGTGGCCGGCGTGATGAACGCGCCCGGTGCGCCGGTCACGGAGGTGGAGATCCACCTCTTCCCGACCCTCGACGGCACGAGGCTCGAGCTCACGCATTGCGGCTGGGGCGACGGGCCTGGCTGGGAGGGCGCCCGCGTCTGGTTCGACCGAGCGTGGAACGGAGCGCTCCAGGGGCTGCGGAAGATGCTGGCCGCGTCCTCGCCGCAAGCCTGATCGCCCCGAACCGGGTCACTGCTTGGTCAGCCAGACGTTGTGCGTGTTCCCGGCGACGGACAGCTCGTCCCGCAGCGCTGCGCAGCCAGACGGCCCGGCCCCCGCCAGCCTGCCTCGCGAAGGATGCATCGGCGTAGCAAGTGACCCACACGCGGTCACTCTACCGGCCGAGCGGCAGAGCGATCAAGCACGACCTGGCTCGAGCCACGACCTTCTCTGGATCGAGCCTCTCTGGAAGGGGCCAGACCTTGTTGCGGTCATCGAGCGGGAGTACCAGCTCGTGCCGTAGCCTGGCAGGGACCAGCAGCGGATTCGGCCCGGGAACAGGGTGGGGCACCAGGAGGAGGGATCAGGATGAGCAAGGATATCCCGGCGCAGGGCACTCGCCAGACGGGGCGACCGAAGAAGGCCTCGCCCAAGCGGACGGTGAAACCGCTGACGGACAAGGCGCTGGAGCAGTACCTGCGGGAGTGGTCGAAGGAGCAACTTCTGGGTCTGCTGCTCGAACACCTCTGGGACGATGCCGAGTTACAGTTACGTACCCGCGTGGTGCGGCGGATCACCGCCGAGGAAGATCCGGCTGCCGGGCTGGCCCGGCTGCCAGCCGGGCCTGGCCAAGTGGGCGGGCAGATGCGACCAGACCGAGGTCGATCCGGCGAACTGGGGCGTCTGCGGCGCCACTTGCGCGCCGGAGCAGGGGTACTCGGCCGGCGAGTGCCCGAGGGCTGACTTCTCACGTGTCGGGGCAGCCGGACTGGTTGGGCGGGTAGTACTTCACCGGCTTGTTGATCGCGCAGTTCGCCTCGCCGAGCGGCGGCCCAGGTAGACTCGAGCACGTTAGCGTTCCGGACACGTGGCCCGCACCGCACTTGTCCCCCTCCTGGAAGTACACCACCGACGAGCCCGGGCTGTTCGCCACGCAGCCGCGCTCGTCTCCGCCCGACATCACGATGTTGCACCCGATGGGATACGGCGCCTGCGGCGGGCAGGTCGCCGTCACGCAGTCGCCGTCGATGTCCACCTTGACGTCCAGCACGCAGTCCTCGTCGATCTGCCCGTCGCAGTCGTCGTCCTTGCCGTTCCCGCACAGCTCGCAGCTCGGATCGAGCGGGCCCACGCACTGCGGCTCAGCGCCCTGGCAGGGCCCCCATTGGCCGAACTCACCCGCTGCTACGCAGACCTGCTGACCGACCTTGCACTCGCAGGCGCCGCCCAGGCCCGGATAGCATGCTTGCTTGACGCCGGGCGTGCACGCGCAGCTCTCGTCGATGAAGCCGTTCTTGTCGTCGTCGATGCCGTTGTCGCAAAGCTCGGATGGCGCCGCGCCCGCGTCGAGCGGCCCGCAGGGGGATTCGCCCCCGCCGCCGCCGCTCCCGCTGGTCGTCGTGCCGCTCGTCGTCGTGAACAGGCTGCCGCCCGTGCCGGTCCCGCCCGCGCCGCCTGCGGCAGTCCCGCTCCCGCCCCCGGTCGCCGCGCCTCCGCTCGCGGAAGACCTCCCCGTGGCGGCCCCCCCCGCAGAGCACGCCACAGCGGTCGGCAAGAGCAGAGCGACTGCGATCGACCGCCGTCCCGTCCGAAGCCTTCTCACGGCTGCACCTCCGTGCCCTCCACCCGAACAGTGCGCCAGACGCAGGCACTCGGCGCGCCGCAGAGGGTGACCGGCGCGCCTAGCGCATTATACCGCATGCGCTGGCGCGCTGCCGCGGAAACGGTGGGGCTCCCGGCTGCGGCGCAGCGGCCAGGGCATCATGGGGAGCGCCTCCATCGCCCCCTTGACTTCTCGGCGATCACCGGGTCGCCCGGCCGGCCGGTCCAGAGCGCCGCGCGATACCGTCCCTGCACCAGCCCGCGCTCGCGCAGGCGCTTGTGCCCGTTCACGGCGTTTCCGTGGCAGCGACGACGGCTCGCCGA
>JACQWT010000241.1 GCA_016209145.1 Deltaproteobacteria bacterium | reverse complement strand
ACCAGAAGTGGTTGAGCACCCCGAAGCCCATCCCCTCCACGACGGTGCCCGGAGTCCCGGTGTAGATGAAGAGGTTCTCCTGGATCCAGCCCGTGTTCTTGTCGTAGCGGTACTGCCCGAGGTAGTCCGAGGTCATGTCCGAGACGTACACGTACTGATAGCCGGTATGGGGATCGGCCACGACCTCCATGCCGTCCATGTGGCTACCCACCATGTCGGGGTAGGCGAACTCCGCCACCCAACTGTGGGAAGGGAAGTGGTACGAGTAGACTCGCCTCGCCCATTCGCTGCCCCCGTACCACTTGCCGTCCACGCCGCCCCAGCCGATGAACGCGATATCCAGGGCGGGCGTGGGATTGGGCGTCGTGTCGGTGGTGATGCCGGTGAGGAACTCGTACTGCATGATGTGGCCGTTGTTGACCGGAGGATTGACGAAGTACGCACGGTCGCCGATGGGGAAGTTCTCCGAGCGGTGGACCATGCCGAGGGCCACCACGTCGTAGGTCTTGACGAACGTGAGCACCCGCTGCTCGATCGGGCCAGGATCCTTCGGGTTGTTCGGGTGCTGGTTCGGCTCGAGCTTGCCGTCCTTGTCCGAGTCGAGCAGCGTGATCTGGTAGACATCCAGATATTTGCCGTCCTCGTACCAGTTGCCCCGGTTGACGAAGAGAAGATCGCCCTGAGAGCCGACGTCGCAGCCTCCCTTGAAGGCGCTGTTGCCCTTGGTGAAGTAGGCGTACTGGTAGTACGTGCCCGTCGTGTTGGGCGGCGCCTTCCCTAGGGGCTTCAGGGCCGCGCACGTTCCCGACTTCTTGTCGCAGGCCATCCCCGCCGACGGGTTGCAGACCAGGGCCGGGTTCTTCTTGACCCACTTGGCCGGCGGGCCCGGGTCGCAGATCTGCACCTCGTTGCCCCAGCAGTTGTACTGTCCGACGGTGCAAATCTGGCAGCCGACGTCGGGCACGCAGACCATGTCGCCGCAGACCTGGACGCCTATGAGCTGCTCGACGGGGTTGCAGGTGAGCGCGACGTTGGAGTCGCAGAAGGTCGCCCCCCCGTGCCCCTGGCAGATGTTGGGCGGTCCCCCGCCTTCGCCGCCGCCGCCGGCCGCGCCCGCGCTGCCGCCCGCCGCTTCGCCGCCGCCGTTGGCGCCGGCGCCGCCGCCGCCCGCCGAGCCGCCGCCGCCACCGGTCGGGGCTCCGGCCGAGCCGCCTCCGCCGGTCGGGACTCCGGCCCCCGTGGCGCCCTCGCCGGCCGCGCCCCCGGCCCCGCCGCCGCTCGTGACCGCGCCGCCCTGGCCGGCTGCGCCCCCTCCTGTCGGGCCCGGCGTGAAGTCGGCAGAGTCCTCCCCCTGGCACGTGCAGAGCCAGGCGAGGCCGGCCAGGAGCGGAAGAGTCAGGACGTAGTGGCGTTGCAGGACCATGGCACCGTCCTTGGCGGGCAAAGAGCCCGCCGGTGGCTATTGTAGCGCAAACGGGCGTGCTAGGGCGGACCGGATCGTTATCGTGGCCGGAGCGGCCCGGCGGTACAATCGTCGGCGATGCGACCGGCAGACGCGATGGCGATGGTGGTGCTGGCTCTGGGCCCGCTCGGCTGCTCGGACGGCACCGCGGAGACGACGGGCGGCGAGGCAAGCGCCGGCACGGGCGGGACCTCCCAGGGCGGTGGCGGCGGAGCGCAGGGCGGCGGCGGCGCCGCGCCCGCGACGCTCAGCGTGAGCTTGCCGCAGGTCGTGGGGGGCGCGGCCCAGGTCAACCCGAACGTCTACGCCACCATTCCCTTCCGCGTCGTGGCGAGCGGGCCGCCCATCGGCGCGGTGCGGGCGGAGCTCGCGGGAGACAGCGTCGCGGCAAGCTACGAGGAGGGCTCGAAGAGCTACGTGGCGATGCTGCCCGTCGAGGATCTGCCGGACGGCGAGGTCGATCTGCTGGTCAGCGTGGATACGGCCGAGCAGCCGGATGCCTTCAAGAAGACCGTGACGCTGCGCGTGGCCCGCGACGGGGTGCAGCTCACCGACTTCTTCCAGGACCACCACGCGGTCACGCCGCGCATCTACGCGCACGGGGACGGCTACCTCGTCACGCACACCGACACGTCCAGCGGCACGCGCGAAGGCTGGCTCCGGGCGCTCGACGGGGCGGGGCGCTGGCAGGGCGAGCGCATTCCCATCACGCCGGGCGAGGAGGGCTGGTACATGCGCACCGCCCTGGGGGAGGACCGGCTCGCCGTGCTCTTCCAGGACGGCGGCGGCGCGCCCTACATGAACCACCTGCGCCTCGTCGACTTGGACGGCAAGGAGCTGCTCCCCACCATGGACCTCGACCCGGAAGGCTGCTGGGGCAGCTACTACGGCGACGTGGCCTTCGACGGGAGCGCGTTCGTGGCACTCTGGCGCTTTCGCTGCGAGGATGGGAAGTCGGAGATCCGCTGGCTGCGCATCGACGCGCAGTCGCTCGCGGTGACCGGCCCGGTGACCGTGGCCAGCGCGGGCGACGGCAAGCCCGACGGCGTCTTCCCGGACCTGTGCCAGATGAGCGTGGCGGGCAACGAGCAGGTGAGCCTGGTGAGCTTCAGCCGCGAGTACCACAACCCGGACCTGGAGCCCCTGCCCCGCGCTCAGCTCGCGCGCCTGGACGCCGGCGGGAAGCTGCTCTCGAGCGAGTACCTCGCCCTGGACCACGGCCTGCGCGAAGAGTACGAGTCGCGCGTCTTCCGCTTCGCTGGGGGCTTCCTGCCCCTGTGGGGCTCGTACGATCTCACCCTGCCCGAGCCCAACTCCATGCCGGTCTACTTCCACGCCACGACCACGGGCGCCGCCGTCGCTGCCGACTGCGCCCTGCGCATCGAGGCCGCGGCGGCCACGACGACGATCGGCGGCTGCCAGCTCGCCGTCTCGGACGCGGTCGTGGCGGCCAAGGCGGGCGGCACCGTGGTCGAGCTCAAGAAGGACGGCGAGGCCACCATCGCCGGCAGCCGTATCCTGCTGGGATAGACGGCTAGCTCGGGCGATGGTTGCCGTGCTGCCAGCGCCAGATGAGCAGGAACGCGGCCACTGAGATCGCCGCCAAGGTCATGATCAACCAGAAGGCATGGGCGTGCCAGGCCAGCGGGATCCGCACGTTCATGGAGAACACGCTCACCACCAGCGTCGGCACCATGATGCCGATGGTGATGATGTTCAGCGTCTTCATCAACACGTTGAGGTTGTTGCTGACCACCGAGGCGCGGGCATCCATCAGGCCCGCCAGGATGTTCGAGTAGATCTCCGCCTGCTTGTAGCACTGGCTGTTCTCGATCGTGATGTCGTCGAGAAATTCCATGCCGTCCTGGGAGAAGCCGAACTTCGAAGCGTTGAACTTCATCTTGTCGATGAGCATCGAGTTCGAGTTGATGGCGTTGAGGTAGTAGACCAGGCTCTTCTCCAGAGCGAACAGGCTCAGAAGGTGCCGGTTCTCCATGGCCGAGAAGATCTTGGCCTCGATTTCCTCGGTCATCTGGTTGATGATCTTGAGGTTGTCGAGGTAGCGCGTCGTCGCCCGGCTGATGAGCTTGAGGATGACGTCCGGCAGCGAGGTCACCTTGGCGAACTGCTTTCCCTCGAAGATAGGAACGTCGTCGGCCACGACCATCACCAGCTTCTGCTTGAACAGGAACAGGCCGGTCGATGCCACCGGGAAGAAGAACTGCCTCTGGTCGCTGTGCATCTTCGGGCGCTTGTAGATCAGCGCCACGTGCTCGGGCTCGAACTCGAGCCGCGCCAGCTCATCGGGATCGAGGGCCGAGCTCAGCGTGTGCTCATCGACCGAGAGGGTGCCGGTGAGGTACTTCTTCTCCTTCTCGTCCGGATTGAGATAGACGAGAATGCAGCCCGAGCCGTCAAAGCACTCGACGATCCTGCCGGCATCGAGGGAGAAGGTCTTCAGCATCTTTCCCCCTGCTCGGCATATCGCGTTCTGGCCCTTCCGCGGTTGCGCCCGCGCCGCCGCCCCGGCCGCTGGGGCGGCGCATGGATAGCCCCCCGCCTGCTTCGTGTAAAGGCCAGAGTGGCAGACCCCGGTCGGCCCGTGCCTGGACAGCCACGGACCGTGTCCGGGCGGCCACGCCGTGCCTTGCCCTGCCGCCCTGAATGGGCCGGATTCGTGGCAGGCGGCCCCGCCTGCGGCCGGCATGGCTCTTGCGGGCACGCCCGGCATGGCCGTGCGCATCGCCCGCGCCTCTCACTGCGTCCGATTTGCCGCCGGGCTCCTCGGGCTCGCCGCCGTGGTCTGGCTCTGCCTGCCCCGCTACCCGGCCGAGCGGCTGAGCTACGCGTCGCTTCGCTCCACGCGCCTGCTCGACCGTGACGGCGTGCTGCTCTACGAGCGCCGCGGCGCCAGGGGCGGCTACTGCCGGCCGGTGCCGCTTGGCGCGATCGCGCCGGCAGTGGTGCTGGCCACGCTGTCCAGCGAGGACGCCGGCTTCCGGCGCCACCTCGGCGTCGATCCGGCAGGCGTGCTGCGCGCGCTCTGGCTCGACGCCCGCGCCGGACGCTTCGCCTACGGCGGCTCCACCATCACCCAACAGCTCGCCAAGCTGCTCGGCCCGCAGCCGCGCACTCTTCGCGGCAAGGCGCGCGAGGCCCTCGACGCCCTGCGCCTGGAGCGCACGCTCACCAAGGACGAGATCCTGGAGCAGTACCTCAACCGCGCCTACTACGGCCGGCTCGCCTACGGCATCGAGGCCGCGGCCGAGCGCTACTTCGGCAAGCGCGCTTCCGCGCTCAGCCTCGACGAGGCCGCCTTCTTGGCGGTGCTGCCGCGCGCGCCGAGCGCCTACGATCCCGAGCGCTTCCCCGATCGCGCCCGGCAGCGGCGGGCCCACGTGCTGCGCCACATGGCGCGGCGCGGCTGGATCGGCCAGCCAGAGGCCGAGGCGGCGGCGGCCACGCCGATCGTCCTGGCGCAGCCCGCGCAGGAGCCGCGCGCGCCCCACGTCATCGACTACGTCACGAGCCGCGAGCTCGTTCCGGCCGGCGTCCCCGAGCAGCGCCTGAGCATCGATCTCGGGCTGCAGGAGCAGCTCGAGCGGCAGGTGCGCTTGCACCTCGGCGAGCTTGCCGGGCGCGCCGCCGGCCAGGCCGGCGTCGTGGTGCTCGACAACGCCACCGGCGAGGTTCTCGCCATGGTCGGATCGCGGCGCTACGACGAGGCGGCGGCCTGTGGCGCCGTCAACGCCACGACGGCGCTGCGGCCGCCCGGATCGACGCTCAAGCCCTTCGTCTACGCGCTGGCCATCGAGGACGGTGCGCACCCGGCGTCGCTCGTGCTCGACGTTCCCACGCACTGGCGCGGCTACCAGCCGCGCGAGGCGCGCCAGCACTACCACGGCGCCGTGGCGCTGCGCGACGCCCTGGGCAGCTCGCTCAACGTCCCGGCGGTGCGCACCGCCGCGCGCGTCGGGCCGCAGCGCCTGGCCGAGGTGCTGTACGCCGCCGGCCTACGCAGCATCGATCCGGCACGGGCCTACGGGCTGCCGCTCGCGCTCGGCGGGGCGAGCGTGCCCCTGGTCGAGCTGGCCAACGCCTACGCCACGCTCGCACGGGGCGGGAGCTACCTGCCCTACCAGCTCCTGCACGGCGGCCCGACGCCCGCGCCGGTGCGCGTCATCTCCGCCGGGAGCGCGTTCCTCGTCGCCGACTCCCTCGCCGATCCGGCGGCCCGAAGGCTCGAGTTCGGCTTCGAGACGCCGCTGGAGCTGCCCTTCCCCGCCGCCGCCAAGACCGGCACCTCGCAGGCGTTCGGCGACAACGTGGCCGTCGGCTTCACCCCCGCCGTCACGGTCGCGGTCTGGGTCGGCAACTTCAACGGCGCGCCCATGCACGGCCTGCTGGCGATGCAGGGCGCAGCGCCGCTGTGGCGCGAGGTCATGCTGCTGGCGATGCGGGGACGGCTTGCGGCCCACTTCCAGCCCCCGCCCGGAGTCGCCCGCGCCGAGATCTGCGCCGACACCGGCCTGCTCGCGACGCCGGGATGCGTGCGCCATCGCCGCGACTTCGTCGCCGAGCGCGGCCCCGGCAGCGGCCCGGCGGCCGCCGGCGGCGGCCGGCCGATCGAGATCCTGGGGCCGCCCGACGGCGCGAGCTTCGTGCTCGATCCGGTGCTGCCGCGCTCTCGCCAGAAGCTGGAGCTGCGCGCCACGGTGCGTGCGGCCGGCGCCAGGGCCGTGCGCTGGACGGTCGACGGCGAGCTCGTGGGTGAGCCTGGCCCGCCGTATGTGGCGCGTTGGACGCTCGCGCCCGGCCCGCACCACCTGCGCGCCGAGGCCTTGGGCCCCGAGCCCGCCGCCGACGAGATCGCGTTCGAGGTCGAGGGAGGAAGCACATGAGAGGTCGTCTTGCCAAACGATGCGCGCACGCCGTAGGGCCGGCGACGTTGCTGGCCATGTTTCTTCTCGTCGCCGCCTCGGCCGCGCGAGGCCAGCCGCAAGACGGCCCCCCCCTGGCGGCGGGGCGCACCGACGCCGGGGACGGCCCGGCGGGCGGTGCGGACGCCGCGGCGCGCCCGCAGGACGCGGCAGACGCCGGCTCCCCTCTGGAGCTGCTGCACGGCGGCAGCACGTGTGGCGAGTGCGAGCCGGCCCGCACGCAGATCGAGCTCGTCTTCTCGTCGCCCGTCGATGCCGCCGCGGCGACGAAGAAGGCGCGGATCGAGCCCGCCGTGCGGCTCTCGGCGGCGCAGGCCGGAGCGCTGCGCCGCGTGCTGCTCGCCGGCAGCTTCCGCCCTCAGACTCGCTACCGGCTCGAGCTGCCCGCGGATCTGTGCGCCCAGGACGGCGCCTGCCTGGGCAAGCCGATCTCCGTGACCCTGCGCACCGCCGGCGGCACGCCCGATGTGCGCATGCCGGTGCGAGCAACCGTGCTCCGCAAGCTGCCCCTCCGCTTCTCCGAGGTGTCGCACGCGCTCGTGCGGCTCGTGCCGGTGCAGGACGACGAGGTGGGCCGCGCGCTCGGCCTGGCCGGAGTGCATCCGCCGGAGCGCGATCCCCTGTCGGCGCTTCCCGCGGCCATGCGCGCCCGGGCGCGGGCCGTGGCCATCGACGTCGAGAGCGCCGCGCCGCAAGGCGCGATGCAGATCGATCCCTTCGCACAGGCACAAAGCCCGCTCGTGCTCGTGGTGCTGAGCGCCAAGGGCGCGGTCACGCGCGCCGGTCTGTACCAGCAGGGCAAGCTCGGCGTGCTGCTCAAGCTTGGGGAGGAGGGCGGCCTCGTCTGGGTCACCGACACCGCCACCGGCCTGCCCGTCGCGGGCGCGGCCGTCGCGGTCTTCCACGGAAACGAGGCGGTCCTGCGCGCCGGCACCGACGCGCGCGGTCTCGTCTCGCTGCCCCCCACGCGCCGCCTGCGGCCGGCCGGCCGCGCCGCACCGCTGTACGCCGTGGTGCGCCGGCAGGGCGACGTCGCCGTCACGAGCGAAGGCTGGACCGACGGGCTCGAGCCGTGGATGTTCGACCTGCCGTACTACTACTGGGGCCAGGACTCGCTGCGCGGCATGGTCACGGCCGAACGCGGGATCTACCGCCCCGGCGAGAGCGTGCACCTTCTCGGCGTGCTGCGGCGCCGCCTTCCCGGCGGTGTGCTCGCGGCGCCGGACGGCAGCGCCGAGCTGCGGGTACGGGATCCGGACGGGACGCAGATCGCGCGGCGCTCGTTGCCCCTGACCGACTTCGGCACGGCCCGAGCCGAGGTGGCCATCTCTGCTTCGGCCCGCGTGGGCCGCTACTACGTCGAGCTTGCCAAGGACGGTGCCACGGTGGACAGCTCCTTCGAGGTCGGCGAGTTCCGCGCCGCCACCTTCGAGGTCGAGTTGCCGCCGGCGGGCGCGGCCGAACAGGCGGGCGCCGCCATCATCGTGCCCGTCGCCGCGCGCTACCTCTACGGCGCCCCGGTCGCACGCGGCAAGGTGAAGTGGACCGCGTCCTGGCGGCCCCGGCGCCTGAGCTTCGCCGGCTACGAGCGCTTCAGCTTCGGCGACGAGGAGGGCTACTACTACTCCCAGGCCCAGCACCTGACGACGGAGCAGGCCGAGCTCGACGCCGAGGGGCGAGCCGTGCTGCGCCTGCCGCGCGCCGCCTTGCCCGATCCCGGCCAGGACGGCGCCGCGGCGCTCGATCTCGTGTTCGAGGCGACGGTGACGGACGCGGCCGACGACGCCGTCACCGCGCGCACGGCGCAGAGGCTGGACCGCACCGACACCTTCGCGGGCGTCGCCACCGGCCAGTGGGTCGTCTCGCCCCAGCAAGGCTGGGACGTGCAGGTCGTGGCGCTCGGTGCGGCCGGCCAGCCCGTCGCCGGCAAGCGCCTCGTGCTCGAGCTCCGGCGCACCTACTGGAGCTCGATCGCGGAGAGAGGCCCCGCGGGTGTGCGCTACCGCAGCTCGAAGGAGACGGAGCTCGTGGACACGCGCCGCCTCGCCACCGCGGCCGGGCCGATCGGGGTGCATCTCGAGCTCGACGGCGGCGGCACCTACGAGGTCAGGATCCACCTCGACGGCCAGCCGTTCGCTGCCGCCGAGACGGTGTGGGCCTGGGGTGACGAGGCCGTCGGCCCGGCCCTGAACACCCCGCGCATCGAGCTGCGGCTCGATCGCGAGAGCTACCGGCCCGGCGAGACGGCCCGGGTCTTTGGTGACCGTGGAGCGCGACGGCGTGATGGCCGCGCGCGTGCTGGAGCTCAGCGGGGCGGATCGGCCCATCGAGGTGCCGGTCGGCGAGGCGTTCTTGCCCAACGCCTACGTCGGCGTGGCCGCGGTGCCGCGCGACGCGCAGGGTGCCCTGCCCGCCGCAGGCTACCCCTTCCGCGCCGGCTACGTGGAGGTCCCGGTCAGCCCCGAGGCCCGGCGCCTGCACGTGCAGATCGAGCCGGCGCGCGCCGGGCAGCGTCCCGGCGAGCAGGCGACCGTCAAGATCCGCGTGCGCCGCAGCAACGGCAGGCCGGCGCGGGCCGAGGTCACGCTGTGGGCCGCGGACGAGGGCGTGCTCATGCTGACCGGCTACCGCACGCCCGACCCCTTCGTGCCGGTCTACGCGCGCCACAACCTGACCGTCTCGAGCTCCCTCAACCTGAGCCGGTCGCTCGACGACGAAAACGACTGGGACGACGGCGGCGGCGACGCCGGCCTGCTCGGCTCGGCGCTGCGCTCGCGTTTGCTCTTCACCGCGTTCTTCTCGGAAGGCGTGGTCACCAACGAAGCGGGCGAGGCCACGCTCCGGTTCAAGCTTCCCGACAACCTCACGCGCTGGCGCATCATGGCCGTAGCCGCCGACCAGGGGCAGCGCTTTGGCCGGGCGGAGGCCGCGATCCGCACCTCCAAGCCGCTCCAGGTGACGCCCTCGCTGCCACGCTTCCTCACGGCCGGCGATCTCGTGGACGCCGGCGCGGTGGTGCACAACCAGACGGGCGCGGACGTCGAGGCCGAGATCCGGTTGGTGGCGAGCGGCGCCGAGGTCGTGGGCGCGCTCTCACAGAAGCTGCGCGTGCCCGCGGGCGCCCAGCAGGCCGTGCGCTTTCCCGTGGTGGCGCGCCAGGCGGGCAGCGCCACCTTCCGCGCGGCCGTTCGCGGCGGGGGCGAGAGCGACGGCTTCGAGCTCGCGCTGCCGGTGCACCGGGCCAGCGTGACCCAGAGCGAGATGCTCGGCGAGGGCCGGCTCGATCCGCGCGCGCAGGCCGAGGTGGCGGTGCCGCCCGGCGCCCTGCCGGGCAGCCCCGAGCTGCTCATCACGGTCTCGCCGACGCTCCTCGCCTCGCTCGAAGCCGGCATCGACGCCCTGTTCGAGTACCCCTACGGCTGCGCCGAGCAGAAGACCTCACGGCTCGTGCCCATGGCCGTGCTGGGTGATCTCATCCGCGACCTCGGGCTTGCCGAGCTCGACCAGGGCGAGCATCGGCGGCGCCTGCAGGCCACGATCGCCGAGCTGGAGCGGCATCACAACGAGGACGGCGGCTTCGGCCTGTGGCCCGGATCGGAGTCCGATGGCTTCGTCACGGCCTACGTGCTCTTCGGCTGGCTCGTGGCGCAGGAGCACGGCTACCTCGTGCCCGCCGACAGGCTGGATCGGGCCATGGAGTACCTGCAGGAGAGGATCCGGCAAAACGAGCTCGGGCCGGGGTACTTCGGCTTCGACGCGCGCGTGCTGGCCGCCTACGTGCTCGCGCGCGGCCGGCGGCCGGACCACGGCTTGGCGGATCGGCTCCGGCAGGGCCGGGCCGAGCTCACGCGCTTCGAGCAGGGCCTGCTCGCCGCCGTATTAGTCGCGCGTGACCCCGCCCGAGCACAGGCCGTGCTGGGCGAGCTCGGCCAGGCAAGGCAAAGCGACGCCGGCGGCGGCGCGCGCATCGTGGAGCGGCAGCTCGCCGGCTCGGGCTACTTCGACTTCGGCCGCGACCTGCGGGCCACGGCCGCGGCCGCGGCCGCGCTCGTGGCCGCGGGCCGGCGCACCGAGGCCGAGCCGCTCGTGGCGGGCATCCTGCGCGAGCGCGGCGGCGACGGCACCTGGGGCACGACCTACAACAACCTCTGGGCCGTGTACGCCCTGGGTGCCTACGCCGCGGGGGACGGGAAGAAGTGGGCAGGCGCCGGCGTGAAGCTATCGCTTGGCGGCAAGCAACTCGGTGACATCGTGCTGGGCGCGCGTGCCAGCGCTCGCCGCCTCCTCCTGCCCGCGACCTCCCTGCCCGCCCCGGGCGAGGCCATCCCGCTGCTGTTGGGCGGTCCGGCCGGCGCCGGCCTGCGCTACTCGGTGCGGCTGCGCTTCGCCGCAACGCCGCAGGCCCAGCCGCCGGTGGCCAAGGGCTACCGCATCGAGCGCGCCCTGCTCGACGCCGAGACGGGCAGCGCCGTCGCTCGGCCCCGCGTCGGGCAGCTCGTGCGCGTCCGGCTCTTGCTGCGCTCCGACGAGGACCGGCACCAGGTGGCCCTGACCGATCGGCTGCCGGCCGGGCTGGAGGCGGTCGACGCCCGGCTCCAGACCGAGCAGCAGATCCCCGGCTCCGACCCGAACTGGCGCTGGGACGGTCGCGAGGTGCGCGACGAGCGCGTGAGCTTCTTCGCGCACGATCTCGGCGCCGGCGCGCACGCGGCCGAGTACCTGGCGCGGGCGTCGCGCTCGGGCGAGTTCGTCTGGCCGGCGGCCACGGCGGAGTCGATGTACGACCCGAGGGCGTACGGGCGGGGGGCGATCGAGCAGATCGTCGTGGTGCGCTAGCCTGCTGGGCAGTGGTGATGGTGATGGTCAAGGTCATGGTTGGGGTCGGCTAGGGTCATGGTCATGGTCCGCGGGCGAGCGGGTCGGCGGCCAGCGGCGCGCCAGCAGAGCTGGCACGCCCCTGGCATCGCCTGGCTCTGGGCTCTCG
>JACQWT010000236.1 GCA_016209145.1 Deltaproteobacteria bacterium | reverse complement strand
GTGACGCGCCCGAAGGGCGCGTCGGGACCCCAACCCCGTCCCGAAGGGACGGACTTACGTCCGCGGGCCGGCTCCTCGCGTACAGGAGTACGCTCCGGGCCGGCCCTGTGGGCGCGCTCATGCGCGCAGCCCCGCCTGACGAGCCGGGTGGGAGGAGGCGTGAACGCATACGTCGTCGGGAGGATCCGGGGCGTCGCCGGCCCACGGCGCCACTTGGCCGACAATTGGGCCGCCGGGGCTGCCTCTGCTAACGGGCGGATGGTAGGGATGGACCAGCTCGTCACCAGCCTTGTCACGCTGCGGCGCGGGGCGCGCCGGGCGCTGCCGCTCGGTGCGGTGGCGCTGCTCGGGGCTCTGGTGGTCTGGCTCGCGACCGAGCCGCCCGCGAGCCCCGCGACCGGAGCCGTGCTCGGCCTGGGCGCCGCGCTCTTCGCCTTGCGGGCCTGGCGCCGCCGGGCCGCCGGGCGCCTCTCGCGGACGCGGGGCCAGCCCGACCCGGAGCCGCTGGCGGTCTGGCGCGATCTCGAGCTCGGAGCGCTGCTCGTCGTGGCCGCCTACGCCCTGGTGCTGTACCTCGACGGATCCCTGGCCGGCCCCTCGTACCCGCTGACGCTGGTAGCCGTCGCCGTGGTCGGCGCCTTCGCCCGGCTGCCGGCGTCGCTCGGCACCATGGCCGTCGGCCTCGGGCTGCACGCGGCCGTGCTCCATTGGGGCCATGACGCGCTCGGCCTGCGGACGCTCGGGCCGCATGCTGGCTTCCTGGTCGTCTTCGGCTTGCTCAACGTGCTGTCGTTGCGCATCGAGGTGGCCCGGCTGCGCCGCGCGGCGCAAGAGCAGCTTGTGGCCGAGCGGCAGCGCGTCCGCGACGAGGCGCGGCGCCATCGCCTGCTCCAGGTCGCGCCGGACGGGCCGTGCGAGGGCGACGCGGCCTACGCGCCGCTCGGCGCCCAGGAGCGCCTCTTGTGCTCCAGCATCGAGCAGATCGAGCTCTCGACGCTGCTCGCCCTCAGGCTTCTGCGCCAGGGGCTGGGCGCGCATACGGCCATGCTCCTGTGGCTCGAGCCGGGTGGCGACGAGCTCGTGGTGGGCGAGCTCGTCTCCGACGACCCCGAGCTCGCCGAGGGCCCGTTCTCGGTGCGGGACGGCATCTTCGGGGCCGCCCTGGCGCGATCACAGCCGGTGTGCGTCTCGGGCCTGAAGCCGAGCTACATCCTGCCCTACTACCAGGGCGCGTGTCCGGTCCGGGCCTTGTGCGCCGTGCCGGTGGCGGAGCACGGCCGCGCGCGCGGCGTGCTGGTCGTGGACCGGACCGGGGATCGTCCCTTCGCCGCGAGCGAGCAGGAGCTGTGCGAGCAGGCGGCGAGCTTCGCCGTGCTCAGCGCCCAGAACGAGCGTGTCTTCGCGCAACTCGACCGCACCAAGGCCGAGCAAGGCAAACTGTACCGGGCCGCCCAGGCCCTGGGCGCGGCCACGACCGAGCAGCAGGTGGTGGACGCCGCCGTGGCGAGCGCCCGTGAAATAGCCGCGGTCGACTTCGCCGCTTTCACCCTGTTCGACCCCGAAGCGCAGGCGCACCAGATCTGCGCCGTGAGCGGCGAGCGGGCCGAGCCCCTGGTCGGCCAGCGCTTCCCGCACGCTTCCGGCCTGGTCTCCATGGTCGTGCGCAACGGACAGGCGCTGCCCTACCGCGGCGAGTACGACGCGGCCCAGCACGTCGTCTTCGACCGGAACTTGCAGCCGCCCGATCTGCCCTCTCTCGTGGTGCTGCCGCTCGTGGTGCACGAGCAGCCGCTGGGCACGCTGGTGCTGGGCTCGCGCCGGCGGGGCGCATTTGGCGACGCGGCGCGCGGACTGCTCGAGGTGCTGGCGAGCCACGTCGCGGTCTCCCTATCCAACGCGCGCATGGTCCGGCGCCTGGCGGAGCAGGCAACCACGGACGGGATGACCGGTCTGCTCAACAAGCGGGCCCTGGTCGAGGCGGCCGAGCTGAAGATCTCCGCCGCCCGCCGCTTCGGCCGCCGCCTGAGCCTCGTGCTGTGCGACCTCGACCACTTCAAGTGCATCAACGACACGCACGGGCACGACGTGGGCGACATGGTCATCAAGGAGCTCGGCCGCATCCAGCAGCGCGCCCGGCGCGGCACCGACGCCGCCGGCCGCTTCGGCGGCGAGGAGTTCGTGGTCGTGTGCGAGGAGACCGACGCGCGCGGGGCGCTGCTCCTGGCCGAGCGGATCCGCGCGGAGCTCGGGCAGACCACCTTTCACGCCGCCGCGGGCCCGGTCCGCTGCACCTGCTCGGTGGGCATCGCCACCTACCCGGACGCCGGCACGAGCTGGGAGGAGCTGTTCAAGGCCGCCGACGCGGCCCTGTACCACTCCAAGCGCACCGGCCGGGACAAGGCCACGGTCTGGTCGCCGGCGCTGGGACAGCACGCGGCGGCATGACAGGCACTTGAAACCGGCGCGCGACCGGCCCATAAACGGTGCATGAGCGAGCACGACGAGAGCAAGGAGCAACCGGGCGCGCCGGCCGAGGCGGCGGCGAGTGCAACCGCACAGGAGCCGGCGGCGGCCGAGCCGCCCCAGGCGGAGCCAGGGGCGGCGGCCCCGGGACAGGGCGGACAGGCGTCCTCGCCCGCGGACGACTTCAAGAAGGGGCTGGGGCTGCTCTGGCAGGCGGCCCGCGGCGTCGCGGGCGAGGTCCGCAAGGAGGTCGACAAGGCGGGCCTGGGCGACGCCGTGCGCCAGGCCGGGCGCGAGATCGAGCACGCGGCCGGCGCCGCGGTGCGGGGCCTGGAGCAGATCATCGAGCGGGCGCAGCCGGCGGCCGCCAAGGGCGCCGCGCCCGCCGGCGAGGCGGCGGCCGCGCCGGCCGCCAAGCCCGACGCTGCGGCGCCTGCGGCCGAGGGCGAGCCGGCGGGCGTGAGAATCGCCGTCGACGAGGCGGGCGCGGACAAGCCAGGCCAGTCGTAGGCCGGCGAGCTGGCCGGCTCGCGCCGGTCGGAGAGGTTCTGGTGGCCGTTCCTCCCGTGCCCTTGCGGATCCTGATCGTCGACGACGACCGGGCCATCTGCGACTACATGCAGACGCTGCTCGAGCGCGACGGCTACCAGGTCAAGGCGATGAGCGATCCGACGGGGGTGGTCGCCGAGCTCAGGGCGAGTGACTACCACCTCGTGATCCTCGACCTGATGATGCCCAAGCGCGACGGCATCAAGGTGCTCAGGGACATCCGCAAGACCGACAGGGACATCGCGGTCGTCATCTTCACGGGCTACCCCGATCTCGACAGCGCCGTGGGCGCGCTCAAGTTGGGCGCTCTCGACTACCTCAAGAAGCCCTTCAACGTGGACGAGTTCCGGGCGGTCATCGCCCGGCTGATGCGCAAGAAGGGGCTCGCCTTGAGCCCCGAGGAGGAGCTGCACCGCGTGATCGGGGATGCCATTCGCCGCCGCCGCAAGGATCTGGGCCTGACGCTCCGGCAGGTGTCGCGGCGCGCGGGGCTGAGTGTCTCGCTCCTTTCCCAGATCGAGCGGGCCGAGACGTCCGCTTCGCTTTCCTCGCTCCATAAGGTCTCGGTCGCGCTTCAGTCGCACCTGCGGGACCTGTTTGGCAACTTCTGACCCCGGGATCGTGACCCGGGCTGCGGAGACGTTGGCCGACCATGAGCGAGATCACTTCGCGCACCATCGACGCGGCGGGCCTGGGTCCCCTCGAGATCTACGCCCGGCTGCGCGCCCAGGCGCCTGACCGGCCCTCGTTCCTGCTCGAATCGCTCTTGCCCGACGAGCCCGAAGGCCGCTACAGCATCGTCGGCTATCGCGTCCGCGCGGAGGAGATGCTGCCGCCCGGCGCCGACGCTCTCACCGGGCAGGTCGACGACCTGCGCCAGCGGGGCGACGCGCCCGCCAGCCTGGCCGAGGCTCTCGCCCTCGGGGCAGTGGGCTACTTCGGCTATGGGCTCGCGCACGTGCGCCTCGGGATCAAGCCATGGGAGGACGAGGGGCCGGCGGGCCGGTTCGTGCGGCGCGCTGTCGTGGGCCTGCTCGACCATCGCGACCGAACCCTGACGTTCGCGGCGCCGGCCCAGGGCAAGGGCGCCGAGCGCGCGGCCTGGGAGCTGGAGCACGCCTCCGCGCTGCCGCCGCCGCCCGGCCTTCCGGATCCCGCGGCCCTACCGTGCGGGCTTGCGGGCCGCATGGACGACGCCAAGCTCGGCGCCAAGATAGCCCGAGCCAAAGCCATGCTCGGGGGTCCGATCGAGGAGATCGTGCTGGCGCACACCCTGTGCGCGCCGCAAGCCGGCGCCGATCCGCTCGACGCCTACCGTGCCCTGCGCGCGCTCTGTCCGGCCCCACACATGTACTACCTCGACTTCTGCGCCTCGCCCATGGCGCCGGGCTTGCAGGTGCTCGGCGCAGCCCACGGCCTGCTCGGCACGGTGCGCCCGAGCGAGCGGGGCGTCGATCCGCTGGTGCAGTGGCATCAGTCGATGCGCGCGGCCTTCCCGGCCGAGAGGCTCGTCGGCCGGCCGCCCCAGCAGGCGGCCCAGCTCGTGCGCAAGCTGGAGGACACCTCGCGCGAGCTGTTCGGTGGTGCCGTGGGCTACCTGGCGCCGGGCCCCCGCGCCGCTTTCGCCCTCTGCGAGCGCGCCATCGTCTGCTGCTTCGGCGCCTTCGAGCACACCGTGGCCGTGCCCGTCGGGCCGGGCACCGATCCCGGCGCAGCCCCGGCAGCCTGCCTCGCGCAGGCGCGTCCGGTGTTGGCGGCCATCCGCGCGGCGCAGGACGGCGCGGCGGGGCGCCGGGCAAACGGCTAGAACGAAATCCCTTCGCGCGGATCGGTGCAGCGCGCGCCCAGCGTGGCGATGGCCTCGGCCACGGCTCGCTCCTCGCTCGCCGGGTAGGTCACGAGGAAGCGCACGTACAGATCGCCGCCCGGCTCGCCCTGACGGGCCACGCCCTTGCCCCGCAGCCGCAGCACCTGGCCGCTCTGCGTCCGCTCGGGCACCTTGAGCGTGACCTGGCCGTGCGGGGTGGGCACCGGAACGCTTGCGCCGAGGTATGCCTCGCCGATCGTGACGGGCAGATCGAGGTGCAGGTCGTTGCCCTCGCGCCGGAAGTACTTGTGTGGCCGGACCTTGATGGTGAGCACGAGATCGCCCGGCGGCCCGTCGCCCCGGCCGAGCGCGCCCTTGCCCTTGGCCCGCACCCGGCTGCCGTCGGCCGCCCCCGGCGGGATGCGCACCTTGACGGGCTCGCCGCCGTCGCGCGGGACGAGCTCCAGGGTGGTGCCGCGCACGGCCTCGACGAAGTCGATGGTGACGCTCGCCGCGGCATCCTCCCCCTTGCGGCCGGTGCGGCCGCTCGATGCGCGGCCCCGGCCGGCGCCGAACAGATCGCCGAACAGATCGCCCAGGCCGCCCAGGCCGCCGCCCCCGCCGCCCCCTTGGCCGAAGATGTCCCCGAGATCGAAGTGCACGCCGCCCCCGCCGCTGCGGAAGCCCCCGCCGTACTGGCGGGCGAAGCGCGCCTGTTCCGGGTCGAAGCCGGTCCGCAGGCTCACCTCGCCGAACTCGTCGTAGAGCGCGCGGCGCTTCTTGTCGCCGAGCACCTCGTAGGCATGGGTCACGTCCTTGAAGCGCTGCTCGCTGGCCTTGCCGGCCTTGTCCGGATGGTACTTGGCCGCGAGCTTCCGGTAAGCCTTCTTGATCGCCGGCGTGTCCGCATCGCGCGGCACGCCGAGCACGGAGTAGGGGTCGCGAGCCACTGCCGACAAGGTAAGGCGGCACGCGGCCGGCGTCTACCCGGCTCGCGGCCTACTTCGCCCAGCCGAAGCCGCAGCCCTGCTCGCCGCCGAGTGCGGCAATGTTGGGCGGGATGTTGATGTGGGCCCAGGTCGGATTCATATGCACCTTGCACCCGTTGTGCGGGCCGTACCAGCAGAACTGGCCGCCCCCGCAGGGGCCGTAGCTCCAGCCACAGTACTCGCCGTGGTTGCCCTGGGCCGACAGCACGTTCGGGGCCTGCTTGAAGTACCAGAAGATCTTGTTGGCGTTGCCGCACTGGTCGGAGAACGAGCCGAGGTTCGAGAGGTTCGTGTCGGAGAGGTAGACCATGTCCCCGCCCACGTCGGCGAGCACCGTGTAGCGCAGCTTCTGGGTCCAGATGGCCTTGATCACCGCATCGGCGAGCTTGACGTTGGTGCCGTTGCACGCGAGCGTCGCCGGGACGCTGCCGACCGCGCCGGCATTCTTGATGCCGCTCTTGTCGGGGTGGTCGTCCACGCGCACCAGCGTCCAGCCGCCGCCGTCGGCCTTCATGTCACAGTAGACGTCGAACGGGCCCTGGCCGGGGTTGATGGTGTACGTGCCGCTGCCCTTGGACAGCCCGGCCTGCAGGATGTCGAAGCAGCCCTTCGCCCAGGTGCACGCGCCCTTGATGCAGGGTTGCCCCTGGGCGCAAGCCGCGGCGCACTTGCCGCAGTTGGCGGGGTCGGTCTGCAGATCGACGCAGGAGGAGCCGCACTTCTGCAAGTTCCCGCAGTTGAGCTCGCACGCGCCGCCGACGCACAACTCGTTCTGCGCGCACGCCTTGTTGCAGCCGCCGCAGTTGGCGGGATCGAGCTTGGTGTCCACGCACTTGCCGCCGCAAAGCGTCGTGCCGCCCACGCACACGAGCGAGCAGACGCTGCCGGAGCAGATCTGACCCGGCGCGCACGCCTTGTTGCAGCCCCCG
>JACQWT010000143.1 GCA_016209145.1 Deltaproteobacteria bacterium | reverse complement strand
GTCGTTCCGAAGCTGCTCTTCACCTACGAGGAGCCCTCGGGCGAGCGCCTGCTGCGCGTGAGCGGCAGCCTCTCTCTGGGAGCAGGGCTGCTGGAGAAGGCCGCCAGCGCCACCCTCGGCGTGGCGGTGGGCGCCGAGAGCACGAGCTCGGGCCGCCTGACCACGAGCTTCGCCGATCCGCACAGCCCCGAATCGATCGAGGAGGCGAGTCGCTACTACGCTCACGTCGTCGCCCTGAGCGCGGCCCATCACTTCCTGGGCGCCGACCGCGACCGCGCCGTACTGGCGGCCTCGCGGGCGGTTGCGGCGCTCGTCGGGGGCGTCCGGCTCGGCGAGCAGGCCGTGCCCGCGTCCGGTCGGACGGCCAAGTGGGCTGCGGACGCGGTCGGTGCCCTTGCCGTGGCCGGCCAGCAGGCGGCGGAGGCGGGGCAGGCATTCCTGGCCGGCGACCTGTGGACCCTGGTGCTGGCGGCACTCGGCGAGCGGACCACCGACCGCGACGTGGCGGCCGTCTTGAGCCCCCTGCCCTTCGATCTGCGCGCCGTGGCGGGCATCGAGCCGGTCGCCCGGAGGGCGGCCGAGACCCTGGCCCTCGTGGCCTCCAAGCGGCCGTGCACGAGACGGGCACAGGGGCTCGATGCCCTGCTCTCCGTCGACTGCGCGAGCTACCCGATGGCGCTGGCGCTGCGCGCGGCCGACGTGCTGCCGACCCTGCCTCGCCTGCGCCAGGGCGCGGAGATCGGCCGGCCGCGCTGCGCCGCGTGGCGGGCGCTCGACACTTTCCTCTCCACCGCGGCCGAGGGGCGCTACGACCCGGACGCCCTGACCGGCGCGGTTGCCATGCTGCGCAAGGTCGGAAACCCGCACGACGCCGCGGTCCTGCTGACCCGCCAGCGCCACCCGCAGCACTGCTCGGCCACGTTGACGGAGCTCGGCCGCACGCTCTCGCGCGAGAGCGCACTGGAAGAAGGACTGCGGGCGGATCTGCTCAGCGTCGTGGCCAACTGCTCGGGCGACGTGCTGGACGACGCGCTCGGCGAAGATCTGCTGCGGCTCGAGCAGGCCACGCGCGCCCTGGCGCTGCCGCAGCGCAACGTCGCCGCCGTGCTCTTCACGACACAGATGGCGCTGCGGTCCGACCGCTGGGATGCCCTGCGCCGCATGACACGCGAGCCCGGCTTCGTCGAGCGCTGGCTGCGGCTCGGGCCGGAGCTCGGGGCGGGCGCGCTCTTGCTGCACCACGCGGCCACCCTGCTTGCCGGCGAGGCGCTCGACGGGAAGCCTACCCTGCCGCAGTACCAGCTTCTGTGCACGACCTTCCCTTCCCCGGATCGCGGACCGGCGTGCTCGGCGCTCGGCCTGCTGCGTAGCGGCGCCCCGGTCTCCGACAAGAAGCGCGCCGCCCGGGCGGCGGTGCAGTCGCTGCTCGCGCAAGCCGGCACGCCCGCCAAGCCTGCCGGCCGCTAGGTTAGTCCCGGAGCTGCAGCGAGTTGATGGCCGACAGGGCGGCGCTCTTGTGGGCGGCCGTGCCCCGGGCGCTCACCGTGTAGATCATGAGGATCTGATCGACGCCGCCCGGGTTCACGGTCGCGTACCAGATGTAGCCCCCCGCGCCGCGGAAGTTGCAGTTGCCCGCGCCCGTGGCCGCCGGGAAGTGCTGCGCGCCCACGGTGGTCCGTCCCTGGCTCGTCCAATCTACCTCGCCGACGCCGAGCACGTTGGCGGCCTTGCCGAGCAGGTAGGTCGACTGCCCGGGTTGGTTGAACATGCTGAAGGCAAGCACCGCCTCGCCGTCCGGCGACTTGAACACGCCCCAGGCTCCGGTCTCGGTCGTGACCCAGCCCGGCGGTCGGAGGAACTTGACCCGCGGTCGCTCCGCCGTGATCCATGTCTGCTCGGCCGGTGGCGATGTGTCCGGCGGCTGATCCGGCCGCGTGACCGGGGTGCGCCCGGAAGTTGGGCCGGACGAGGAGCGCTTGGCAGCGACCACCAGCACGACCGCGACCACGATGAGCCCGGCAACCCGGCGCAGCCGGCGCCCACGATGATCCAGATCTTCGGATCGACGCCCTTCTTCGGGCCTCCGGCCGGCGCGCCTATCGGCCCGCCGGGCACAGGAGGGTAGCCGGGGCCGAACCCGCCCGGCGGCGGCGCATACGCCCCCCCGGCCGGTGCCCCCGGCATGGTAGGCGAGTAGCCCCCGCCGAACCCGCCCGGCGTCGGTGGGTACCCTCCGCCCGCGGGCGGCATGCCGGCTGGCGCTCCCGGTCCAGGTGGCTGCATGGCCGTAGAGGAGCAAAGAACGGCCCCCTGACGCAAGGCGAATCGTCAACCACCGGCCCGCCACGCGCGGCCCCTTGACGTGCTGCCCCGAAAGACCGAGGCTGGGCTTGTGCCCCGCTCTGCCGTCCCGCTCTGGCTGCTGCTGCTGCTCGGCTCGCTCGGAGCCTGCGCCGCCCCCTCGGCCACGGCCAGCATCGAGGAGGTGCCCGTCTGTCCCGACTTCGAGCTTGGCGCCGCGCGCACCATGATGAAGGGTGGCCTGCGCCGGCCGGTAATGGTGACGTCGCTTGACGGCAGCAAGATCCTCTCCAAGCGGCTGCTCCTCGGCCGGCGCACGGCCGACGCGCCGCCGTCGAAGGTGCTCGTCAAGGACTCCAGCGACACCTTCACCATCCGCTGGGCGCAGTGTGCGAACGTCCGCGCGCCTCATCCGGTGGACGCGCACAAGTCGCGTGAGGAGGCGGAGTACTCCTGCGGCATTGAGGAGATGTACCTGGAATCCAGGCTCGTGGTGAAGAAGGGCGATGCGGCGTCGCGCGTGCTCCGCTTCGTCCCGCCGCCCGATCCCGCGTGCTGGACCAGTGCGGTGCCGCCGGCCGGCACGGCCACGGCGAGCGCCGCGGCAGCGACTGCCCCGCCGATCCAGGCCGAGCGCGACGGCGGTGCGGCGGCGAGCGCCGCGGACGCGGGCACGCCACCGGACGGCGGCGCCGACGCCGCCGCCCAGCCCGGTGCGGTCGACGCGGGCGGCAAGACCGATGCGGGGCCGGGCAAGCAGCGCCGATAGCTGACGTCGCCGGGATCTTCCGCTCGGCCCTTGGCCGCGGTATTGGTGATCCGGAGGTCCATGAAGTCCGCTGCACGAAGCGCGATCCTGCTCGGGGTGCTGGCCGGTCTGCTGCCCTCGCCCTCCGCCCGCGCCCAGGGCGGGTCCCAGCAGGGCGAGTTCTCCGTGCAGCGCTTCGAGCCGGCGCTCGGCCCCCGCAACTACCTAGCCGTGGCCGGCGGTCGTACCGAGGGCGATTGGGCGTGGAGCACGGAGCTGCTGTTCGCCTACGCCCGCGACCCGTTCGTGCTGCGCAGTTGCGCCTCGGGTGGGGATTGCTCGTCCTCGGACGGAGCGTCGTCGCAGGACGTGCACGTCGTGCGCGGCGTGGCGCTCGACGTGGCGGCGCCGCTGGGCCACGCCACGGCCGAGGGGAGCTACGTCGGCAACTCGTCGCCCCTTGCGGCCGGCTTGCGCGGCATCTTCGACGCCAAGCTCGGCCGCCTGCTCTTGGCCGCCAACGTCGGCGCCGTCCTGCGCGAGGCGGCAACCATGGGCTCGGCCACGGTCGGCCCGGAGCTGCGCTACGGCGCCGCGGCCGGCGTGCGGGCCGTGCCGAGCCTCGTCTTGTTTGCCGGGGCTCTCGGCGCCGCCGGCTTCAGCGGCAAGTCCGGCTCCGTCCCGCTCGAGGTGCTGGGAGCGGTGCAGTTCGCCCCGGGCGACATCGGGCTGGTGCTCACGGCCGGCGGCGGCACGGGCGTGATTCGCGGCGTTGGCGTGCCGCTGGCGCGCGCGGTCGCGGGCGTGGGCTACGTCGGCCTCAACACCGACCCCGACGGCGACGGAGTGGCCGGGAGCCTCGACCGCTGCCCGAGCGAGGCCGAGGACCGCGACGGTGTCCAGGACGCCGACGGCTGCCCGGAGGTGGACGCCGATGGCGACGGGATCCCGGACGAGGCGGACCAGTGCCCGGAGCAGGCCGAGACGGCCAACGGCTACCAGGATGGCGACGGCTGCCCGGACGCCTTCGGCGACGCCGACGGGGACCACGTGCCCGACGACCAGGACAAGTGCCCCAAGCAGGCCGGCACCGCCTGGACCAAGGAGTTCTACGGCTGTCCTGACAAGGACAAGGACGGAGTCGCGGACCAGGTGGACAAGTGCCCGAACCTGGCCGAGGACCAGGACAACTTCGAGGACGCCGACGGCTGTCCCGACCTGGACCACGACCACGACGGCGTGGCGGACTCCTTCGACGAGTGCCCGAACGAGCCGGAGGTCGTGAACGGCTTCAAGGACGACGACGGCTGCCCCGACGAGGCGCCCGATGCCGACGGCGACGGCATCCCGGACGAGAAGGACCGCTGCCCCCGTCAGCCCGAGATCCTGAATGGGGTCAGCGACGGCGACGGCTGCCCGGACGCCGGGCCCAAGCTGGCCGAGGTCAGCACGGACAGCGTGGCGCTCGTCAGGCCCCTCGCCTTCGCCCGGGAGCAAATCACCGACCCGCCGAGCCTCAAGGCGCTCGACGCGCTCGCCGCCGGGCTCGTCAATCACCCCGAGATCTTCCTCGTGCAGGTGACCGTGACCACGACGCCGGCCGATGCGGCGCTCGCTCCCAAGCGCGCGCAGGCCGTGGTGGCCGTTCTCGTCAGCAGGGGGGTCGCCAAGACGCGCTTGCAGGCCAAGGGAGCATCCGGCGACAGCCCCGGCACGAGCTTCACGGTGCTCTTGTCCACCAGGAAAGCTATTCGCTTCTAGCTCCTAGCTCCGGCTAGCAGCCAGCAGCCAACAGCCAGTGGCTCATTTGCAGCGCGCCACCCACCCGACGGCGTTGGCGACGAGCTTCTGCATGTTGGAGTTGGTCCAGCCGTTGGGCGCGTAGTTGCCGGCGTGGGCAACGTGCACCACGCGCCCCACGGGAGCATCCCGGACCGCCACGGCGTCGATCGCCTCCGGGCTGCCCGCGGCCCGGATCACGAACGGCGCAATCTTGGTGCTGCCCACGTTCGACGTGGAGGCAAGCGCGAACGACGCCGGAAGCCCGGTCCAGATGGGATGCCCGGCGAAGGCGCCGTCAACGGCGTAGGTCACCTGCCCGCTGAACGCCTTCGTGCGCGTGAGAAGTACGAGCGGCGCGAGAGTCTGCCAGCGCCCCCCGGCCACCTGGAAGGCCGCCCACTCGGTCAGCACGAGACCCTGGCCGCTCGCGTTCACGAAGCTCACGATGGCGTTCTGGCCGCCCGCGGGCATGTCGCTGCTGTACGACGTCGCATTGGGCCCACCGGCGAGCAACACGACCGAGCCGAAGCCGGCCAGGGCCGGGTTGGACCCGTTGTACTGGTACGACGGCACGGAGGTCTGCGTCACGGCGTATCCCGCAAGGCCGAGCGCCGTGGTAAGTGTCGTGCTTCCCGAGACGCTGTCGTCGGCGACGAGCAGGACCTTCTTGTTGCACACGCACAGGCCACCGGCGCACGAGCCCGAGCCGCACTTGATGCCGCAGCCGCCGCAGTTGTTCGGGTCGTCCCCGGTCTTCTGCTCGCAGCCGTTGTCCGGCTTACCGTCGCAGTTCGCGTAGCCGGCGTCACAGGCGCCCAGACCGCACACTCCGCCCTTGCATGCCGCGGCCGCGTGGGCCGGCACGGGACAGGCGTTGTTGCAGGCGCCGCAGTTCGCCAGATCGGCGGCCAGGTTGATCTCGCAGCCGTCGGGGAGCTTCTTGTTGCAGTCGTCGTAGCCCGGATCGCACGAGGCGATCTCGCAGGATCCGCTCTTGCAGGTCCTGGTGCCGTGGTCGATGCTCGCGCACGCGGCGCCGCACGCTCCGCAGTTGGCCAAGTCGGTGAGCAGAGGCGTCTCGCAGCCGTCGGACGAGCCCCCGAAGCAGTCGGCGTAGTTCGCGTCGCAAGAGCCGATGCCGCAGGCGAAGCCCACGCAGGCCGGCTTGCCGTGAGCGATGTCCGGACAGGCGATCTCGCAGGCGCCGCAATGCGCCACGTCGGTCGCGAGATCGACCTCGCAGCCGTCGGACAGCTTCTCGTTGCAGTCGGCGCGCCCCGGATCGCAGCCGCCGAGGACGCACTTGCCCTCCTTGCACGCCGCGTAGCCGTCGGGCACGGCCAGGCACGCGGCCTTGCAAGCCCCGCAGTTCTCCTTGCTTGTGGCGAGCTCGGTCTCGCAGCCGCTCCAGATCGACTGGTCGCAGTCCGCCCAGCCCGCCTCGCAGGCGCCCACGCTGCAGGCGCCGCCCTGGCATCCGGGCTCGGCGTGGGGCGGCGCTGGGCAGGCGTTCAGGCAGACGCCGCAGTTGACGGCGTCGCCGAGCAGGTCGGTCTCGCAGCCGTCGCCAGGGACGCCGTTGCACTCGCCGTAGCCGGGCAGGCACTCGCCCGAGGCGCAAACGCCTCCCAGGCACAGGGGCTCGTGGTTGCCCACGACCGGGCAGGTCGTATCGCAGTTGCCGCAGTACCCCGGATCCGTGCCGATGTTGATCTCGCAGCCGTCCTCGGCCTTCTTGTTGCAGTCGGCGAATCCCTCCTTGCATGTGTCGATCGTGCACTCGCCGCTGCTGCACTTGGCCGTGGCGTTGGCGTAGAGGCAAATCACGCCGCACTTGCCGCAGTTGAGCCGGTCCATTTGCAGGTTCGCCTCGCAGCCGTCGGCCGGCACACCGTTGCAGTCGGTGAGCCCGGAGGGGCAGCTCGTCACGCACTTGCCGTCCACGCATTCCACGGCCGTCATGGGCGCGGTGGGGCAGGACTGGCTGCACTCGCCGCAGTTCTCGACGTCGGTCGCGACGTCGACACAGACGCCGTCGCAGCACTTCGGCGCGGAGCTGGGGCAGGCCTCGCCATGGGCGCACCCGACCGGCGGGGCCCCGCCCTCCAGGCCGCCCCCCGAGAGACCGCCGTCGGCCTCGCAGCCGAAGCAGTAGGGCTCGACCGAGCAGGCGGCGGGCAGGAGCGCGCATGCCACGAGCAGCAGGACAGCACAGGACAGACGCCGGCAAGCGGTCATGGTCGCCTCCTCTCGTGCGCGCGAGGCCCGCGGCGCCGCCTCGCGAACGCGAGCGCCCCGAGCAGTCCGAAGACGGCAAGCCCGCCGCCCGGCGCGCGCCCGGCGCCGGCCGCGCCGCACTGGCAGCCGCCGCCGCCCGTCGAGAGCCCCCAGTGCGGCGCCGGTGCGCCCGCGTCCGGCGCGCCGCCACCCTGCCCGGGCCCCGTACCACCCGGCCCCGGTCCCGCATCTCCGGGTCCCGGCCCTCCGCCTCCGGGCCCCGGCCCCGACCCGCCCGCGGGCCCGCCCCCGCCCGGCCCGGCCGCGCCCGTCCCGCCGCCCGCCCCGCCGTCCTTGCCCTTGCACTCCCCGGCCACGCACTGCTCTCCCTCGGGACAGATCACCTGCTCGCAGTTGGTCGGCAGGCACAGCGAGCCCGAACACTTGAAGCCCTCGGGACACACCCCCAGCTCGCCCTTGCACGCCTGGACGCACACCCCGTTCAGGCACAGCGTCCCGACCGGGCACGGCGGCGGCGAGTCAACCGTCCCGTCGCAGTTGTCGTCGATGTTGTTGCACTTCTCCGCCTCCGGCTTGACCGCCCCCTGGCACTCCAGCTTCCCGTCCACGCACGCCAGCGCTCCAGGCTTGCACGGCGGCGCGTCGTACGGAGAAACCGGCGGGTCGCAAGGCTGGCCTACCTTCGGGTCGTCCGGGTTGCAGCAGCCCGGCAGCAAGGCGTGCGCGCACACCCCTCCCGCCCCCGTGCACGTGTCCGTCGTGCACGGGTTGGCGTCGTCGCACTCCCCGTCCAGGTTGCAGCAGCCCGCCACCTTCGCGTTCGCGCAGGTGTTCTTCTGCAGGTCGCACACGTCCTCCGTGCACGCATCGTTGTCCGCGCAGTCCGCGTGCTCGGTGCAGCAGCCCGGGATCATCCCGCCCACGCAGAAGCCCCCCGGCTTCGGGCACTTCGCGTTCGAGCACAGGTTGCCCTTGGTGCAGTCCAGATCCGTCATGCAGCAGCCGTTGATGACCGGGTGGCTGCACGTCCCGCCCGGCCCGGAGCACAAGTCCACCGTGCACAGGTCGCCGTCGGCGCAGTCCACGTTGGAGTTGCAGCAACTCGGCACCGCGCCGTGCTGGCAGGCGCCGCCCGGCACCGGGCAGGAGTCAGTCGTGCAGGCGTCGCCGTCGTCGCAGTCCTTCGCCGTCATGCAGCAGCCCGGCGCCGGCCCGTGCTGGCACTTGCCGCCGGGCGCGGGGCAAGTGTCCAGCGTGCAGGGGTTGCCGTCGTTGCAGTCGGCGTTCTTGACGCAGCAGTTCTCGGACAGCGGGTCGCAAGGACCCGTCACCGTGATGTCGGACAGCGTCGGGGTCAGGTAGCCGGGCCCCTTCAGGCCCGCCCGAAGCTGCACGTAGCGGCCCACCACGTCCTTCAGGGGCGTGCCGTTGCCCGCCTGGGCGTAGGCCGCCTGGCCGACCCCGACCGGCGTGTCGGCCGCGCGCACGCTGACCACGAGCGAAGTCTCCGCCGGCACCGCGCCTTCGGGCTCCTTGTTCCAGGCCACCTTGGCCCAGGCAATGGCCGGCCCCCCGCCGTCGTAGACCGCGTCCCAGGTGCCCACGTAGGTGTACGGGGCCTGCCGGTTGACCTGCACGCCGGTGAAGTCGCTGTACAGGTACGGGTCGGCGTTGGGCACGCCCGGGCCGCCGATGCTGTACGTGCCGAGGATCTGCCCGCTGGTGTTCATCTTCACCATCGAAGGGCTGTGCGTCACGATCCAGATGTTGCCGTCGAAGTCGACCGAGAGCCCGTGCGGGTTGGAGCCGCCCGCCGGATAGGTCCCGAGCAGCGCACCGGCGGCGGTCATCTTGTGGATGGTGTTGTTGGAGTAGTTGGCTCCCCACACGTTGCCTTGCAGATCGAGCGTCACGGCGGTCACCGAGCCGCCGGTGCCGGTCTTGGTGCAGGTCTTGTTGGCGAAGTCCGCCCGCCAGATGCCGTCGCCGCTGCAGTGGCCGCCGAACCAGGCGACGTTGCCGCCGGGATCGCCGACCACGCCGTAGGTGCCGCTGCCCATGCCGGGGCAGGAAATGCCCTCCACGGCGAAGGTGTCGATGTTGACGCGCACGGGCGGCTGGCCGCCGGCGCAGCGGGACACGAACAGGTAGTTGCCGCCCGTGGCCATGGAGTACGGGTTGCCGCCTACCGTGGCGGAACCCTCCAGCGCCACCGGCTCGTTGGGGTTGAAGCGGTAGACCTTGCCCTCGTTGAAGGTGCAGGCCCAGATCTTGCCCTTCTTGTCCACCGCCACGCCGCGCGGCCAGCGGTTCGACGGGCCGACCGGGATCGTGGCCAGGATGCACTCGTCGTTCTGCCCGAAGTACTCCTTGGGGTCGTTGACCGCGATGACGCCGTCGTTGTTGGCGTCCTTGGACGTGTCGATGATCCCGTTGTTGTTCCGATCGATGCAGTGCTTGATGTCGCCCGAGAACTTGGAAAGCGTCCCCTGGCTGCCGAAGGCACGGTTGCAGATCCACACGTCGCCGTTGGTGTCCACCGCCACCCGTCCCGGGCAGTTGCCGGTGTTCGACCAGTTGCAGAACTCCTGCGAGGGCCGCGCGCCCGTGGGCACGCCGTTAATGAATTGCAGCGCCGAGTCGAAGCGGCTCGTCTGCTTGCCCGTGGTCGAGTCCATGCGCAGCACGAAGCCGTAGTTGTAGTTGGTCGTCCACACGAGCCTGGTCTTCGAGACCCAGGTCGGGCCGAGCACCACGCGGTTGGGCGGGCTATCGACGACGTTGTCGAGCGTGCCCGTGTCGAAGTCGCCGTTGACCGTGTAGGTCTTGACCTGTGCCCGCGCGCTCCCCGCCGCGAGCAGCAGAGCGACCACTACGATAATGCGCACGTACGCCGGCCGAACGTTCATCGTCGCCGCCTCGCTTTCGGGGCCTTCGCGGCCCGCAGCCGTCCACGCCACGCACTATTGTACCGGTTTCCGCCCGGCTTCTCCAGCGGATGCAACGCTTGGCGTGCGGCTTGTGGCGTGCGGGGGCGCCGTGTAGCATCGACCCGGTAGGAGGAAGGTGCGTCATGGGATTGCGAACGATGCACGCGCAGGGACTACCGAAGCTGGTCGCGGGGGCCGCGCTCGCGGGCCTGCTGGGCCTGGCGCCGAGCGCCGCGGCCGTTCCGGGCACGGTGGCCCTGCAAGGGCGGATGTACGACGCCGGCACGAGCAAGCCGATCGACGGCGACATGACCGTCACGCTGGCGCTCTACGAGAACAAGGTGACGCCCCAGCCCGTGTGGGTCGAGATCCAGTCCGTCACGTTCGAGCAAGGCTACTTCAGCGTGCGGCTCGGCTCGGTGGTTCCGTTCCTGCCGACCACCTTCGACGGCGCGGTGCGCTACCTCGGCATCGCGGTCGGCGGCGATCCGGAGATGGCGCCGCGCGCCGAGGTCGGCTCGGTGCCGTACGCCCTCGTGGCGGACAACGCCATCGGCGACATCACGCCGAGCTCGGTCAGCATCGCCGACCACGGCAAGGTCATCGACGGCAAGGGCCAGTGGGTCGGCGACCCCACGGGGCTGCAAGGGCCGCCCGGGCCGCAGGGGCCCAAGGGCGAAGCCGGCGCGGCCGGACCGATGGGCCCGCCCGGGCCGAAGGGCGACACCGGAACCACGGGCCCGCAGGGCCCGCAGGGCGTGCAGGGCCCGCAGGGGCTGACCGGAGCGGCCGGACCGCAGGGCGTCGCGGGCCCGAAGGGCGATCCGGGCCCGGCTGGACAGAAAGGCGATCCCGGGCCGGCAGGGCCTGCCGGGTCGCAAGGTGCGACCGGGCCCCAGGGGCCCACGGGCGCGAAGGGCGACACCGGTCCTGCCGGCCCGCAAGGCGCGACCGGAGCCCAGGGACCGCAGGGGCCGCTGGGACCCAAGGGAGACACGGGATCGGCCGCCGGCCAGGTGTTCACCCGTTGGGGCACGCGCAACTGCCCCAACAACACCCAGAAGCTGTACGAGGGCGCGGGGTTCTCGGGCTACTACGGGCATTCGGGCTCCAACGTGGGCCTGTGCGTCAAGGGCGGCGACCCCGGCCAGGCCGACGGCTACGACGGAGATCTGCTCTACCCGATGCACTTCAGCAGCGGGGGCCAGCCCATCGGGTTCCCGACCGACAAGTCGTTCTACTGCGCCGTCTGCTACAACCCGAGCGGGAGCTGCTTCGACCAGTGGGGCAGCGCCACCTGCCCGAACGGCTGGAGCGCCAGGCACGTGGGCGTGAGCGTGGGGCCCCACTACACGCACCAGGGGGCCCGCGGCCACTTCTGCGTCGATCCCAACAACTTCGACGCCTCGACGCCCAGCGTGGCCCATGGCTACGTCTACGTGACGAAGGTGGCGTACGGCGGCAACTTCGACGGCAACCAGTGGCCCGCGGGCCGCGAGGTCAAGTGCGCCGTCTGCTGCCAGTAGGGGTTCACCGCGGCGCCGAGAGCGCGAGCGCTGCGGGAGGCGCGGCGCCTGCCAGCGGTAGCGTCACGCGCAGCGCGTGGCCGGCGGCGAACAGATCCTCGATGCGCCACCGGCGCCCCAGCGCCCCCGGGCTCTCGACTTCGGCGAGCACGAGCTCGCGCACGGGCGCGCCCATGCCGTTGTGCACGCACAGCGACAAGGTCTCGCCCTCGCGCCGGCGGTCGCAGGAGCGCAGTGGCTCCAGGCTCCGCAAGATCTCCGCGCGCGCCGCTTGCTCGGCTCCGGCGAGCGGCCCGAGGGCGCGCGCCGCCTCGCCGGCCTGTGCCTGTCCGAGGTAGGCGAGCATCATGGCGCCGTGCAGGCGCACGGCGCTCAGTTTCGCGGCGAGCGTGCGCCGGAACGCTTCGGGCGGAGCCGCTGCAATGCCCGGTGCGCCGAGCGGCTGGCTAACCTGGGTCTCGACGCGCAGCTCGGTGCCGTCCCCCACGACGGACCACTTGACGGCCCCGCCCGCACCGAGCCGGCCCGGCCAATGCAGCCCACGCTCCCCGATCACGTGGCGCCTGCCGTCCGCCCCGCGGCTCGCGAAGGTGACCACGAGATCCACCGTGAGAAGCTCGGCCGAGCTGTTGTTCACGATGGCCAGGTCGAACGCGATCTCCTCGGGCCGCGTGCCGGGCGGCAGGACGGGCACGTCTTCCCTCGCCCGCACCCAGATCCGATCGAGCCTCCGGCCGCGGGGCGAGAGCAGGATGCTCAGTTGCGGCAGCCCGTCGCGCCACAGCGGCGAGTCCGTATGCTGGCAGCGGCACGGCGGAGCGTGCGGTGTGCCGGCGGCCACTGCCGCCCGCACCGTGGGCCGAGCCCGCTGCGCGATCCCGCCCCGGGCCGACACGACCGGCAGCTCCACGAACGGCGCGACGCCGTAGCGATCGACGGCGAGCGCCGCCACGAGAAGCGCGCCGAGCGCGGCGCCGACCAGCACGAAGGCGCGCGGCCGCACGATCTGGCCCAAGGCGGCGAGCGCCGACGCGCTTGGCTGCCCGCCCTCTTCCGGGAGGGGAGCCACGGCCGCCGGGCTCAGGCCGAGCCGCTCCGAGACGGCGTCCTCGAAGCTCCGGCGAAGCTCGTCGGAGTCGGGGCCACCCCAGGCGAGCCAGCGGACGAGCGCCGCCAGCGCGCGCCAGCTCGCGCCGGCGACGAGCGCCGCCGCCGCGGCGACCCCGATTCGTCCGCCCGCGAGCTCGCGCGGCAGCAGCCAGGCGAGCAGCGCGGCGCCGAGCGCCAGCGGGACGACCGCGCTTGCAAGCTGGGCGCGGGCGTGCCGCCGCAACACGCGCAGCAATGTCCTTTGCGGCTCGAGGCTGAAGTGGGCCAGGGCAAAGCGGCTATGCACGGGCGCGGCCCGCGGATCGAGCGAGAGCAGCAGGTACGGGCCATCGCGCACCAGGGCGCGGATCGCGGCGTAGGGCACGCGGAAGCTCTGGGCGCGGGCGAGCTGGGCCAAGGCGAAGCCCGCACCGAAGCGGCCGACCTGGAGCAGATCGATCCGCAGCCCGTCGTGCTCGCAGTTCAGCCGAATCGTGCCGACGACGTTGGCCCGCCGCTCGGCCACGGCGATGGCTCCGACTTGGACGAGGGGGCGGGCAGCGCTCATTCTCCCGAGCCAGTGCGAGCTAGTAGTTGTAGGCTGGAGCGCGCGCCAGGAGCGATCCACATGCAACATGCCACGTTCTTCGGGCTTTCGGCCACCTTGCTCGTCTCGGCGGGCTTGGTGCTCGGCGCCGCCTGCTCCGGGGAGAACACCGCGTGCCTCGACTTCCTTGCCTCGTACAGCAAGGCGCCGCAGTGGATCCATGGCACGACGAGCAACGCCATCGGCGGCTGCACGGGATCGGGGCTGGGGGTGTCCGGTCCGGGCTCGCAGTGCGTCGCCGGCGTCGGCAACATGGCCTTCTGCCTGCTCGACTGCGGCCAGCGCACGGACAACCACTTCCACCGGCACTGGTGCGGCGAGGGGCCGTCGGGCTACCTCTGGGTGAGATAGACGTTGCTCGCCACGGGGGCGGCGAGTCGGCTATTCTTGTGGTGTGGCCGCGCGGGCGGCAGGAGCTTCGCAGGAGGGTACGATGGCACGCAGAGACTGGCTTGTGGCGGGTCTGGCGCCGCTGGCGGCGCTGGCGTTGACGGTCGGCGGCGGGTGCAGCGGCTCGGAGCCGATGGTGGTCGGGACCGGCACGGGCACCGGGCAGGGCGGCGCGGGCCAGTGCCCGCAGGGGCTCGCGTCGTGCTTCGGCCAGTGCGTCGATACCGACGTCGATCCCGCCCACTGCGGCGGGTGCGGCCAGGCCTGCGCCCCTGGCGAGGTCTGTTCCCAGGGCGCGTGTGCGGTCGAGTGCGGCGGCGGCACGACGCTGTGCAGCGGCATCTGCGCGGACACGGCGGTGTCCAAGGAGCACTGCGGCGGCTGCGGCCACGCGTGCGCGCCGGGCGAGGTCTGCTCCGCGGGCCAGTGCGCCTTGCAGTGCGGGGGCGGCACGACCCTGTGCGCCGGCAAGTGCGTGGACGCGAGCTTCGACCCCGAGAACTGCGGGAGCTGCGGCAGCGCCTGCGGCGGCGGGCAGGTCTGCGCGGCCGGAGCGTGCGGTCTCGTGTGCGTCGGCGGCACCACCAAGTGCGCCGGCAAGTGCGTCGACCTCCAGTCCGACCCTGCCAACTGCGGCAGTTGCGGCAGCGCCTGCCCGCAGGGTCAGGTGTGCTCCTCCGGCCAGTGCGGCCTGGTGTGTGTCGGCGGGACCACCAAGTGCGCCGGCAAGTGCGTCGACCTCCAAACCAACCCCGCCAACTGCAGAAGCTGCGGCGACGCCTGTCCCCAGGGGCAAGTCTGCTCGGCCGGGGCGTGCGGCCTGGTGTGCGTCGGCGGCACCACCAAGTGCGCCGGCAAGTGCGTCGATGTCCAGTCCGACCCCGCCAACTGCGGAAGCTGCGGCGGCGTTTGCCCCCAGGGGCAGATCTGCTCCGCCGGAGCGTGCGGCCTGGTGTGCGTCGGCGGCACGACCAAGTGCGCCGGCAAGTGCGTCGACACGCAACTCGATTCGGCGCACTGCGGCGGCTGCGACAAGCCCTGCGCACAGGGCGAGGTGTGCTCGGGCGGCGCCTGCGCCGTCGTGTGCGCCGGCGGCACTACGAAGTGCGCCGGCAAGTGCGTCGATACGAAGGTCGATCCGGCCCACTGCGGCGGCTGCAACGCGGCCTGCAAGCAGAACGAGGTGTGCGTCGCCTCCCTCTGCGTGGCGCTGTGCGACCCGACCAAGACCCTGTGCGGCAACGCCTGCGTGGATCTCAAGACCGACGCCAAGAACTGCGGCAGTTGTGGCAAGGCGTGCGCCCAGAACCAGATCTGCCTGAGCGGGCAGTGCAGCTCGGCCGTGAGCTGTCTGACGCTGCTGCAGGGCGATCCCAACCTGAAGAACGGCATCAACAAGATCGACCCGGACGGCGGTGGCCCGGAGAACCCCTTCGACGTCTACTGCGACATGCAGGACGACAGCGGCGGCTGGACGCTCATCGCGCGCTTCTCCAACGCCGACGCCAAGAACTGGATCCTGGACACGGGCGAGTGGTGGTACGACAAGAACACCGAGGCCGGCCAGCCCACTTCCCGCACCGACAACGCCGACATGATCTCGAAGGCGTTCTGGCTGGTCAAGGCGACCGAGCTCAAGCTGTCGCGGACGAACAACCCCGACGACAAGTTCCTGCTCAAGACCAAGAACGGCTGCCTCGGGGGCAAGACGTTCCGGGACGTCGTCACGGGCTTCGGCAACTTCCGCAACGGCGCCATCTGGGGCGCCAACTCGGTCAAGGGCAAGTGCGACGCCGACTTCGGCAACAACTACCAGGCGACGATGGGCTTCCAGCAGGCCGCCTGCGGGTCCCCCCAAATCGGCGGCCCCAACAGCATCAGCTTCTGGGCGGACTGGAGCCAGGGCGACGGCGCGGTCATGATGATCGGCGGCGGGGGCGACAACTGCAGCCGCGCCGACCACGGCATCGGCGTGACCGAGGCCAACGACGCCAGCTTCGCCGACCAGGGCACGGGCGAGGGCGACTTCGGCAACGACGCGGGCGACAGCGGCAACCCGGGCTACGCCTTGAACCTGCTGGTGCGCTAGCTCAGGCTTCGGGTCTCGCGGCCGGCGCGACCGGCACCCGGGCCGCCAGCAACTCGCCCAGCAGCACTGCGCTCTCGGGCAGCAGGACGAGCTTCGCCTGGCTCGCGAGGATCCTCTGCGCCTCGATGGCGTCGAACAGGGCCGCGGCGACCTCCGGGTCGCGGGAGATCTTGCCCAGCGCCTCGCCCACGATCCGCGGCCGGATCGCCCCCGCCTTGGCGAACTCCACCGCCGCCTGCCGCTCGGCGGCGCTGGTGATGATGCTCATCCGGTTGGCGCCGTCCTGCCGGATCGCCGCCGTCACCTGCCGCAGCCGGTTGACGACCTTGCTTTCGATCTGCCGGACCATCCCCAGGTCGCGGAAGTGGACCTTGCGGACGTAGACCGAGCCCACCTTGTAGCCCCACTGGTGTGAGGTCGGCGAGACCTCGGTGCGCACGCTCTTGCTCATGGCGTGCCGGCTGGTCAGCATGTGATCGAGCGGCATGTTGGACAGGCACCGGATGGCCGAGCTGCTCACGCTGGCCGCGAGCGAGCCCTGCGGGTCGGCGTTCTTGAAGAGGAACGCCAGCGGGTCGCTGACGAACATCTCGTACCAGATGCCGATGCCCATCGGCGCCCCCTCTTCCGAGTTGACGGCGAGGCTGCGCAGGTAGCGCTGGTCGAGCCGCATGTCGAGGACGTGACACTGGCCGAGGAGGCGCACGACGAAGGCCCGCAACCCGAGCTCGAAGGGCAGCACGTGCAGCCCGGGCTCGGTGATGATCCCGACCACCTGGCCGAAGAGCACGTAGACGTGGCAACGCCGCTCCTCGACGACGGCGTACAGGCCGAACATCCGGCACAGCGCCAGGCCGATGGGCACGCCGACGAAGCAGCCGACGAAGGTCGCCAGGGCGGCAATGAAGGCGTCGTTCATGGCTTGCTCCTTCCCAGGAAGATCTGCCCGGCGCGATCGAACAGCGCCATGCGCACGTTCCGGACGTAGGCCGCGAGGGCGACCGATCCGCCGCTGTGCTTGAGCAGCGCAAGCTGGTCGGCGAGCCGGCCGAGCGGCTCGACCTCGGCCTGGGCCCTGAGCTCCTCGATCTCGACCGCCCTTCGGGACTGCACGATCTTCTGGTCGGCCGCGGCCTGCGCCAAGCTGATCTCCGAGGAGACCTGGTTGTGGGCGGTGTTGATCGCCGCCAGCGCCGATTCGACGTCCGCCGGAGGATCGATGCCGGTGATGAGCGAGGCATCGAGCACCATGCCATAGCGAGCGGCCGACGAGCGGCACTCGCCAACCATGTGGTCGTTCAGATCCCGGAGGTTCTTGCGCAGGTCGTTGATCGAGATGCCATCGACCACCCCCAGCCCGGACGCCAGCTCCTGCTTGCTCGCCGCGTCCTTGCGAACCTCGAAGTTGGCGATGCGCTCCCGCAGGATGGAGACGAAGTAGCCCATGACGTGGGCAATGGGGTTCTTGGTGCCGAAGAGGTACGCGTAGAGGTTTCGCTCGGAGACGCCGTAGCGGATCTGGCCGGTGAGCCCCGTGTTGAGCTGATCCTTGGTAACCGCTTCGAGGATCGTGCCCCCGTTGTTGGCCTGGGGCGTCTCCGGGTCGTAGGCCATGCTGACGGTCTGCGTGGCCACCGAGACCTTGTGGATCCTCTGCCACGGCCACTTGAAGTAGGGCCCGCCCGGCAGGATGACGCGGACCTGCGGAAAGGCGTAGCGGCTGCGCTCCTCCGGATCGAGGGCGCTGGCCGTGGGATCGTCGATGGTGGTCGCCCCTTCCGCCACCCGCTGGGCGCGACCGAAGCTCGTCTTCACCGCGCGCTCGCTCTGGTTCACCGTGTAGAACCCGGCCAGCACGTAGCGGACGAAGAACCAGGCGATGAAGCCCCAGACACAGCCGACGAGTATGTTGTACATGGGTCCTGCTCCTGCTCGGGTGCTCCTCTAGCCGCCATGGCGCGCGGCCACAACCGTCCTGCTCGGCTCCGCTCGACGTCCGGGGCGAGATTGGCCTAGGGTTGGGGCCGACAAGCGGCTCTAGCCAAGGAGCGAACCATGGTGGACTTCAGGTATCAGGATCCGTTTCCCGTTTCCAAGGACCAGACCGAGTACCGCCTGCTGACCAAGGACTGGGTTTCGGTCCGCAAGCTCGGCGACAACGAGTTCCTCGTCGTGGAGCCTCGGGCGCTCGCCTTGCTCGCCCGCGAGGCCATGCGCGAGGTGTCCTTCTTCCTGCGGCCGGCGCACCAGCAGCAGGTGGCCAAGATCCTCACCGATCCCGAGGCAAGCGAGAACGACAAGTACGTGGCCTGCACCATGCTGCGCAACGCCATGGTCTCGGCCGAAGGCCAGCTTCCCTTCTGCCAGGACACGGGCACGGCCACGGTCGTGGCCAAGAAGGGCCAGTACGTGCTCACGGGCGGCAACGACCGCGAGGAGCTCTCGCGCGGGATCTTCGAGACCTACACCAAGGAGAACCTGCGCTACTCGCAGACCGTCGCCCTGTCGATGTACCAGGAGAAGAACTCCGGCTGCAACCTGCCGGCGCAGATCGACATCTTCGCGACCGAGGGCGACGAGTACAAGTTCCTCTTCATCGCCAAGGGCGGCGGCTCGGCCAACAAGACCATGCTCTTCCAGCAGACGCCGGCGGTGCTGAACCCCGGAAGCCTGGTGCCCTTCCTCACCGACAAGATGAAGGCCCTGGGCACGGCCGCCTGCCCGCCCTATCACCTGGCCGTGGTCGTGGGCGGCACGAGCGCCGACGCTTGCCTGAAGGCCGTGAAGCTCGCCGCCGCCGGCGAGCTCGACGGCCTGCCGGGGACGGGCGACGACATGGGCCGGGCCTTCCGCGATCGCGAGCTCGAGCAGATCCTGCTCGACGGCGCCCACAAGTGCGGCCTGGGCGCGCAGTTCGGCGGCAAGTACCTCGTGCACGACGTGCGCGTGATACGGCTCCCGCGCCACGGCGCCTCCTGCCCGATCGGCATGGGCGTGAGCTGCTCGGCCGATCGAAACGTGAAGGCCAAGATCGACCGCCAGGGGATCTGGCTGGAACAACTCGAGCACAATCCGGCGCGCTGCATGGCCGGCATGCCGCAGCAGGCAGCCAGCAGCCCGGCCGTCGCGATCGATCTGAACCGGCCGATGAAGGACGTGCTGGCGGAGCTGAGCCGCCACCCCGTCAAGACGCGCCTGGCGCTGCGCGGCAAGATGGTCGTGGCGCGCGACCTCGCCCACGCCAAGTTGAAGGAGCGGCTCGATCGGGGCGAGGGGCTGCCCGACTACTTCAAGCGCCATCCGGTCTACTACGCCGGGCCGGCCAAGAAGCCCGAGTCCATGGCGTCTGGGTCGTTTGGGCCCACCACCGCCGGGCGCATGGACTCCTACGTGGATCTCTTCCAGTCGCACGGCGCCTCGCTCGTGACGATCGCCAAGGGCAACCGCTCGCAGCAGGTAACCGACGCCTGCAAGAAGCACGGCGGCTTCTACCTCGGCAGCATCGGCGGGCCGGCAGCCATCCTGGCCAAGAACAGCATCCGCAGCGTCAAGGTGCTCGACTACCCCGAGCTCGGCATGGAAGCGGTCTGGGAGATCGAGGTGGAGGACTTCCCCGCCTTCATCCTCGTGGACGACAAGGGCAACGACTTCTTCCAGATGCTCTGAGCCGCGCCGCCTCCATCCGCCGTCAGCCATCGCGCAGCTCGGGCAGATCCTCGGCGAGCCAGACGCGCGGGAAGGCGGCGCTCTCTTCGGGATCGACGTACTCCAGGGCCCGCAGCCCGTTGCCCTCCCCGCGGTGGCGGCCGGTCGAGAGATCGACGGACAGCCAGCCGCGTCCAGAGGCCCAGAGGGCGCGAAGCGGGGCGCCGCTCGCCGCGTCCCAAAGCCGGGCCGTGCCGTCGTCCGAGCCGGTCAGAATGAGCCTGCCGTCCGGCGGCAAGGCGACGGAGAGCACCTGGCCCCCGTGCCCTTCCAGACGGCGCAGCTCGCGGCCGCTCTTCACGTCCCAGAGCCGGGCCGTGTGGTCGCCCGAGCCGGTCAGAACAAGCGTGCCGTCCGCCGAGAAGGCGACGGAGAGCACCCAGTCGCCGTGGCCCTCGAGACGGCGGAGCTCGCGGCCACTCGCCGCGTCCCAGAGCCGGGCCGTGTGGTCGTCCGACCCGGTCAGCACGAGCGCGCCGTCCGGCGAGAAGGCGACGGAGCGCACCCAGTCGCCGTGGCCCTCGAGACGGCGAAGCTCGCGGCCACTCGCCGCGTCCCAGAGCCGCGCCGTGCCGTCGTCCGAGCCGGTCAGAGCGAGCGTGCCGTCCGCCGAGAAGGCGACGGAAAGCCCCCTGCCCCCGTGCCCCTCGAGGCGGCGCAGCTCCCGGCCGCTCTTCGCGTCCCAGAGCCGGGCCGTGCGGTCGTCCGAGCCGGTCAGCACGAGCGCGCCGTCCGGCGAGATGGCGACGGAGAGCACCGCGCCCCCGTGGCCCTCGAGACGGCGGAGCTCGCGGCCGCTCGCCGCGTCCCAGAGCCGGGCCGTGCGGTCGTCCGAGCCGGTCAGAACGAGCGTGCCGTCCGGCGAGAAGGCGACGGAGCGCACCCAGTCCCCATGCCCCTCGAGGCGGCGAAGCTCGCGGCCGCTGTGCGCGTCCCAGAGCCGCGCCGTGTCGTCCGACGCCCCGGTCACTACGAGCGTGCCGTCCGCCGAGAAGGCGACCCCTAGGACCAGGCCCATCGGCCGCGGCAGACGCGGCCGCAGCCCCTTGGGGATGGTGGTCATGGCTGGCGGCGCGCGGCCCTGGAAGCGCGGGGCAGTGGCGCCCGCGAGATCCACGCTGCGGCCCGCCAGCGCGCCCCGGGCATCAGCGAGGCGCGCCAGGCGCAGCACGGCGCCGTCGAGCTCGGCGTCGCGCAGATCCGCTTGGCGCAGATCGGCGTCGCGCAGATCCGCGCCGCGCAGGGTCGCCTTGAGCAGGCAGGCCCCCTGGGCGTGCACGCCCGCTGCCCGTGCGCCCTCGAGCCGGGCGCCGTCGAGCCTGGCCCCGCTGAGGTCGGCCTGAGCGAGCTCGGCCTCCGACAGATCGGCCTTGCGCAGATCCGCGCCGGCCAGGCGCGCCTCCCGGAGCTGCGCCCGGCGCAGGCATGCGCCGCCGAGCTCGGCCCCGGTCAGGTTCTCCCCGCTGAGCCGCGCTCCCACGAGCTGGGCGCCCTCGGCCTTGCCTCCCAGCGCCAGGGCTACCCTCAGCGCGTTCTCGCTCCAGCGCGGCCGGTAGCCCTCGCGCATGGCTCGGGCAAGCTTGCCGGCGGTCTCGGAACGGGCCGACAGCAGGTCCCGGAGGAACGCCAGGATCTCAGGCGAGAGCGGAGAGGCGTCGAGCGCCTGGAGGTCACGACCGCGAAGCGCCTCGCGCAGCCTCAGGGCGAGGAAGAATTCGAGGAAGCTCTTGTGGGAGAAGCGATAGTGGCCGTCGGCCGAGCGCACGAGAAAGGCGGCGGTGCGCAGCTCCACGTCGACGCGCTCGTGGTCGAGCCCGGGGAAGAGCTTCGCGTGGCGCCGCACCTCCGCCAGCAACTCGGTATGGTGGATGCGGGCGTCGTCGCGCTCCCAGAGGCTCGCCGCGAGCAGCGCCAGGAGCTGGTGGCGCAGCTCCGGCGGGGTGAGCAGGCTGCGGCCGCTCGTGTCCTCGAGCCACTGCCGGGTGTAGAGGTCGTAGAGGCCCGCGGGCGTGACCTCGCCGCCGGCCGCGGCCAGCCGGGGCAGCGATCTCACGATCATGTCGAGCAGCACCGGCCGCGGCGCGAGGCTGCCGAGATCGTAGGTCCGGCGGATGAGATCCCGGGCCCGGCGGGCCGGCGCGGCGCCCAGGCGGTTTGCGAGGAAGGCGTCTATCTGCGCGTCGTCGAAGAGCATGAGCTCGTCGATGGCGGCGTCGAAGCGGCGGGCGAGCCGGCCGAGCGCCGAGTCGACCGGCGCCTCGAGGCCGTGGATCCGGCCTTCGGCCGTATCCTTGGCCTGCTGCTGGTCGCGGAAGAAGTGCGTGCGGCAGGTGACGAGCACGCGGTTGCCGCGGCCGTGCAGCGGCTCCTGGCCGGCGACGGCGACCAGGGCGCGAAACTGCTCGCGGGCGAGCTCGTAGGCCAGGCGCCGGAAGAAGGTAGTCTTGCCCGTGCCGAAGTCACCGAGCAGCAGCCACAGGCGCTGGCCCGCGCCGCTCGCCCAGCCAAGCGCGTGCTCGAGGATGGGCACGCCTTCGCCATCGCCGGGCAGCGACTCGATCAGGGCCTTCTGCGGCACCCAGGTGCGCGCCAGCTCGGACTGCTCCCACGCGGCCTTGATGCCGTGAAGGTAGGCCGTGGGGTCGAAGAGCTTGCGCTCGAGATCGTCGACGGTCAGCGCGCGCAGCTCGGGGTGGTCGCGCACGAAGGCGCGCGCGGCGGGCGTGAAGGCTCGCGCCACCACCATGCCGCGGGCGCCGGCGCCGCGGCCTTCCGTGCCTCCGATCCACGAGCACAGGCTCTCGAGCACGTCCTTGCCCGTGGGCGCCTGGTGGTCCTTGCACTCCACCCACCAGATCTGCTCGTCGAGGCCGGAGCGAAGCGTGGCCACGAGATCCACGCGATTGCCGCCGATGAGCTGTTCGCCCTGCACCTGGTAGCCGTGCAGCGCGAGAAGCTGGGCCACGCGCTGCTCGAAGCTCAGGCCCTTGCGCGCCCGCTCGTCCTTGCGCCCGGCCCGCTCGTCCTTGTGCCCGGCATCCGCGGCCGGGCTCGCTGCCACCTCCAGGAAGCGCCGCCGGTGCTGCTCGACGCGTGCGGCGACTGCGGCGTAAGCCGCGAAGAGCGGATCCTGCTCGTTGCGGTCGAGCGCGGCCAGGTGCTCGGCGAAGAGCAGGCGGCCATCCCAGGGGATCTCGACGGGATCGACCTCGCCGAACACCTCGCGCCAGATCCGCCGGCGCTCGGCCGCATCGGGCGCGTCCGCGGGCACGGGCGAGACCACGTGCGCCAGCCCGAGCTCGGCGTGGGGATCGCGCTCCGCGAGCCGGCCCTCGATCGCCGGCAGCAGGGCCTGCTTGACGTGGTGCAGGCCGTGCAGGCTCTGGTGGCCGAAGCTGCCGACGAGCACCGTGAGCTGAGGCAGCACGGCGGCGATGAGCCCGCCCACGTCGGTGATCCCGGTGCGGGCGTCGATGAGCACGTGGTCGCGTCCCTCGGCGAGCACCGCGAGCGCACCGCGAAGCAGGGCCAGGCCCGCATCCGGGCGCTCCACGAACAGCTCCTGCCAGCGCACCTGCTGGTAGAGCGCGGGGAAGTCCGCGCCCTCGCCGAAGGCGCGCAGGAGCGACAGGTTCGGGACGGCCGGCACCGGCTGGACGAGCTTGGCGAGCGCCTTGCGCCGTGCTGCGCCGGGCGCCCCGTCGCCGCCCTGCCATTGCGCCAGCCATTCGAGGAACCCCTCTCGCTGAGGCGGCACGCCGAGCGCCGGGATGCGGTGCATCCCGGGGGCCTCGAGATCGAGATCCCAGAGCAGCACCTGCCAGCCGCGCCTGGCGAGCATCACGCCGACGTTGACCAGGAGCAGGGTGCGGCCGACCCCGCCCTTAAAGCTGTAGAAGGAAGTGACGTGCGCGCTCATGCCGCGCTCGCCGCGTCGGTCCGCTGCAGGTAGCTCGCTCCCCGTCTGGCGCCGCTCCCCGCGCGGGCCGGGGCGCGATCTGGCATCGCATCGCGCGCGGGATGGACGAGCTTCTCGCGGCCGACCAGCTTGCGCCGCACGAGCCCGCCAGCCTCGAGCACCCCGAGGATCCGGCTGAGATTCGCCGGCTTGATCCCGAGCCGCCGGCCGAGCTCGGCCTGCGCGAGCCCGGGCGAGTCACCTACCGCGGCCAGGAGCGGCGCGGCGTGGGCGAGCTGCTTCGCTCGCGCTGGATCGCGCGCCTCGATCGCCTGCGCCGCGCAGTCGACCAGATCCCCGAGGGTGCTCCAACGGGTCGCCCAGGGCCGCCGGCGCGCATCCAGATCCTTGCATCGGTCGTGCGGGACCAGGCGGCGAAGCTCGCCCACGAGCGCCACCAGAGCGGCGTGATCCGGCTCGGATTGCAGCGCCCGGATCACCTTGAGCCGCAGGATCCGGTCGAGCGCCTCGATCTCCTGGTCCGCCGGGAGCTGCTCTCGGCGCAGGAGCGCAGCGAGCTCCTCCAGGGGAGCCTCCACCAGGTCGACCACCGGCAGGGCGAGCAGATCTGAAGCGTCCTGAACCATCACGCACCTATCGTACAGTACAGTCTACTCCATGGTCAACCAAAGCCATCCCTGCGCCCGAGCCTCCCCTGGATCCCCGTCGAACCAGGCGAGGCCCTGCCCGTTCTGGCACCCCACATCCTGGGACGCGACCAGCACCCGCGTGCAGTGCTCCCGGCGCAGCTCCTTCGCGCGAGCCTCGTGGGCCTTGTTGGTCTGCTGCGTCTCCGACGGCTCCATCGACGGCACGAGCACGAGCGATGGCCCAGCGGCGGACCAGAGCGAGGCGACGGGGACGCCCCCGATTTCGCAGAAGTCGAGGCAAATCGCAAGGGCCACCAGACCGCAGCGGGCGGCCAGGAGCACGAGCTCGTTGCCGCCTTCGATGTCCTCATCGAGCGGACGCGCTCGGCTCCCGTAGCGCATGGGCTGGAGCTTGCGGTGCTCGAGCAGGATGTCGCCCGTGCCGGAGAGCAGCCATCCGAGATTGCGGCGCTTGCCGGGCTCGCCGGCCCCGCCGTCCTCCACGACGTGGAAGCTGCCGGCGGCGACGGCGACGAGGCCGTGGTTTTTCCGCTGCAGCCACTGGCGGATGCTCGCGAGCACGTCCAGGTCAACGGTCAGCTCGGGCAGCACGACAATCCGGGCTTCTCGCCGCGCTGCTTCGACGAGGGCCCCCGCGACAGAGCACCAACGCGTGTCCGCATCGACAAGGCGGCGGCAGCGATAGGGCGGCGGCGGGTCGTTCCAGTCGGGCTTGACTCCGTCGTCGAAGCCGCCCGTTGCGGCCTCGAAGGGGAAGGCCAGCGCGCGCACGCCAGGGTCGTCCGGCACGCGCACCTCGATCCGGATGCCTTGGTGGCTGATCGGCACGAGCAGATGGTGGCGCATCCAGTACTCTGGGTGGTTCGGTTGCTTCTCGGCGATGGACGAGCGCGAGCCCGGCGGCCTGCGCACCACCCAGTAGCCCTCCACCTGGCGAGGTCCGAGATCCACCGTGCCCAGCGCCGCGCAGTACTCGTCGAGCGCGCGCAGGGCCGCCGCTGGATGCACCACGGGGCGCGGGTCGCCGCGCTCAATCGCGCGCTGAAACGCGTTCGCCTCCTGCTCGACGGTCGAGCGCTCGAGGCCGCGCTGCAGCGGCGCGTGGTCCTGGCACACGACCCACACGCGCACGAGCGCCCGGTAGGGCGAGCGGTGAACGTCGAGCCCCTTGAAGGGATCGCTCGGCTTGCTGCTGCCACGCCTGACCACCTGGCCTCCGCCGCTTGTGCCTGTCCGCCGCCGGGCCGGTGAGTGAAGCTGTGTTGATCCCGCACGTCATGCCGCCTGGATCCGCATCTCGCTTCTGCGCTGCCGGACAAACGCGCCGAGCAGCTCGGGGAACGTGTTCGCGGCTTGGTCGCGCGCCGCGGCGGCGGCGCCGGACTTGCGCGCCGCGGGGTCAGGTGCTACTTGTAGCACATGACCGTCATCGGCATCCGTCAGCTCCGCCAGAACGCGAGCGCGTACCTCAGGCTCGTCGAAGCGGGGGAAACGTTCCAGATCGCCGACCGCGGCCGGCCCATCGCGTTGTGGGTGCCAATTCCCAGAGGCCAGGGGCTCGCGCGCCTCGATGCGCAAGCGCGATTGAGCGAGGCCGTGGGCGACGTCCTGGACCTCGGCCCACCGCTGCGGGCAGTGCGCGGCGTGCCGCTACCGAGCCAAACCCTGGCGGAGGCGAGGCAGGACGAGCGCTGACGTGGGCGTCTACCTGGACTCGTCGGCGCTGGTGAAGCTCGTGGTTGCCGAACCCGAGTCCGGGGCGCTCCGTCGCTTCTTGGGGCGGCGCCCGCAGCGGGTCTCCAGCGCGCTCGCCCGCGTGGAGGTCCTGCGCGCCGTTCGTCTCCAAGGCAGGCCCGCGGCCGAGCGCGCCAAGAAGCTGCTTGAGCGCATCCGGCTCCTCCGGCTCGACGATGTGCTCTTGGAGGCCGCAGCCGCGATCGATCCACGCGTCCTTCGCAGCCTCGATGCGATCCACCTCGCTTCGGCGCAGGCCCTGGGCGACGATCTCGACGCGGTGGTCACGTACGACCGGCGGATGTCCGATGCCGCGAGCGGGCTGGGCCTGCCGGTGCGCTCGCCTGGCGCGGCCGGGGACCGGCTGAGACGGGCGGCGCGGCACGGCTCGGGCCGGTTCAGTGCGTGACGCGGAAGGCCCCGTGCCCCTCGGGCTCGGTCCAGGTGACCTCTACGCGCTCGACCGCGGCAAGGGGCGGTCCCTGGCGGCACCAGGCGAGCATGCGCTCGATCGCGTCTCGCTCGCCCTCGAGAAAGGCCTCGACCGAGCCGTCAGGCGCGTTGCGCACCCAGCCCGAGAGGCCGAGCCGCTCCGCCTCCGATCGCGCGCTGGCGCGGTACCACACTCCCTGCACCCTGCCGGAGATGATCGCCTTCGCTGCTGCCTTGGCCATCGCCTGCCCTTGCTCCGAAGCTAGTCCGTGCACCGCCGTGGCCCGAAGGGCAGTGACTGGTCGACCGCGATACCGAGCTTGAGGGTGCTCTCGTGGCCGGTGCCCAGGTAGAAGTGCGCCTCTTCCACGGTGCCGCCGATGTTCGCTGGATCGCCCGGCCCCGTCTCGTAGCCGGCCGCGACTACCACGGCACGGCTGCCGCCCTTGGGATCGCGCAGAATCATGCGCGTGCCCTTGGCCGGCCGCGACTCCTTGGTCCAGTACATGTTGACGTACCAGGCCTCGTGCAGCACCGGGAAGTCGGCCGGGCTGCCGATGCCGCAGCCGTAGAACGAGCCGCCCTCCAGGGGCGCCCACGGCTCGTCGCGGTGCAGCACGAAGCCCGTCTTGCCCTGCGACAGGGCGTAGTGACTGGCGAGCTCGTCCGTCGGGCCGTCGGGATAGGGCGCAGGCTCCTCCTGCGTCACGAGATGGGCCTCTTTCACGACTGGTCCCGTGGCGGGCATCTTCAAGTGGTTGCCCCCGTCGCCCACGCGCGCCATCTCGCCTTGCGCCATGGTGCACGGGCCATCCGAAGGCTCGGTGAAGCCGATGTCCACGCGAAACGCGCCCGCCTGGGCCTTGCCCGCTTGCGCGAAGGTGTCCACCACGACCCAGCGCTCGCCCGCGCCTACGTCGGCCCGGGCGTGGTAGTTGCCGCGATCGAGGCAATCGTCGGGATCGTGCGAGCCCAGGATGTGCACGTCCACGTCCACGCCCTGCTGCTCGTACACTGCGGCGCTGAGAAAGCCGTCAGCCGGAACGCTCACGCGGTAGACGATCTCGGGCCCGGACTCGTCGGCGTCGGGCGCGCAGGCGTAGGCGTCGAAGCTGCTCTTGCCCTCGGCGCTCGTGTCGCGCTCGTCGGTGAAAGGGAAGCTCTCGACGCAGGTGACGTCCGCCGGGCACGGCGCGCCAGCGCCGCCGGCCGTGCCGCCGCCGCCCGCACTGCCGCCGCCCACGCCACCGGAGCCCGCGGCGCCGCCCGCGCCGCCGTGGGGGCCGTCCGAGCCGCCCGCGCCGCCGCTCGAGGAAACCGGCGGCGTGGCCGCATTCGGGCCGGAGCAGGCAAGCGACATGAGCAGGACTGCCCAGACGAGAGCGGGCACGGCGGATCGAGGCATGCGCCAGAGTGTAGCGCCGCAGGGGGCGGCGTGGGTAGAGGCGAGCCAGCGCGCCGGCCGGCTGGGCGTACGCTTGGGGGGCGAGCCAGGGTCCCGGCAGAGTCGCCCTGGCGGCCGTTGCCGCCACGCTTGCCGGCGTGTACGATCATGGCATGGTCGTGACGCCCGAGGGCGCGGCGCGGGCGCTCGTCGCGCGTGCCGCGGGCGAACAGGCCGCGCTCGCGGCGCGGGCCGCCAACGTGCGCCGGCGGCTCCCGGATGTGGTCAGGCTTCTGCGCCAGCGCTTCGGTGCCGGCCGCGTGATCCTCTTTGGGTCGCTGGCCTGGGGTGGCTTCCATGCGCGGTCGGACACGGACCTGGCGGTCGAGGGCCTGCCGCTCGCCGAGCTCGGGGATGCCATGGCGGCGGCGTCGGCCGCAGCGGGCGCCGTGGTTGAGGTCTTCGACCTCGCGTCGCTTCCGCCCGCGTTTCGCCAGCGCGTCATCTCGGAGGGCGAGGACCTGCCGTGAGCCCCTCGGACCCAGTGCGGGCGCGCCTCTCCCGCCTGCTCTCGGAGAGCCGGATCGAGGTCGAGGCGCTCGACCGCCTCGCCGAGTTCGTGCGCCGCACGAGGGACGCGCTGCCGGCCGGTGATGCGGAGGCGGACGGCCGCGGCGCGTTCTGATGTAGCTCTAGGAGCCTGTCGGAGAAAAAACTAAGTGCGCGGAATTGTTCGGTTCCAGCGTCAGAGTAAAGTGAGCGATTTCGATAACTTGGACCATTTCGAGCACGCTTTCTCCGACACACTCCTAGACGCGGCAGCGCAGCCGGCGGGCGCCGGGAGGCTCTAGCGCCCCGCGTCGTACCAGAGCTCGTCCTCGAGCCGCGGGTCGGCGCAATGGCGCACGAGGGCGAGCGCCACCGACGGACGGCGCAACAGGTACCAGTCGCCGAAGCGGTCGAACTTGCGGCATGAGGTCACGATGTGTCCCCGCAGGAGGATCCTCGCGCGCTTGCCGCGCGAGCGGGCGTGGCGCCTCAGGCGCAGGGCGAAGTCCACGTCCTCGAAGCTGCGCAGCCGCTCGTCGAAGCCACCAAGCGCGAAGTACGTCTCCCGTCGCACCCAGAACGAGCCACCGGAGATGCGCATGACCAAGAGGATCGGCAGCAGGAGAAGCAGGGTGAGGACGAGCCCGAGCGACAGCCGTTCGAGCATGATCCTGACCGAGCCGCCCACCACGCGCTCGTCGCGCAGCGCCTTGGCGATCTCGGCCAGCAGATTCGGAGACATGCGGCTGTCGGCGTCGATGGTCACGAGGATCTCGCCGCTCGATGCCTTGGCGCCGGTGTTGCGGATGTGGGCAAGGCACTTGGTGTCGTCGCACACGACGAGCGCGCCGGCCGCGCGCGCGATCTGCTCGGTCCCATCCGTGCACCGGTTGAGCACGACCACGGTCTCTACCTCGACGGCGGCCCGCTCCGCGGCCTCGCGGACGGATTGCAGGCACCCGCCCAGGAGCCTCTCCTCGTTGCGGGCGGGGATGATGAGCGAGATCTTCACCGGATGCTTCCCAGACGCTGGAGCTCCGCGTTGCTAGTCTACCGCGGGTTGTGCGCGCGCGGCCGCGCCCCGTGCCCCGCCGCCGTCCGAAATGCCATGCGCCCCGCGCCGGCCAGTGGCACAACATCGGCCATGAACCGCATGGCCCTCCTCCTCCTGGTCTCGCTGCTAGCTTTGTCCTGCGGCTCGGAGCCTTCCCCGTCGCCCCCGCCGACCACGACCGCCGCAAGCGGCGGAGGCGGCGCCGGAGGTGGGGACGGCGGGGGCGGCCAGGGCGGCGACGTGGTCGTCACGACGGGCGGGCCCGCAAAGGGCACGAGCATTGGCGAAGCGCGGGCGTGGCTAGGCATCCCCTACGCGGCACCGCCGCTCGGAGCCTTGCGCTTCAAGGCGGCGCAGCCGGTCGTGGCCTGGGCCGAGCCGCGCGAGGCGAGCGAGGTCGGCCCGATCTGCCCGCAGCGTGACATGATGACCGGCAAGTACGTCTCCGATTCGAGCGAGGACTGCCTCACGCTCAACGTCTGGGCGCCCTCCGCCGCGCCCGGCGCGCCGCTGCCGGTCATGGTGTGGCTGCACGGCGGCGGCTTCGTCGTGGGCAGCGGCCACGGCGAAGGCACCTACAGCGGGGAGCACCTGGCACCGGCAGGCCCGGTTGTGCTCGTCACCGTCAACTACCGGCTGGGACCCCTCGGCTTCCTCGCGCACACCGCTCTCAGCGCCGAGGATCCGGGCCATCCCTGGTCGGGCAACTATGGCCTGGAGGACCAACGTTTCGCCCTGGAGTGGGTGCGCGACAACATCGCGGCCTTCGGCGGGGATCCGACGAACGTGACCATCTTCGGCGAGTCGGCCGGGGGCATAAGCGTCGTCGCCCACCTCGTGTCGCCGCAGAGCAAGGGCCTATTCGCGCGAGCCGTGGTGCAGAGCGGGCCGGCCGAGAGCCTGATGATGCCCCTGGCGTGGGGCGAGGCGCAGGGCGCCGACTTCGCCAAAACGGCAGGCTGCGAGGGCGACGGCGCCAAGGCGATCGCGTGCCTGCGCGCCAAGAAGGCCGAGGAGATCGTCGCTGCCCAGCCCCAGGAGCCGTTCCTCTTCGGCAGCGGACCGAGCTGGGCGCCGTGGGTGGACGGCCACGTCCTTCCCGAGGCGGGCCCCAAGGCTCTGGCCGCCGGCGACGTCAACGCCGGCCCGGTGCTGCTCGGCTCGAACAAGGACGAGGGCACGCTCTTCATCGCCCTGGCGAAGCTGGGCGACATCACCGAGCAGCAGTATGCGCAGATCGTGAAGAGCCTGCCGTACACGGCCGCGCACGCCGACGCCGTGCTGGGCGAGTACCCGGCCTCGGCCTACGACAAGCCGGCCGATGCTCTCACCGACGTCGTGGGCCACGGCCTGTTCAACTGCAGCACGCGCCGCACGGCGCGCGCGCTGCGCAAGAACGGCGCTCAGGTGTTCCTCTACTACTTCACCCGCGAGGTCGACTTCGTGCTGGGCGACTGGGGCGCCTTCCACTCGGCCGAGCTTGCGTTCCTGTTCGGAACGAAGGAGCTGGGTGTCACGCCGCTCGCGGCCGAGGACAAGCCCTTGAGCGAGGCGATGATGGGCTACTGGACGCGCTTCGCGCAGGGCGGCGATCCCAACGGCGCCGGGGCTGTCGTCTGGCCGGAGTACGACCAGCCGGGCGACCAGCACCTCGTGCTCGATCTGGCGATCGCGACGGGCTCGGATCTGCTGGCCGACAAATGCGACTTCTGGGACTCGATCGCGCCGAAGTAGCCTAACGCCGCGCCCCGCGCCCCTGCGGACGCAGGTAGAGCCACAGGCCCACGAGCAGCACCGCGACGCTGAGCGCGCCGATCAGGGCGCCCCAGAACCAGTACGGCAGGAGCAGGGCGCGCGCGATCTGCGCCACGTCGGAGGGGAGCTCCCCGGCCGAGGTGTGCGCCACGGGCGTGAACAGGTAGTCGGCGCGGGTGAACACGCTCAGCGCAAGCTGCACGGCCACGAACACCAGCCCGAGCCGCGCCAGCCAGGCGCTGCCGAAGCGGGCCAGGAGCGCGAGCACGGCTGCCATGGTCAGCGCGAAGAGCAGACCGAACCAACCGCGCACGAAGAGCGCGAGGACCACGAGCAGGCCGGCCACCAGCCCGACCAAGGCGACACGCGCGCGCCGCTCGCCCCGGGCGAGCCCGAACAGGCCGGCCGCGGCCATGGCCGGGCCGATCAACCCGCCGGCGCTGACCAGCGCCGCCGTCAGCCGTCCGGTGCCCGCCGCCACGCTGGCCACGCCCGAGCCGTCCGGCCACATGCGAAACTCGCCGAAGCTCCCGCCCACGCAGAGCGCGGCGATGCCGTGGCCCATCTCGTGGGCGAACGTCGAGACGAGCATGAGCGGCCAGGCCAGCCAGCGCAGCAGCGGGACGTGCGGCAGCACGGCCGTGGCGCCCGCGCACGCGAGCAGGACGGCGACCGCGCCCCGCGGCGGGGCCGCCGCCGGCCGCATGCCCGCGCCGATCGAGTGCTTGCCGGCAGTCCGACGCATCGACGGCCATGGTAGCACGTCTGTCCGCCGGCCAGTTGCCGCGGAACGGCGTCACTGTTGCGGTATCGGCAACACCCGCGTTGCGATTTCTACGCCAGCGTAGTTGCGAGCACCCCTTCGAGCTCGATCTCGGTGCTGATTTGGGCCACAAGGGGACGTGGCACGCCGGCTGCATGCCGTTTCGCCAGGAGCTACGCAACCATGCCCGACGAGAAGCGAGATACTCACTGCAGCTCTTCATCCAACCCTTCACCCGCCGCCAGCCCGGAAGCGGCGGCGCGGTCGCATGACGAGCAGGCCACGATCCCCGGCGATGGCCGCCTGCCGCTTGCGCTCGCGGTCCCCCTGGCCAAGCTGATCGATGTGGTGCCGGGCGCGGTGGTCAGCCGGACGCTCGCGCGCAGCAAGGGCGGCACCATCACGCTCTTCGCCATGGACCGCGGCCAGGCATTGAGCGAGCACAGCGCGCCCTTCGATGCCTTCGTGCAGGTGCTCCAGGGCGAGGTGGAGATCACCATCGGCCCCCGCCCCGTCCGGGCCCATGCGGGTGAGGCGGTGATGATGCCGGCGGACGTCCCTCACGCCCTGACGGCCATCGAGCCCCTGGTGATGCTGCTCGTGATGATCCGCGAGCCGCGCTGAGGAGAGGCTCCCATGCCCAAGCGACAGATCGTCCAGATCGACGAGGCCAAGTGCGACGGCTGCGGCCAGTGCGTCACGGCCTGCCACGAGGGCGCGATCGCCATCGTGGACGGCAAAGCAAGGCTCGTCGCCGACACCTACTGCGACGGCCTGGGCGCCTGCATCGGCGACTGCCCGCAAAGCGCCATCACCATCGTCGCGCGCGAGGCAGAGCCCTTCGACGCGCGGGCTGTGGCCGAGCGCCAGGCCGGGCCGAGGCGCGCGCCGGCGGGCGGCTGCCCCGGGGCTGCGGTGCGGCGGCTGGGCCCGCGCCCCGCGCCGGCCGCCGGGCCCGGCGAAAGAACCGGCCAGGCGTCGGCGCTCGCGAACTGGCCGGTGCAGCTCCATCTCGCACCGATCCAGGCCCCCTACTACCACGGCGCGCGGCTGCTCCTCGCCGCGGACTGCGTGCCCTTCGCTCTGCCGGAGTTCCATCGCCGCCTGCTCGCGGGCCGCACGCTCCTCATCGGCTGCCCGAAGCTCGACGATACGTCCGCGTACCTGGAGAAGCTCGCCGCCATCCTCCGGTGCAACGACGTCGCCGCCGTCGAGGTGGCCTTCATGGAGGTGCCCTGCTGCCACGGCCTGGCCCGTCTGGCCGCGCAGGCGATCCGTGCGAGCGGCAAGCAGATCCCGCTGGCGCTCACCAAGGTCGGCATCGGCGGCGAGATCCTGGAGCCGGCACAGCGCGCCAGCGCGTGAGCCGGCGTTCGCGGCGGGCACCGTGCCCCTCGCCACCTGCCCCCGGGCGATGCTAGCGTGGCCGCGCTCGGGAGCGAGGAACGCGGCTCCGCGAGCAGCAAGGAGGCGACCATGGTGGGCAATCCCCTTTGCCACTTCGAGCTGATGGCGCTCGACGTGGAGAAGGCCAAGAAGTTCTACGGCGCCGTCTTCGACTGGCGCTTCGAGAGCATGCCGGGCATGGACTACACGGCCGTCAAGACCGGCGCCGCGCCCGAGGGGGGTCTGATGCTCAAGCCCAAGGAGGCTCCGGTGCCGTCGCTCGGCGTCTACTTCCTGGTGGAGAACATCGAGCAGACGCTGGAGAAGGTGCAGAAGGCCAACGGCCGGGTGATCAAGCCGCGTACGCCCATTCCCGAGATGGGCGCCTGGGCGATGTTCATGGATCCGGACGGGATCTGCGTGGGCATCTTCGAGGCGCCGAGGAAGTAGCGCCGCCTGGCGCGACCATGCGCTTCGAGTTCTGCCAGAGCCACGGCGAGTTCGCCTACGCCTGGCTCGTCGAGTACTACCGGGCGAGCCGCTGGGGCGCGCTCCGGCTGCTCGGGGGGCCGGCGCTCGCCTACGTGGGCTGGCGGCTGCACGTCGTGCACCGCGGCCAGTGGCCGGCCCTGCTCGGCGCTCTCGCGCTAGGCTACGGGATCTACTACGCGCTCAAGCCGCTCTTGAGGGTGCTCCTGATCGTCCGACAGCGGCGCAGGCTGCGCGTGAGCGAGCACCCCATGGTGGTCGAGATGACGGACGCGGGGATCGCCATGCGCGCCGGCTCGGCCGAAAGCCGCCTGGGCTGGGACCGCGTCGCCGCAGCGGGCCGCCGCTCCGGCTACTTCTGGCTGGAGCTGGCCGGCGGCGCCCGCGTCGTCATCCCGCTTCGCGCCATCGCCGATCGCGCCGCACTGGAGCGCTTGCTCCGCGAGCAGGGCAAGCTCGGCGTGCGGCCGCAGCCTACTTGATCGGGTTACAACAACAACGCCCGTGCGCGAAGCGCCCAAGACGGGCGTCGGGGTTGGGGCCCCGACGCCGAGGCAGCCGGCAGCGGGAAGCCTCCGGACCCTCTCGCCTGCGGCCGCCACCCCGCAGGCAAGCGCACCGGCGCGCGTCTCGTGCGACGCGGCTGGCGCGCCAGCGCCATGGGGAACTCACTTGATGGGGTTGATGATGAGCTGGTTCATGCCGCCGGGATAGGCGTACGAGTCCCACGAGTCGAAGCCCACCACGACCACACCGAAGGGCTTGTCGCCCGCGAGCTTGTGCACGCCGTCGGGCACCAGCAGCCGCGCCACTTCCCACTCGGCGGGGTTCTTGCCGTCGCTGATGGCCAGGAACTGGTTCGCGCCGACGGGCTTCCCGTCGATGCTGACGGTGGCGCCCACGGGCTTGGTCAGGATGAAGTAGTCGTACACCCAGTTCTTGGGGATGAGCACGACGTAGTGATCGAGGAACTGCTCGACCGGCACGGCCTGCGTCATGGCCGGATCGCCGCCCTTCTCCGTGGGCGCGTTGTTCATGCCCTCCGAGGAGAGGTACTCCATCAGGAAGATGGGCTTGTCGGCCTTGACCACGAAGTCGCCCGGGTTCTGCACGCTGCCGCCGACGAGCATGAGCAGCGCCTCGCCCTTCTTCATGATCTTGGGCGAGGGCGGGAGGCCCGTCACCTGGGGGCTGGCGGTGAAGTTCACCGTGGTGTTGTCCTCGCTGGCGAACAGGTGCCAGACCGTGGCGTCGGGCGTAGGCGTGTTCAGCACCGGCATGCGGCCGCCGACGTAGTACTTGCCCCAGGCCTGCAGGCCGATGAGCTGCTCCTCGACGTGGTCGCAGCAGCAGACCATCTGCGGGATGTTGGCGCACCAGTGGTTGGCAAAGACCGAGATGGGCTTGTCGGCGGTGACGTAGGTGCCCATGATGGTGTCGGTGGACTCCACGGTCACGTAGTCGCCGGCGTTGAACGCCTGCGGGAAGGTGTATGCCTGGCCCTGCGCCAGCTTGGGGATGCCCCCGCCCGCCACCGTGTTGCCCGTCGGCGTCATGGTGACCTTGGTCCCGTCCTCCACGGCCACGAACGTCACCTGGGGGTTGCCGGCGCCCGGCTTGCCCCAGCCGACGACGTAGTAGTACTGGTCGAGCGCGCTCGTCGGCAGGAGCAGGGAAGCATCGCTCGTGTACGAGGTGACTCCGTCTATGGGCTGGAACTGGTAGGCAATGACCGGCAGGTCCGAGACGACTTTGTAGGCGCCGGCCACCTTCATGCCCGTGTTGTCGATGTGCCGATCGGGCAGACCGAACTCGTGCAGCGTGCCGGGCCCCACGGCCGCGGCTTGCAGCTTCTGCCAGACGTTGCCCGAGCGGATCTGCACCTCGACGTTGGCCGTGGCCTTGGCGTCGATGTTCGATACCACGACCGCGTAGGGCATGTTGTCGTAGCCGGGGTACTGATCGGCATCGACGGCGTAGTACACGCAGCCCACCGAGGAGCGCATCATCTCCGCGAGCATGCAGGGCGTGAGGCAGTCGGCGTCGATGATGCCATTGCAGTTGTTGTCGAACTTGTCGTTGCAGTCCTCGGGCACGCCGGGGTTCACCTTGGGGTCGATGTCGTCGCAGTCGCCGTTGGGCACGGTCCAGCCGTCCCCGTCGATGTCGAGATCCACGAGGTTGTCGCAGTTGTTGTCGATGCCGTCGCCCGGCAGCTCGGGCGCGTTCGGGCCGATGCTTGCGTCCCCCTCCGCGCAATCGCCGCCGCAGGGCCCGGCGCCGTCCAGGTCGAGATCCGGTTCCTCCTGGTCCTTGAAGCCGTTGCAGTCGTTGTCGATGCCGTCGAGGCAGATCTCCTTGGCTCCCGGGTGGACGGCGGGATCCTGGTCGTTGCAGTCGCCGGCCGCCTCGGTGTAGCCGTCGCCGTCGTAGTCGCCGTCGACGATGCCGTCGCAGTTGTTGTCGATGCCGTCGCCGGGCAGCTCTGTCGCCGCCGGGCTCACGGCGAGGTCGGCGTCGTTGCAGTCGCCCTGACAGGGGCCGAAGCCGTCGCCGTCGGCGTCCGGCTCGGCCGCGTCCTTGGCCGCGTTGCAGTTGTTGTCGATGCCGTCGTCGCAGATCTCGATCGCGCCCGGGTGGATGTCGGCGTTCTGGTCGTTGCAGTCGCCTTGGATCTCCGAGTACCCGTCGCCGTCGTCGTCCGACCCAGGCCCGCCGGTGCTCGCGCCGCTCCCGGCCTCGCCCCCGCCGCCGCCGGCGCCGCCGGCGCCGCCCGCGGCCGTGGCGCCTCCCTGGGGTCCGGGCGACGGCTGGGGCGCGTCCGACGAAGCGCCACAGGCGCACAGGGCCGCGACCGTCGCCGCCGCCAGAAACCACCCACCCAGGCCTGTCGCCGCGTGCTTCATGTTTGCCACCTCGCCCGCCCGGCCCCTGCCGGCTTCGCGGGATCTAGTCTAGCGCATGACGGCCCCGAAGCCGATCAGCGCCCGCGCGATCCTTGACCGCGGCCAGGCCGAAGAGCAGCCTGCGCGCAGGCTGGCGGCGCGCGGAGCGCCGGCCGGGAGGAGACAATGCGCCTGCGAACCGCGATCCCGATGCTCGCCTGCCTGGGCCTGTGCGCGTGCGAGCCCCGCCCGGGCCCCGTGGCATCCCCAGTGCCCAGCCTTCCGCCAGGGCCGGCCCCGTGCGCGGCGCCAGCCGCCCCGGCCGCGCCCGAGGCCCCCGCGCCCGCCCCGGCGACGGCGACGCCCGGCACGTCGTCTCCGGCGCCGCCCGCGTCCGAGCTGCGCGCCATCGCCACGAGCAGCAACACCTTCGGGCTCGCGCTGTTTTTCGGCCGCGTCCTGGATCCGGCGAGCAAGTAGTCCCGCGATGGAAGGGCGCATCGTCTACTGTAGCTGCCCGGCCGCCGCCGCCGACGAGTTGGCGAAAGCGGTGGTCGGGGCGCGCCTCGGCGCGTGCGTGCAGGTCATCCCGCAGATCCGCAGCACCTACTGGTGGAAGGGCGAGCTGTGCCAGGACGACGAGTCGCTGCTCGTCGTCAAGACCGAGGCGCGCCTGGTAGGCAAGCTCACCAGCCTGCTCAAGGAGAAGCACCCCTACGAGGTCCCGGAGGTGATCGCCGTGGCCACCGCGCCGGGCGAGGGGGATCCGGCCTACTTCGCCTGGATGGCACAGGTCCTGGAGGCGCCGCCCTAGGGCTTGAACTTGACGAGGAACACGTCGCTGGCGCCGCTGGCGCCGGCGGCGACGAGCTCGCTGCCGCCGAAGTCAATCTTGCCGTCGAAGGAGCCGGTCGCGAACACGCTGCCGGTCGCGTCGGTGGCCACGCCGCGGACGACGGCGCCGTTGGTTTTCCCGGTATCCCCGAAGCCGTCGCTCCATTTGTGGGTCCCGTCGCCGCCGAGCTTGGCGACGAAGGCCGCCCCATTTCCCTGGGTCTCGAGGAGCTTCCCGCCGAAGCTCACGGTCCCTCCGAAAGTGCCGCCGACGATCGCGTCGCCGTTCGCGTCGATGTCGATCGCCTTGCCGACCTGCGCGGCGACGCTGCCGGACCTCATGCTGAAGACGTGCTCGGCGTTGAGGTCGAAAGCCGCCACAAAGACGTCGAACGCGCCCTTGCCCGCGGCCTCCAGCTTCCCGCCACCAAAGTCGACGGTGCCGACGAAGCCACCCGTGATCGCAACCGCATCGTCGGCGCCCGCGGCGATGGCGAGGACGTTCTGGTTGTCGGCGTCGCCATAGCCCTCGCTCCACATCGGCTTGCCGTCCGGATCGAACTTGGCGAGGTAGATGTCGCCGGTTTCCGTGCCCTTGCCCTGGATTGGCCCCAGGCCGAAGTCGATGACGTTGTCGAAGCGGCCGGTGATGATGGCGCTGTCCGTGCCGTCGACCGCCACTCCGCTCGCCTCGCAGACGACCTGGGGCGTGCCGAAGCTCTTGGCCCACAGCTCGGCTCCCTGGGGATCGAGCTTGGCCAGGAACCAGCCCGGCCCCTTGATCGCGCCCTTGCCAAAATCGATCGTCTTCTTGACCTCGCCGGTCACGAGGATGTTGTTCGAGGAGTCAATGGCCAGGCCCGTGCCGCGCTGGTTCTGGCCGTCGCCGTACACCCCGCTCCACACGTGCGCGCCGGTCGCATCGAGCTTGGCGAGGAACAGGCTCCAGCTTCCCAGGCCGGACTTCAGGCCTCCGCCGAAGTCCACGCTTCCGACCATGCGTCCGGTGATGATCACGGCACCGGCGCCGTCGCAGGCAATGCCGTAGACCTCCTGCGTCTTCGCGTCCCCGAAGCCCTTGCTCCACACGTGCGCGCCGCTCGTATCGAACTTGGCGAGAAACACGTCCCCGCCACCGGCGCTCTGGAGCGGGGTGCCTCCCAAGTTGAGCGTGCCGTCGAAGCCGCCGGTGACGAAGACGTTGCCGCTCTGGTCCGCGCACAGCGCCTGGCCGAACTGCTCCTTGTCGTCGCCGAAGCTGAAGCTCCAGACGTGCTCGGGCACGGCGCCGCTGCTGCTGCTGCTGCCGCCCCCCTCGCCGCCGGCCCCGCCGCCGCTCGAGCTACCGCTGCCGCTGCCTACGTCGGTCACGCCGCTGTAGCTCGGCGGCCCGTCGCGGCGGCCACCGCAGCCGAAGGCGGCAAGGACGGACAGGAACACGCCAAGCGCCAGGGCAGACGCGCCGCGCACCAAGGGGAAGCACATCGGGGTCATAGCCAGCTCGATCCACTGGATATGCTAGCACCGTTCGCGACACCGGACGAAGTGACCGGGGTTCGATCGATGGTGGGCGTGGACGAGACGCCGCGGCGGTTGCGTCCGGGCCCCGGACTGCGGCACCATACAGAGCTGTCACGCCCTCACGCCACGGACTGCCACCATGCTCCACCACCGCGCGCTCGTCCTGGTCCCGCTGCTCGTGCTCGCAGCCGCGTGCAGCGACGTCGAGGAAACCGTCACCACGTCGTCCGGCCTGCCGCCCGGCCCGCAGCCGCCCGAGCCGGTGCGGGCAAGCTTGACCGCCCTGCTTGGCCCGGGTGGGCTCGCCGCCGTGCCGGCCGATCTGGCGGCCGAGCCCGGCCCGGCGCAAGATCCGACCCCGCCCTTGACGCCTGCCGCCGACGCGGCGGTAGCACGGGCGCCCGCCTGGGTGCGCGTGCCACTGCGGCTGCGCCTCGCCATGCTCGAGCCGGCGCTGCAGGACAAGCTCGCCGCGCTCGTGGTGGACGCGCCCGAGGACCGGCTCATCGACGAGATCGCCTTCAGCATCGCCAACGTGCAGGAGACCGATCTCGGCCTGCCCGACTTCGATCCCGCGGTCTTCACCGAGAACGCGCAGGCGATCTACGACTACGACGCTCTGCTCGACTACGCCGAGGTGATCGACGTGGGCACGCCCGGACAGGACGAGGACTTCCACAGCACGGTGCGCTACCGCTATCTGAGCGAGGGCGAGGAGGCGAGCTTCGAGCTGCCGCCGGAGCACTACTACTGGTGGGTCGTACACCCCAAGCTCGACTTCGAGGAGCTCGTGCCCGTCGATCCCGCCAAGGGCAAGCCGGCGCCGGCGCCCGCCGGCGTGCACTGGCGCCGCTATCTCATGGACTCGTCCACGTCGAGCTTCGACTACCGCGACCACTACCTCATCCGCGAGCCCGTGGATCTGCGGAAGAAGGAGCTGAAGCTCGCGGCCTCCGCGCACCTGACGGACCCGCAGATCTACCCGCTGCGCGTGTTCGTGGACGAGGCCCACAACGGCCTACTCGTGGAGGTCGATCTGGGCCAGGGCACGCTGCTCGCCTCGACGCTGGATCTTGCCGGAGCCTACGCGGACGGCGAGACCGGCCTCATGGTCAACCTGTGCAGCTACGGCAACACGAACTTCACGCTGAAGGGCAACGTGGACATCGCTCTCGTGATGGACGAGGTCCAGTGGGGCTCGGACGTGTACGCCGCCGCGCTGGCGGAGCGCAAGCTCGACGCCGAGGTGCACGCCGCGGCCGAGCTCGCGGGGCTCGACCTGTCCCAGTTCGACAAGATAATCATCGCCGCCGACCAGAGCGCCGCGTTCTACGAGAAGGTGGCCGGCGCGCGGGCGGCTCTGGAGCAGTACGTCAGCGCGGGCGGGGTGCTGCAGCTCGACCTGCACGCGGCGGCCGACATCAGCGCCCTGGAGTTCCCCAACGACATCCACGTAGCCGGCGGGCCGCCGGCCAAGATCCTGCCCGAGGGCCAGCCGCGCCTGCGCGAAGTCATCTCCGGCACGCCGTACGTCTGGGACGGCGGGTACTACGACGGCCTGAGCGGGGACCGGCCGCCGCCCCAGGGCGGCATGGCCATGGACCACATCGGCTGGTTCGTCACGCAGAACATGTACGACAACGTGGCCGAGTACTCGAAGGTCACCAAGAAGTACAACCCGGAGCGGAGCTGGTATCCGCAGCGCATCATACACAACCACTACGGCAACTGCGGTGAGCTCGGTGACATGATCGCCGCGGCCGGCCGGGCCGCCCTGCTGCCCGTGCGCGTGCTGGGCTCGGTCGAGGATCATTGCTGGAACGACGTGTTCTTCGTGGGCCGCTGGGTGCCCTGGCAGGTGGATTGGTCGGATGGCCCGACGCGCATCGACAACCCCTACGTGGGCTCGGACGAGGATCTGGGCGGGGGCAAGACGCTCTCCGGGCTCTACAACGTGCGCGGCGACGGGTATCCGGGCAAGACCCCGATCGCGCAGTACAGCGACACCGTGAGCATCGACGTAGGCGTGCGCGATCTCGACGGCCGGCCGGTCGATGGCGCCATGGTGCTGTTCGCGACGGAGCAGTTCTACGACAAGAGCAAGCTCGACTTCGCGGGTCTGGCCTACTCCGGCGGGGACGGCCGGGCGCGGATCGAGCTGGGCGACAGCCGCAACTACTGGTTCTACGTGGCCTCGGAGGCTCTGCAGGCCGAGTATCCGCCGGCCGACGGCGATCTCGGGACGATCAAGGTGGAGCCGCTCGTCACGGCGGACCAGACCGAAGCTGGCGCGACAATCACCAAGGACATCGAGCTCGGCGTGACGATGCCGCTCGTCGCGCCGACCGGAATCGAGGCCAAGGGCGAGGCCCTCGCGCGCGCCGAGGCCACGGTGCTGGGGAGCTGGATCGTGGCCGAGGGCTTCCTCACCAAGGGCCGCTTCATCAAGGAGGCCGCGGGCGCCACCGCGCGCTTCTACCTGCTGGACGACGCCGGCTACCAGGCGCTGCGCGCGGGGCAGCCCTTTGGCGCCCTGGCAGCGGGCGAGGACGCCGCCGCGCTCGTGGCCGGCGAGGTGGCGGCGCCGGCACAGGGCCCGGTGTGGCTCGTGGCGCTGAACCCCAGCGCCACGGAAACGCTGCAAGTGGCGCTCGATCTGGAGCTGCGCCCGCCGCTCGAGCTCTGAATCCGCTAGGTGTTGTGTATCATCGCGGCATGTCCCGCTGCTTTCTCGATCGCCCCGCGCTTCCGGCTCTCCTGCTCACCGCCGCCGCGGCGCTCGGCTGCTCCGCGGCCGAGGACGGCGCGCCCGTGCCCGGGCCGCCGCCGCTCGGCATGATCTTGCGCCAGGACGGCGTCGTCTACGCGGGCGCGGCCATCGTCGACATCACGCCGACCATCAACGAGACGTACACCGATCTCGACGACGACAGCGAGTTCGACGGCTGCCTCGACAACCCGCAGGGCGGCACCGCAGAGTGCCCCGAGCCCTTCGACGACGCCAACCATAACGGTTGGTTCGACGCCGTCTGGATGGGCGGCTTCGGCCCGCTAAGGCCGGCGCTGGGCGTCTCGGATCCCATCAGCACCCGCGCCCTCGTCATCGCGCAGGACGGCGGCTACCTCGTCTTCGTGGTCATGGACCTGGTTGGCCTGGGCTCGCCGCGCATCTACGCGGCGCGCGACCAGCTTGCGGCGCAGGGGCTCGATCCGGGCCGGCTCATCGTCGCCTCGACGCACAACCACCAGGGGCCGGACACGATGGGCCTGTGGGGCGATCCTTACGACATGTCCAACCCCGTCACGGGCATCCGGGAGAGCTACCAGCAGCTCGTCACGGGCAGCATCGAGCAGGCCGTGCGCGAGGCGGCCGGCGCGATGCAGGCCGTCACCCTCAAGGTGGGCGCGCAGGCCATGCGGGAGCGCTCCCCGCACTTCAATGGCAGCGTATTTGGCGGCGACAACCCCACGGCGAAGATGCACGGCATGATCAACGACATCCGCGACCCGGTGATCGCCTCCGACGAGCTCATCGTGCTCCAGGGCGTGCGGCCGGACGGGAGCGCCGTCTTCACGTGGACCATCTGGGCCGGCCACCCCGAAGTCTGGGGCGGCAACAACACCGCCATCTCCGCGGACTGGCCGGGGGTCATGCGCCCGCTCTTGGAGCACGAGTACGGCGGCGTCGCCATCCACTCGCCCGAGTGCCTGGGCGGGATGCAGTCGGCCCTGGGCGGCGATCTGCCGCTCGTGGACGAGGACGGCACGCACCGGTTCCAGATCTGCTCGCCGCAGGAGGTGGAGGATCCCGGCGACGCCGGCTGCTACGGCCGCAAGCCGGGAGCCGAGCGCCGGGACAAGGACGGCAACCCCGTGCCCCAGTGGGCCGAGCACCACAGCCACGAGTTCGTGGTCTCGCACGGCCACCACATCGCCGAGGCCGCCATCGACGTGCTCGCCGGCGCCAAGACGTACCCGGCCGCGCCGCTGGCGGTCGCGGCCGAGCCCTTCTACGTGCCCCTGCACAACATCGCCTACAACCTGCTCGGCAAGAGCGGGATCTTCGATCTCGGCATCGAGGACGCGGTAACGGACGATGCGCTGTGCCCGGAGTTGAGCGTCGCCGTGCCCGGCTGCATCCCGGTGCGCGCGTTTCGCCTCCAGCTCGGCCCGCTCGGCCTCGTGACGGCGCCGGCGGAGATCCTGCCCGAGCTCGTCCACGGCTTTCCCGATTCCGACCCGCGCTGGCACAAGGAGTCGTCCCAGCTCGCCGCCCGTGGCAGCGCGGCCGGGAGCGCGTTCTTCCCGCAGCACGATCCCAAGTGCAACGAACAGAAGAGCTTCGAGCCGTGCCGCCACACCGACAAGGAGGGCGAGTGCGACTGCCTGAGCCTGCACGCCTTCCCCTACGCACTCTCGTTCGATGCCTCCGTGCCGCCCGTGCTGGACCTCTTGGGCACCGAGTACCGCGCGGCGCTCAGCATGGTCGATTCCTACATGAGCTACATGATCCCCGAGCCCGACTTCAACCTCTCGGTCAGCCTGCTCTCGGAGCACGACGGCGACCACTACGAGGACACGGTTTCGCCGAGCTACCTCTTTGCCACGCGCTGGCAGGAGGCCCAGCGCAAGATCGCCGAGCGGTGGGGGAAGTAGGCGGGCGGCTACGGCCTGCTCTTCGCGCCTATCCTCTCGATCTCCTCCACATCCTTCGCGAGCATCTCGTAGAAGGATGAAGTAGCATTGCGGTCATGACGGCAAGCGCGGCAGGGTACGCGAAGGGCCTGGAGGCGCTCGCCCGACTGCTGCAGGCAGACGCCCGGTTTGCGGCGGCCTTCGCCTTTGGCTCCGTGGCGCAGGACCGCCTGCGGGCCGACAGCGATCTGGACGTCGCGGTGCGGTACTCTGACCGGCGCGCCGAGCGCTGCGCACAAGCCGAGCTCGCCACGCTGATCGGACACCTGGGGATAGCCGCGGGGCGCGACGTCCATCTCGTGAACATCGAGGCGGCCACACCTACGCTGCGTTTCCAGGTTCTGCGCCGGGGACGCAAGCTGTTCGACCGCGACCCGGCACGCACCCGTCGCTTGATCGAACGTACCATGCTGGAGCGGTTCGACTGGGAGTACGCGCGCACAGTGATGGACCACGCGATGGCTGTCTGGGCCGCCGCGCATGCGCCGGGCGGCGGCGGGCCGCACCATGGTCGACCGCGACATCCTGCGGGCGAAGACGGGGACGGTGCGGCACCACGTCGCCCGCATCCGTGCGCGCCTGCCCTTGGCGGCGGAGGCGCTCGACTCCGACGCAGGATCTGCGCAACGTGGTCCTGATGGACCTCCAGCAGGCCATCCAGGCCTGCATCGATCTGGCCGTACACGTCTGCGCGGACGACCAGCTCGGGGTCGTCGAGGGCCCGGCGGCAGCGTTCGCGCTCTTGGCGAGCTCGGGGTACATCCCGGACGAGCTGGCGGTGGAGCTGGCCGGCGCCGCCGGCCTGCGCAACCTCATCGTGCATCGGTATGGCGATCTGCGCTCGCAGGTCATTGTCGCCGGCCTCGAGGCCGGGCTGCGGGACCTCGAGGCGTTCGCGGGCGCGCTGTGGCGCCAGCGCGACGCCGGGTGACGCTCCTCGGCAGCCCTGCCCGGCGCGGCCGCAGAGGGCCGCAGCGCGAGAAGCTCGCTTGACGCCCACGTCGCACCATCCTATACGGTTCCATTATGGCGTGGCGCGCGGGAGGCGCTGGGTTGCTGTGCGGGCTCGTGTGGGCGCTGGCCTCGGCCTGCGGCGGCGCTCCTCCGGTTCCCGTCTACGAGGTCGCCAGCCGCGGCGGCGACCGCGATGAGGACGGCGCCGCGGACATCGACGACGGCTGCCCGGACGAGCCCGAGGACGGCCTGCCTCCCAAGGCCAACGACGGCTGCCCCGCGCGCGATCCCGATCAGGACGGGATCGCCGGTGCCGACGACAAGTGCCCCGACGCGAAGGAGGACGGCCAGCCGCCCGATCCGAGCGACGGTTGCCCCACGACCGACTCGGACGGGGACGGCGTCGCGGACGCGAAGGACGGGTGCCCCGACGGCGCCGAGGACAACCTGCCGCCCGAGCCGGGCGACGGCTGCCCCTCGCCGGACCGGGACCAGGACGGAGTCGCCGATGCCGTCGACCGGTGCCCGGACGCGCCCGAGACCCCCAACGGCTACCGCGACGAGGACGGCTGCCCGGACGAGCTCCCGGCGGCAAGTGCCGTCGCATACGACGAGGGCTCCTCGACCATCTACGTGCCCGAGACGCGCAAGATCGACTTCGCCCTGGACTCGGCCGAGCTAACGCCGGTGGCACGCGAGACCATCGCGGAGGTGGCGCGCGTGCTCTCCGCGCACCCGGAGATCGCGCGCGTCGAGATCGAGGGCCATGCGTCGAGCAAGGGCGAGCCGCGCTACAACGCCGAGCTCACGGAGCGGCGGGCCCGCGCGGTCGCCGGGACGCTCGCGCAGCACGGGATCGCGTCGAGCCGTCTGGTCCCCATCGGCTACGGCGAGCTGTGCCCCGCGATCGATCGCGGCGACGACGTGGACGAGCCGCGCAACCGGCGTGTCCTGCTCAAGGCCGTCGTGGTGAGCGGCGTCTGGCAGAACGTGTCGCGCGGGTGCTGGCGCGCCAAGGCCGCCGGCATCGATCCGACGCGGCGGCGGCCCGGTGGGGGGCAGGCCGCGCCGAGCAGTCCTTCGCCGGGCATGACCGTCCCGGCAAGTGGCGGCGTGTGATGGAGCTCGTCGCCGGCGACGTGAAGTGCCGGCGGCAAGGCAAAGGGAGGCAGGCAATGAGAAACGTGGGCGATCTGGTCGTCGTGTCCGGCTTGGTGGTGGGCTGCGTGGGCGGGGTGGCCGCGTGCGGCCCCTCGCACGTCACGCTCGATCCGCGCAGCGTGGTCAACGTCAACGTGCGGCCGACGTCCGGCCAGTTGCTCTACTGCCCCGGAGATCCGTTTCAGGTCGAGCTGACGGCGAAGCTCAAGGACGGCACGAGCTGCAGCAGCGTGAACCGCCAGCTCGGCTGCATGGGCAAGTCCGACGCGGTCATCGATCCCGAGACCGTGCGCATCACCGGGAGCTCCGGGGCCCAGACCGACGAGAAGGAGAAGTGGGTGTGGCTGCCGGGGGCCAACCCGCTCGACACCGCGAGCACGGGCATGACGCTCAAGGGCTGGATCGAGGCGACCATCGACGGCCAAGCCCTCAAGAGCATGGAGGGCGAGAGCGAGCTCAAGCCCGTCTACCAGTGCATGCGCGAGAACATCCTCAAGACGCCGGGCAACGAGGCGAACGACGAGGCCAAGGCGCTCGGCGGCCTGCTCACGCTGCGCACGAAGAGCGCGGACGCCAACGGCGCGAACGGCCGCCCCGGGCCAGATCTCAAGGTATTCGTGACCGCCCTTTCGACCCCCTTCTACCCCGACGCGGCCCTGATTCGCATCGACAGCAGCCAGGGCGTGCGCCGCTACGTCATCAGCCAGTCGGCCGACCAGAGCGTGCGCATCGTGTCCAAGGGCCAGAGCGGAGCCCGCGGCGTGCCCGGCCGGGATGGGACGGACGGCTCGAAGGGCTACGACGCCTCGGGCCAGTGCGAGAAGGGCGGCAAGGGCGGCGGCGGCACCGACGGCACCTCGGGCAACAGCGGTGGCGACGGCGGCATCGGCGGCGCCATCCAGGTCATGCTCGACGAGGCCGCGGCCGACAAGCTCAAGGGCAGGCTCATCGTCGCGAGCGTGGGCGGTGACGCCGGCCCCGGCGGGTTCGCGGGCCGGGGCGGCAGCGGCGGAGCGGGCGGCAAGGGCGGCCCCGATGGCCAGGGCTGCAAGGGCGAAAGGGGCGACTCGGGCACCGCGGGCAAGAGCGGCGACGACGGGCAGGCCGGCCAGCAGGGCCCCGGCGGCCCGGAGCCGACCTGGGGCACCGGATCGCGCGAGACGCTGTTCGGCAGCGAGCTTGGAACCATCAAGCGCATCGAGGAAGCCAAGGGGAAGTGACCATGCGCCACCTCGCATGGCCCGCGGCGCTGCTCGCCGCGCTCGGTGCCCTCGGCTGCGAGTCCGCGACCGACTACATGGGCGAGAATTGCACGCCCTCACTGGAGTATCGCCACGACTTCGCGGGGTTCAAGCTCTCCGAGTCCACGATCGAGACGGGGCACAGCGAGTGCGGGACGGGCGTCTGCCTGGTCAACCATTTCCAGGGCCGGGTGACCTGCCCGAACGGACAGAACAAGCCCATGCCCTGCGGCGGCGACTCCGATTGCGGGGGGGAGAAGTGCAAGCAAGCGGGCGTCATCGCGCCGGCCTGCGATCCGGGCAAGAACGCGCCGGACGGCACAAACCAGGAGGACTGCCACGGCCTGAAGTGCAACCCGTCGGGCAGGTACTGCGAGTGCAACAGCAATGCCGACTGCGCCATGGAGGGCTACTCCTGCGGGGAGCAGGTCGACAAGGGGAGCATGTGCGCCATCTCGGTCTGCGCTCCCGCCGAGGGCACCCCGGAGCACTGCTACGTGCCCGGCAGCGACGTCCCGGTGGCCGTGGAGGTTTGCGGCCAGTGCTCGGCGGACTCGAAGCGGGACGCCTTCGGCGCCGAGCCCAAGGCCGTCTACTGCTCTTGCCGCTGCGGCGTTGTCGACGACGCCCCGGAGGAACCGGACTTCGATTTCTGCGACTGCCCGGACGGCTTCGTCTGCCGGGAGATCATGAAGAACCTCGGCATCGGTGAGACGCGGGTGACGGGCAAGTACTGCGTGCGGGACGGCACCGAGTGGCACGACGGCGACGAGATCAAGTGTGGGAGGCTCCAAGGCCACTATGCCTCCCAGTGCAAGGGGTCGCCGCCATGAACCGAGCGGACGCGAAAACGTGGAAACCTGGACGCAACGCAAGCGTCGCGCTCGTGGCGTGCCTTGGCGGCCTCCTCGGGGCAGCAGCCTGCGGGGACGAGGGCAGCGGCGACATCCCGGCCGGCTCCTACTCGCAGATCGTCGAGCGCCTGACGCAGAGCTCGGTCGACAAGATCGACCTGCTCCTCGTCATCGACAACTCGCGGTCGATGGCCGACAAGCAGCGAATCCTGAAGGAGGCCGTGCCGGATCTGGTCGGCTCGCTCGTCAACCCCCGGTGCGTGGACCAGAGTGGCAAGCCGGCACAGAGCCAGCCGCAGGATCCGGCGGCGGAGTGTCCCTCGAACACGTGGCGCGAGTTCGACTCGATCAACGACATTCACATCGGCATCATCTCGTCGAGCATCGGTGGTCACGGCGCCGACGCCTGCGACCCCGAGAAAGCCCCCACGCAGAACTTC